>JAYTUU010000031.1:0-34520 GCA_043744375.1 Rhodospirillales bacterium | reverse complement strand
CAAGGACTCGCGGCGCCTCAGGCGGAAGATTGCCGCATGGGATGACGACTTCCTGGCAAGCTTGGTAGCCGCGTGAAGGTTTCACCCGATTCCCCTGCCCGCATGCCCCCCCGGCTTGACGGCCGCACCCGCCTCCTGCGATATGTCCGATTGGACATAACGAAATCCGCCATGACCCAGCCTGCCCTTCCCCGCCGTACCCTGCTCGCCGGCCTCGGCCTGATCGCGGCCGGCCAAGCCCACGCCCAATCAGACACCGCCCGCATCGCCGCGGCGTCCGATCTCGGCTTCGTCCTGGAAGAGATCGCCACCCGTTTCCGCGCCGAAACCGGCCACGCCGTGCAACTCACCTTCGGCTCCTCCGGCAACTTCGCCCGCCAGTTGCAGCAGGGCGCGCCGTTCGACCTGTTCCTCTCCGCCGACGAAGGGTTCGTCTTCCAACTCGCCGATGCCGGCCGCACCCGCGATCGCGGCGCGCTCTACGCCGAGGGCCGGATTGCCCTGTTCGCCCCCACCGGCTCGCCGCTCGCCGTCGACGCCGATTTCGCCGGCCTGCGCACCGCCCTCGCCGCCGGCCGCATCCGCCGCTTCGCCATCGCCAACCCCGAACACGCCCCCTACGGCCGCGCCGCCGAGCAGGCGCTCAAGGGACAAGGCCTGTGGGACGCACTGCGCCCACTGCTCGTGCTCGGCGAAAACGTCTCCCAGGCCGCACAATTCGCCACCTCCGGCGCGGCCGAGGGCGGCATCATCGCGCAGTCGCTGGCCCTGGCGCCGGCGGTGGCCACGCGCGGCCGTTCCGCCCTTCTGCCCGCCGAGTTCCACGCCCCGCTACGCCAGCGCATGGTCCTGATGCGCGACGCCGGCCCCGCCGCGCGCGCCTTCTACGCCTATCTGCGCACCCGCCCGGCCCGCCTCGTCCTGGAGCGCTACGGCTTCACGCTGACCAGCGAAGCGGTCTGACGGGTTGGACTGGACCGCCCTCCTCCTCTCGCTCGAACTGGGCGCGCTGACCGTGCTCGTCCTGCTGCCAATCGGCATCGGCTGTGGGCGGATGCTGGCCGTGCATGAGTTCCGCGGCCACAGCTTCGTCGAAGCGGCACTCGCTTTGCCGCTGGTATTGCCGCCGACGGTCCTCGGCTACTACCTCCTCGTCGCCTTCACCAGCACCGCGCCGCTCGGGCAGGCGTGGCAGGCGCTGTTCGGCCACCCGCTGGCGTTCAGCTTCGCCGGCCTGCTATTCGCCTCCGTCATCGCCAACCTGCCCTTCGCCATCCAGCCGATGCAGCGCGGCTTCGCGGCCATCCCGCGTGACATCCGCGAGGCCGGGGCCTGCGCCGGCCTCTCCCCGCTGCTGGTGCTGTGGCGGATCGAACTGCCGCTCGCCTGGCCAGGCATCGTCACCGGCCTCGTCCTCACTTTCGCCCACACGCTCGGCGAATTCGGCGTGGTCCTGATGGTCGGCGGCAGCATTCCCGGCGAGACCCGTACCGTCGCCATCGCCATCTACGACCGCATGCAGGCCTTCGACACGGCCGCCGCCGGCGCGATGTCCGCCCTCCTGCTGGCGCTGTCGCTGGCCGCCCTCGGCCTCACCTTCCTGATCTCCAGCCGCGTTGGCCGCCGCCATGGATGACGGGCTCCACGTCGCCCTGCACCAGAGCGGGCCGATCCCGCTCGATGCCGCCTTCTCCTGCGGCAAGGGCGAGTTGCTGGCGATCATCGGGCCGTCCGGCGCCGGGAAGACCACGCTGCTGCGCTGCATCGCCGGCCTGCACCGCCCCGCCGGCGGCCGCGTTGCCTGTGGCGGCGCCGTCTGGCTCGACCGCGCCACCGGCATCAACCTGCCCACCCATCGCCGCCCGGTCGGCCTGGTGTTCCAGTCCTACGCGCTCTTCCCGCACATGACCGCCGCCGCCAACATCGCCACCGCCCTCAGCCACCTCCCGCGCGCCGCCCGTGCCCAACGCGTCGCCGACCTGCTCGCCACCGTACATCTGGACGGCCTCGCCAACCGCCACCCCGCCGAACTCTCCGGCGGCCAACAGCAGCGCGTCGCCCTCGCCCGCGCCCTCGCCCGCGACCCCGCCGTGCTGCTGCTCGACGAACCGTTCTCCGCCGTCGACCGGCCAACCCGACGCAAGCTGCACGCCGACCTGCAACGCCTGCGCCACGCCTTGGCCATCCCGATCGTGCTCGTCACCCACGACACCGACGAAGCCGCGTCCCTGGCAGACCGGTTCTGCGTGCTCGATCATGGCGCCATTCTCCAGATCGGCACACCCGCCGAGGTGTCGACCCACCCCGCCAGCCGTCGCGTGGCGGAGATCATGGATATCGAGGAACCGTCCTGACACAGAGTCAATCCGACTGGCCGCACACCGCCCTCCTGCTGTGCGACCTGCAGAACGATTTCATCCACCCCGACGGCGCCTATGGCCGCGCGGGGCTGGGCAATGCCGACATCGCCGCCGTCGTGCCACGCCTCGCGCCGCTGGTCGGCGAGGTCCGCCGCGCCGGCGGCTGGGTCGTCTCCACCCACTTCACCCTGGTGCCCGGCCGCAACGGCGCACCCTTCATCTCGCCCCACCTCAGGGCGCTCAGACTCTTCCTCTGCAAGGGCGATTTCGCGCCGGGCTCCTGGGGCCAGGCCATGGTGGACGCGCTGGGCGTGGCCGACATGGCCGTCGAGAAGGTCAATTTCTCCGCCTTCTACATGTCGCGCCTGGAATGGGTGCTGCACCGTGCCGGCATAACCCGCTTGCTGGTTGCGGGCATCGTCACCAATGGCGGCGTCTCCAGCACGATGCGCGACGCCCATGTGCGCGAATTCGCGATCACCGTGCTCGAAGACGGCTGTGCCGCGTTCGACCGTACCGTGCATGACACCGCCATCGCCGCGCTCCGCCCAGTTGCCGCGATCGCCACCATCGTCGCCGCGATCGCCACCATCGCCGATATCCGCGCCCAACTGGCCGGGTAGACACACACGCCCGCAGGGCGCCATGGTCCCTGATATCAGGGAGTATCCGGATGGACGGCCCACTTGCCGGTATCGTCGTGTTCGCGTGCCTGTCCAGCGCCACCCTGCTCGGCGCCGGCATCCGTGCGCGCCTGCCGGCCGGGCTGGTCAGCGCGGACAGCCACAGCGCCATCCGTCGCGGCGTCTGGATCATCGCGATCATGGCGGGGGTCCTGCTGTCCACGCTCACCGTCTATCTGAAAACCCATTTCGATACCGCCACCCGCGACGTCCGCGCTTTTTCCTTCCAGCTCGTCGATCTCGACCGCACCCTGCGACGCATCGGCCCACCCGCCGCAACATCGCGCGCCCTGCTGTTCCGCTACGCCGCCCGCACGATGAAGGACGTCTGGCCGGCCACCAACCCGCACCTCGGCCCGCAGGACACCCACGCCGTGCAAATCTTCAACGAGTTGGAAACCGCGATCAGCGGCCTGCAATCGACGACCCTCCCGCTACGCGACTTCGAAGCGACCGCGCGCCGGCTGCTGCATGAAGTCGGTCGCGCTCGCTGGAAGCTGGACGAACGGGCCGGCCAATCGGTTTCGCCGTGGATCATCTCCATCATCGTGCTCTGGCTGATGTTCACCTTCGCCAGCCTCGGCCTGTCCACGCAGCGTTCCCGCGCCGGGCTCGCCATGCTCATCCTATGTGCCGCCTCCCTGAGCAGCGCGGTCTTCCTTGCGGTGGAATATGCAGACCCCTATCAAGGCGTTATCATCGTCTCCTACGAGCCACTGCAGAACGCGCTGTTCGCCCTCAGCGAGTGAGCCGATCCTGCTTGTTTGAACCCGACCACACCGGAGACCCGCCATGCCCCTCGATTTCACCGGCCGCCGCGTGGTCATCTGCGGCGGCAGCCGCGGTATCGGCCGCGCGACAGCACTTGGTTTCGCCGCCGCCGGCGCCAGCGTCTCGATCTGCGCCCGCGGTGCAGACTCGCTCGCCGCCACCCATGCCGAAATCGCGGCCCACGGCCACGCCACCCACTCCAGCCAGTGCGACCTCGCCGACGCCACCGCGATCGGCGCTTATATCGCCAGCGCGGCCACCGCACTCGGCGGCATCGACATCCTCGTCAACAACGCCTCGGGCTTCGGCATGACCGACGATGCCGCCGGCTGGGCCGCCGGCTTCGCGGTCGACGTGATGGCCGTCGTGCATGCAAGCCAGGCCGCACTGCCGCATCTCGAGCGTGCCACCAACGGCGCCATCGTCTCGGTTTCCTCGATCTCCGCCTATCGCCCGTCGGTGCGCAGCGCACCCTATGCGGCGGTGAAGGCGGCGGTGAATTCCTACACCACCAGCCAGGCCCAGGCCCTCGCGCCGAAGGGCATCCGCGTCAACGCCGTCGCCCCCGGCTCCATTGAGTTCCCTGGCGGAACGTGGGAGAAACGTCGGCAGGAAGGCTCGCCGGTGTATGCCGCCGTGCTTGATGCCATCAAGTTCGGCCGTCTCGGCACGCCCGAGGAAGTAGCCGAGGTCATCATGTTCCTGGCCTCGCCGATGGCCCGCTGGGTGACCGGGCAGGTCATCATCGTGGATGGCGGCCAGTTGCTGTTCAGCTAGACCATCATCCGACCCGACGGGATCATCCGTCGGATCAAGATGCTCGCCAAAACAAAGACAAGAGCATTTTCTGTGCGCCCACCAGCACAGATCATGCTCTTGCATGAAAAGATCGCACAATGCTGGACCACATCTCCCTCGGCGTACGCGACCACGCCCCCACCCGCGCCGCCGTCATCGCCTTCCACGCCGCCGCACTGGCCGCCAGCGTCATCGCAACAGGACGCCTCCACCGAAGCACCGTGTTGGACGCCCTACGGGCAGCGCTCGCCGGACAAGGAGTTATGCAACTCGCCTGAGTTGGGGGGAAGCAATTACCTTTTCTGCGGCTCGGTGCTCAAGCAACGGTTTCCATGGCACAAACTGACCGGCAAGAGCGGCATCGTCACAAGAGTTATCAACGACTGCGGCACGAAGGACAACTGGCCCCGCGTGGCCGAGTTCGGCACGTCCAGCACCACGTCCACGCCCTCGATATCGAACCACTTGCGCGCAATGGTGGCGCCGATATCCGGCTGGTTCTGGTGGTCCGCCGAGACCACCTCGATGGCCACCCCCGCGACCTTGCCGCCGAAATCCTCGGCCGCCATCTGCGCCGCGACCACCGAGCCGATGCCCTGGTAGTCCGAATAGACGCCGGACATGTCGTTGAGCACACCAAGCTTCATCGGCTTCTGGGCCAAGGCGGGGCCTGCCCCTGCGGCGAGGATGCAAGCGATTGGCCAAACCCGCCGCCGATCAATATAGATCATCATCATGATGAAAAATACGTTGCCGCGCGCCGCTGCCCCCGCTGCCCTCGCCGAGGGGGTGCCGCTCGGGCGGCTGCCCGGCCTCGTCGGCTACGCACTGCGCCGCGCGCAGGCCGCCGTCTTCCACGATCTCAATGCGGCCCTGGAGCAGGAGGACATCCGTTCGGCACAATTCGCCGTGCTGGAAGTGCTGCACGCCGGCCCGGGCTTGCGCGCCAACCAGGTGAGCGCCGCGCTGGGCATCCGGACGGCGAATTTCGTGCCGCTGTTCGACGCGCTGGAAACGCGCGGACTGGTCGAACGGCGCGCAATGGCCGGCGACCGGCGCGCCAAGGGGCTCTTCCTCACCGACGCCGGCGCCGCGCTGCTGGACCGGCTCGGCGCGCTGGTGGCCGCCCACGAGGCACGTTTCGCGGCCCGTGTCGGCGTCGACGGCAAGGCGCAGTTGCTCGGCCTGCTCGCCCGCCTCAGCGACCCCGCCTTCGACTGAGCCAGCCGGGCTGGCGCGGCTGAACGCCGGGGAGACCGTCGATCTTCGTCGGCACCGCGCAGCGCCATCCCGCGGGGGTGCTGTTGCGCTTCTTCGCGGTGTTGTAGCGTTCTCCCATCCAACAGGAGGCAACCATGGTCATTCTTCAGGTGAACTATACCTACAAGGGCATTTCGCGCGCCGACTGGGACAAGCGCTACAGCGACGCGGTGGCGACGAAGTTCCTCGGCGTGGACGGGCTGGCCTGGAAGATCTGGCTCGATGCACCGGACGCGCCGATGACCGGCGGCATCTATATGTTCGAGAGCATGGACCAGGCGCAGGCCTATCTCGATGGCCCGATCGTGGCGGGGCTGAAGAGCAACCCGGCCATCGAGAACCTGGAGACCCGGCTGTTCAACGTGCGCGACCGGATGACCGCGATCACCAACGGACCAGTTCCTGGCTTGGCCTCCCTGCCCGGCTCAAAGCTGGCGGCGGAGTAGCATCGTGGCAACCGGGCTGCGGAAGGGCCTCGCGACCTACGGGGATGCCGGGTTCTCGCTGTTCCTGCGCCGCGCCTTCATCAAGGCGATGGGCTACACGGACGCGGCGATGGATCGGCCGATTATCGGCATCACCGACACGTTCTCCGACTTCAACCCGTGCCATGGCAACGTGCCCGACCTCATCGTCGCGGTGAAGCGCGGCGTGATGCTGGCGGGCGGAATGCCAATGGCGTTCCCGACCATCAGCATCCATGAGAGCTTTTCCCATCCGACCTCGATGTTCCTGCGCAACCTGATGGCGCTCGACACCGAGGAGATGATCCGCGCCCAGCCGATGGACGCCGTCGTGCTGATCGGCGGTTGCGACAAGACCTTGCCGGCGCAGCTGATGGGGGCCGCGAGTGCCGACATCCCGGCCATCGTCGTGCCGACCGGGCCGATGCTGGTGGGTCACCACAAGGGCGAGGTGCTCGGCGCCTGCACCGATTGCCGGCGGATGTGGGCGAAGTATCGCGCCGGCGAGATCGACGAGGCGGAGATCGACGCGCTGACGGACCGGCTCGCGCCGACCAAGGGCACCTGCATGGTCATGGGCACGGCAAGCACCGTCGCCTGCATGGTCGAGGCGCTCGGCATGACGCTGCCCGGCGCCGCGTCCATCCCGGCGACGCATGCCGATCGTATCCGCGCCGCCGAGGCCTCCGGCGCGGCGGCGGTGGCGCTGGCCAAATCTGGCACGCGGCCGCGCGACATCATGACGAAGGCCGCGTTCCAGAACGCGTTCACCGTGCTGCAGGCGATCGGTGGCTCGACCAATGCGGTGATCCATTTCACCGCCATCGCCGGCCGCCTCGGCATCGATGTCGATCTGGAGGCGTTCGACCGCCTCGGACTGGAAGTGCCCGTGCTCGTCGATCTCAAGCCGACCGGCGATCACTACATGGAGCATTTCCACTGGGCCGGCGCGATGCCGCGGCTGCTGCGCGAACTGGCGCCGCTGCTCGATACCACCTGCATCACGGTTGGGGGCGTGACCCTCGCGGACGTGATCGCGGGGGCCGAGGAGGTGCCGGGGCAAACGGTAATCCGCACGCGGGATAACCCGATCTCGACCGGCGGCGGGCTGGCGGTGCTGCGCGGCAATCTCGCACCCGGCGGTGCGCTGCTGAAGCGCTCGGCGGCCACGGCATCGTTGATGCAGCATGAGGGCCGGGCCGTCGTGTTCGACGGGCTGGAGGACATGACCAACCGGCTCGACGATCCCGATCTCGACGTCAAACCCGATGACGTTCTGGTGCTGCGCAACGCCGGGCCCAAGGGCGCGCCGGGGATGCCGGAGGCCGGCTACATCCCGATCCCCAAGAAACTCGCGCGCATGGGCGTGAAAGACATGGTGCGCATTTCCGACGCCCGCATGTCCGGCACCGCCTTCGGCACGATCGTGCTCCACATGTCCCCGGAAGCGGCGATCGGCGGCCCGCTCGGCCTGGTTCGCAACGGCGACCGGATACGTCTCGATGCCGAAGGACGGCGGATCGACCTGCTGGTGGACGAGGCCGAGCTTGCGGTCCGCCGGGCCGCCTGGCTGGCGCCGCCACCGCATCCCGGCAGCGAGCGCGGCTATCTCAGGCTGTATCTGGAGCAAGTGACGCAGGCCGAACACGGCTGCGATTTCGAGTTCTGCCGGCCCGGATGAGGCCCCGGGTCCAGGCTACTTGAGCGCGTCGCGAGGTGGCAACCCTATCCTATGTCCTTCTTACGGATAAGAGTTTTTTGTTTCTTTTTTGCAAAAAAGAAAGCGCTTCTTTTTGAAAAAAGAAGCAAAAACTTTCTATCCGTTGGCTCGCCCTAGATGATGCCCTGCTCTCGCATCTTGGTGATCTCGCAGGTGCTGACGCCCAGGAGATCGTGCAGGATCTCGTCGGTGTGCTGGCCGAGCGTGGGCGGGGCCACGCGATAGTCGGCGGGGGTTTCCGAGAGGCGGACGGGGTTGGCGATGACCTTCACCATCGCGCCGCTGGCGTGCGGCAGTTCGACAACCATGCCGCGTGCCTGGACATGCGGGTCGGCGAAGACGTCCTTCAGCGTGTTGATCGGGCCGCAGCCGATCTTCAACGCCTCCAGCTTGGCGACCCATTCCGCCGTCGTGAAGCGCTTCATCGTCGGTGACAGCGTCTCGGTGACGAAATCGCGGTTTTCGACACGGCCGGGGTTGGTGGCGAAGCGCGGATCGTCGAGCAGATGCGACAGGTCGAAATTGTCGCAGAAGCGCTTGAACGTCGGGTCGTTGCCGATCGACAGCACCATGAAGCCGTCCTTCGTCGCGAAGGCCTGGTACGGCACGATGTTCGGGTGTTGGTTGCTCAGCCGCGCCGGGTTTTCGCCGGTCGCGAGGAAATTCATGCCCTGGTTGGCCAGCCAGGCGACATGGGTATCGAGCATGCCGATATCGACCTGCTGGCCCTCGCCGGTGCGCTCGCGATGGCGCAGCGCCGCGAGGATGCCGATGCAGCCATACAAGCCGGCAAACACATCGGCAACGGGCACACCGACCTTCTGCGGCATGCCATCGATTTCGCCAGTCAGGCTCATCACCCCGCCCATGCCCTGGATCAGCGCATCATAGCCGGGGCGCGGCGCGTACGGGCCGGTCTGGCCGAAGCCGGTGATCGAGCAATAGATGATGCCCGGGAAATCCGCGTGCACCTGCTCATAGCCGAGGCCATACTTCGCGAGCGCACCGACCTTGAAGTTCTCGACCATGATATCGGTGTCGGCGAGCAGCCTGCGGACGATGTTCTGGCCCTCCGGCGTGGCGATATCGAGCGTAACCGAGCGCTTGTTGCGGTTCACGCCGATGAAATAGGCGCTCTCCTCGGTGCCCGGCATCACCGGCGGAGCGAAACCGCGCGTGTCGTCGCCGGTCAGCGGGCGCTCGATCTTGATGACCTCGGCGCCGAGATCGCCGAGCATCTGCGTGCAGGTCGGCCCGGCGAGAACGCGGGTGAGGTCGAGCACACGCAGGCCCTTGAGTGGCCCGGTGGTGTCTTTCGGATGCATGATGTCGCGTGCCCTTCAGCGGCCGATCTGCGGCATGGTGAATTCCGCGCCGGCGCGGATCGAGTTCGCCCAGCGCTGGGTGATCGCCTTGTAGCGGGTGTAGAAACGCACCCCTTCGGCGCCGTGGATGTGATGATCGCCGAACAGCGAATTCTTCCAGCCGCCGAAGCTGTGGAACGCGGCGGGCACGGGGATCGGCACGTTGACGCCGACCATGCCGATTTTCACCGAACTGGCGAAGCCGCGCGCGGCGCCGCCGTCGCTGGTGAAGATCGCCGTGCCGTTGCCGAATTTGCCGGAGTTGATCAGGTCGATCGCCTCGGCGAGGGACTTCTTGCGCACGATCGCGAGCACCGGGCCGAAGATTTCGTCGGTATAGATGCTCATATCCGGTGTGACGTTATCGAACAGGCTGCCGCCGACATAGTAGCCGCCCTCGTAGCCCTGCAGCTTGACCCCGCGGCCGTCGACGACGAGCTTGGCGCCCTGGGCGACGCCGGCATCGACGTAGCCGGAGACCTTGGCGCGGTGCTCGGCGGTCACCAGCGGACCCATTTCCGACTCGGGGTCATTGCCCGGCCCAACCTTGAGCGCGCGCACGCGCGGGGCGAGGCGCTCGATCAGCTTGTCGGCCACGTCGCCAACCGTGACGGCCACCGAGACGGCCATGCAGCGCTCGCCGGCACTGCCATAGGCGGCCCCCATCAACGCATCGACGGTCTGGTCGAGATCGGCGTCGGGCATCACGACGAGATGGTTCTTGGCGCCGCCGAGGGCCTGGACGCGCTTGCCGTTCTGGGTGCCGCCGAAATAGACCGACTGGGCGACCGGCGTCGAACCGACGAAGCTGATGGCCTGGATGTCCGGATGTTCGAGGATCGCCTCGACCGCCGCGCGGCCGCCCTGCACCACCTGGAACACGTTCGGCGGCAGCCCGGCATCGGCCAGGAGTTCGGCAAGGATGAGGCTCGCCGAGGGGTCCTTCTCGGATGGCTTGAGGATGAAGCAGTTGCCGGTCGCCAGCGCCATCGGGATCATCCACAGCGGCACCATGGCGGGGAAGTTGAACGGCGTGATGCCGGCGACGACGCCGAGCGGCTGGCGCATCGACCACGAATCGATGCCGGTGGCGACGGCCTCGGTGAACTCGCCCTTCAGCAGATGGGGAATGCCGCAGGCGAACTCGACGACCTCGATGCCGCGCTGGATTTCACCCTCGGCGTCCGACAGCGTCTTGCCGTGCTCCGCGGTGATGGCGGCGGCGAGGCGCTTGGTGGCGCGTTCGAGGCCCTCCTTGAAGCGGAACATCACGCGGGCGCGGCGCAGCGGCGGCGTGGCGGCCCAAGCCGGCCAGGCGGCGGCGGCGGCCGTGGCGGCGGCATTGACCTCGGCCGCCCCGCCCATGGCGACACGCCCGGCGACCTCGCCGGTGGCGGGGTTGAAGACATCCGCCGTGGCACCCGTGCCCGCAATGACCTTGCCGCCAAGATAGTGTCCGATGTGTTGCATGCTGCGTGTCCTCCTGGCGTGTGATCCCGTGGCGCAGGAATAGAGCGGACCGGCGCCAAACGAAAGGGCACCACATGCAGTGCAGGGCGGTCAGGCGCGGTTGCTTACAGCCGTGCGATGACGAAGTTGTAGAGCCGCGTCCAGGGCGAGCCATCCGGCCGCGCGACCACTTCGCTCACCTGTTCGACGCTGACATCGCTGAACCCGGCCAGCCGATGCAAGGCAACCAGCGTATCCGCGTCGCGCATATGGAAGCCGTTTTCGAAGGTGAAGACCGGATTTCCCGCGGTTGTCTCCGGGGTGGCCGCGGCGATCAGGCTGAACCCCGACGGGCGCAGAACACGGCGGATCTCACGCAGCACCGCAACCGCATCTGGCCAGAAATAGACCACATTGACCGCGAAGGCGCGGTCAATGCTGGCACTGGCTAGCGGCATCCTCTCGGCGCTGGCCAGATGGAAGGCCGCCTGGCCGGACGCGGCCAGGCCCGCATTGAAGCGCCGGGCCTCCTCGACCATGGTGGGAGAAATATCGATGCCGACATAGCGCATGTTCGGAGCATGCCCGAGGAGGTCTGGCAGCAGATGTCCGTTCGCAAATCCGATCTCCAGCACGTCCATGCTGGGTTCAAGACGCAACTGGCGATAGGTCTCGCTCGTGATATTACCGTTGATGTTGTTGATGCGCAGGCCGATGGCGAGGCCGACTTCCCCTTCGGGATTCCCAAGATGGCGAGCCATCTCGGCTGGAGCGAGCTTCGTCAAATCGATCATCGCGGTTCTCCCGGTTTCATCTTTCAGCCGAGTTAGAGGCCGTTCAAATTCGATAGTCAATCCGCCGCGGTGCGGCGATTACCCCCTCAGCAGGGCAGCGGCGATGCGCTCGCGGGTCAGCGGGAGGTCGCGCAGCCGGGTGCCGAGCGCGTGGGCGACGGCGTTGCCGATCGCCGCCGCGGTTGGGCCCACCGTACATTCGCCCATGCCAAGCGGGCGTTCCTCCGGCGCGTCGATCAACACCGAAGTGATCTCCGGCAGTTCGGAGAAGCGCAGGATCGGGTAGTCGGCCCAGGAGCGGCTGGCGATGCCGTCAGGACCGAGTTGCACCTGCTCCTTCAACGTCCAGCTCGCCGCCTGGATGATACCACCTTCGAGCTGGTTGCGCGCGCCGTCGGGGTTGATGATCAGCCCGCCATCGGCGGCGCACCAGACGCGCAGCAGACGCACTTCCGTGTCCACGCTGACCTCGGCGATGACGGCGGCATAGGCCGAGCGATTCTTGTACTGGCCGAAACCGATGCCGAGGCCCGTCCCACCGCCGGCGGGGCCGCGCGCCGCCCAGGGGGAGAGTGCGGCGGCGGTCTCGATCACGAGGCGGGCCCGCGGGTCGGACTGGATGGAGAGGCGGTAGGCGATCGGGTCCATGCCGGCGCGCTCGGCAAGCTCGTCGAGCAGGCTCTCGATGGCGTAGACATTCGGCAGCGCGCCGAGGCCGCGCAGCGACGAGCAACGAACCGGCGGGCGCTGGACCAGATGCAACCGGATACGATGGGCCGGCAGATCATAAAGCGGCACAGCGTTGCGGGTGGCGCCGCCGCCATTGCCGGGGGGCACCTCGTTGACGAAGGGCGGCACCGGCGGGTCGGCAAGCGCCTGGCGGGCCAGCGTGGTGGCGATGTTGCCGCGCAAGGTGTGCGGCGCGCTCCAGATCTCCGTGCTCCAGTCGGCCGGGCGGCCCTGCGCGTCCAGCACCACGTCGATGCGGATTTTCATCGCGGTGCTGGACGGCTCGAAGCCAAACTCGTCGGCCCGGGTCCATTGCACGCGAATGGGCGTGTCGGGATGCGCGGTCGCGAGGAGGGCAGCGTCGAGGGCGGCATCGTCGGCGCCGTTATGGCCATAGCAGCCGGCGCCATGGGCGTGGCGGACGGAAATATCCTCGGGCGGCAGGCCGGTGAGTTCCGAAACGAGCCGCCGCAGCGGGTAGACGCCTTGCGTGTGCGACCAGACCGTCAAATGGCCCGCGGCAAAATGCGCAATCGCCACCGATGGCGCGAGGGCGGCATGGGCGATGTAGGGACGAGTGACCGTCGCACTCACCCGCGTCCCAGCGGGCGAGGCGGGCGCAGCGCCAAAATCGGTCGCGTCCGAGGGTTCGGTGGTCAGCCACGCGGCCTCCTGTGCGGTCGGGGCGATGGGCGTGGCACCCTCCCAGACCGGGCGGGACGCGGCACTGGCAGCCTCGGCGATGTGCTCATGCGGCGACAGCACCGCGGCGTAGTTGTCGCGGTGGAACAGCGTCGCACCCATGCGCGCAATCGCCGCCGCATCGAGGCCGAGCAGGCGCGAGTCGGCGCGCGGCTGGCGCAGGATGCGGGCGTGCAGCATGCCCGGCAGGGACATGTCGTGCAGGAAGCCGCCGCCACGAAGCTTGCCGGGCAGGTCGAGGCGGGGGGTGCTTTGGCCGACCACACGATGCGCCGCATGCGGCTTGGCGGCGGCACTGCCGGTGACGTCGCGGGCCAGCGGAACGGCGGGGGCGAGGCTCCAGTAGTCAAGCCCGGTCGCCGCCCCGGCGCGCAGGATCGCTCCGTCGGCGATGGCGAGGTCCGATGCCGCGCAGTTCAACCGGCGCGCGGCCTCGGCCAGGAAGAGCGCCCGGACTTCGGCAGCCACGATCCGCACGGAGGCGCCGGACATCTCGATGGACATGCTGCTGGTGGTCATGCCCTCGTCGGGTGCCGCGTCGGTATCCCCCGATGTCACGCGCAGGCGGTGCACGGCGACGTCGAGTTCCTCTGCGGCGATCTGCGCCAGCGCGGTCGTGATGCCCTGGCCGATCTCCACCTTCCCGACGGCGAGGCTGACGGTGCCGGCTTCGGAAAACCCTATCCAGCGCTCCAGCCGCGGCGTGTCCTGCAGGCTCTTCGGCAACACAATAGCGTTCATGACCGGACCCCCGCGGCACGCTCGATGGCGCGAATGAAGCGCGGATGGGCGCCGCAGCGGCACAGATGCGGATCGAGCGCCGCAATAATGTCGGCGCGCGTCGGCTGCGGGATGCGCGCGAGCAAAGCGGTGGCGGCGATGAGGATGCCAGTGATGCAATAGCCGCACTGCCCCGCCTGCGCGTCGAGGAAGGCCTGCTGCAAGGCGCTGGGGTTTTCCGCCGTACCGAGGCCCTCCGCGGTGACGACAACGCGGCCGGCGACGCTGCCCAGTTCACGGCCGCAGGCATAGGCCGCAGTGCCGTCGATCAGCACCACACAGGTGCCGCACTGCTCCTCGCCGCAGCCGTAGCGCACGCCGGTAAGGGCATACTCGTTGCGGAGCACATCGAGCAGCAGCCGCGTGGGCGCCGCATCGGGCGTGACCTGGTGGCCATTGAGCGTGAAGGTGATGGACATGCGTTTCTCCCGTTCGGCGAGTGTGGCGGCGGATCGCGGCAGGTCAAGTGCCGCGCCAACTGCTGCGCCAATTGCCTCGGCGGTCCGGCGGTGATGCAATGCGCGGATTGAACATCCGCCCTTGGAAGGACATCGCATCATGTCAGCCACTCCCTTGCACCCCATGCGCGGCCCGAATCGCTTCAAGCTCGGCGTGTTCTCGGCCAACGCTGATGGCGGATTGACCCTCACGCGCGTGCCCGAGCGCTGGCCGGCGGAATGGCAGGGCATCGTGCGCGCCGCCCAGATGGCGGACCGCGCGGGCATCGAGTTCTTCCTGCCGATCGCGCGGTGGAAGGGTTTTGGCGGCGAGATGAATTCGCGGGAATGGAGCTACGAGACCTTCACCTTCGCCGCCGCCCTCGCCGGGGTGACCGAGCGGATCGCGCTGTTCTCCACCGTGCATGTGCCGATGGTGCACCCGGTCTACGCCGCCAAGGCGCTGGCCACCGTCGATCACGCCTCGGGCGGCCGCGCCGGCCTGAACATCGTGTGCGGATGGAACCCCGAGGAGTTCGACGCCTTCGGGCTGACGATGATCGAGGATCGCTACGAGCAGGGGCTTGAGTGGTTCGAGATCATGCGCCGCATCCATGCGGATACCGGTCCGTTCGACTACGACGGCAAGTACTACAAGCTGAAAAATGCCTCGGGCCGCCCCGCACCCCTGCAACGGCCACGTCCCGTGACGTTGAACGCGGCGTTTTCCCCGCCGGGCCGGGATTTCGCGGCGCGCGCGGCGGACTATCTGTTCACCACCTTCACGGATATCGACAAGGGCCGCGCCCAGATCGCCGACATTGCCGCGCGCACGGCGCTCACCGGGCGCGATGTCGGTGTCTACACCACTTGCCACGTGGTCTGTCGTCCCACCCAGGCCGAGGCCGACGACTACTATGAATACTACGCCGTGACGATGCAGGACCATGCCAGCGTCGATCACTACATGGGCGCGAAGGAGAAATTCTCCGGCTCGCACGACGCCGACGCCTATCGGCTGCACCGCAAGCGCTTCGCCGGCGGCGGCGGCACATTTCCCCTTGTCGGCACGCCCGCGCACATCGCGGCGCAGATGGTGCAGATCGCCGAGGCGGGGTTCGCCGGCACGACGGTGAGTTTCGTGAACTTCACCGATGAGCTACCCTACTTCATCGAGACCGTGCTGCCGCTGCTCAAGAAGGCCGGGCTGCGGGTGCAATAAGGGAGAAGACCATGTTTCCGCCAAAGAACGACCTGACCATCTGCTTCGCCCATGTCGCCTATCAGATGCAGGAGCGGTTCGCCCTCCGCAACACGGGGATCAAGAGCCTCCAGTTCCGCAATCGCGCCGATCTGGACGCGGGGATTGGCGCCGCCGACGTGCTGGTGGTCTCCGGTCTCTGGCGCAACGATCTGCTGCCGCTGGCGCCCAGGTTGAAGTTCATCCAGTCAATCGGGGCCGGCACGGACCAGTTCGCCCGGCCGGCATTGGTGGAGCGCGGCGTGCGGCTGGCGAGCGCGTCGGGTGTCAATGCACGGGCGGTGTCAGAGCATGCGATGTCGCTGATCCTGGCGATGGCGCGGCGGCTGCCGGAAGCCCGCGACAACCAGGCGAAGAAAATCTGGCGCGGCATGATCGGCGACCTCAGCCAGCGCGAGGACGAGCTCGGCGGCAAGACGCTGATCATCGTCGGTGTCGGGCGGATCGGCGGGCGCCTCGCGCATCTGGCGAAGGCCTTCGACATGCACGTCATCGCCTTCCGCCGCGACCCTGCGGCAGGGACCAATGGTGCCGATGAGGTCTACGGTCTCGACCAGATGATGGCGCAGTTGCCGCGCGCGGATTTTGTCGCCCTCACCTGCCCGCTGACGCCGGAGACGGAAGGGCTGATCGGCACCGCCGCGTTCGCGGCGATGAAGCCCTCCGCGTTCCTGATCAATTGCGCGCGCGGCCGCTGCGTGGACGAGGATGCGCTGGCGACGGCACTGGCCTCGCGACGGATCGCCGGCGCCGGGATCGACGTGATCTACGAGGAGCCGCTGGCGCAGGATTCTCCGCTTTGGACGCTGGAGAATGCCTTCATCACACCGCATACGGCCGGCGAAACGCGGCGCTACGAGGACAACGTGCTTGATATTCTCATGGACAATCTCGAACGCCTGTGGCGCGGCGAGGCCAATTTGCAGAACCAGGTGGTCTAGCGCCTCACGCCGCCGCGGCAAGGAGGGTGCGGGTATAGGCGTGGGTGGGCGCCGAAAACACCTGGTCGGTCGGCCCCTCCTCGACGATCTCGCCACGATACATGACCAGCACACGGTCGCACAGGTGGCGCACCACGGAGAGGTCGTGCGAGATGAACAGCATGGCGAAGTCGTGCTCCTGGCGCAGGCGTTGCAAGAGCGTCAGGAGTTGGGCCTGCACGGACACATCCAATCCGGAGACGATCTCGTCGGCGACGAGGAGTTTCGGCACGGCGCAGAGTGCGCGGGCAATATTGACGCGCTGGCGCTGGCCACCGGAAAGCTGTGCCGGGGTGCGGCTGGCGAGTTCCGGCGCGAGGCCCATTTCGACCAGAAGCGCCTGTGCGCGGCGGGCGCGGGTTGCCGCGTCCGTGCCCGTCACCTCCATCGCCTGGGTGACGATGTCGCCGATGCGGCGGCGCGGATTGAGGGCGGATTGCGGGTCCTGGAAGACCATCTGCGCCGTGTGAACGCGGTGCTTCCGCGCGGCTTCGCCACCCGCCGTGACGTCCTGGCCGGCGAGAACGATGCGGCCGGAGGACGGGCGTTCGAGGCCCATCAGCAGGCGGCCCAGCGTGCTCTTGCCGCTGCCGCTTTCGCCGACGACGGCCACGAACTCGCCCGCGGAAATACGCAGGCTGACGTTCTGGACAGCATGCGTAACGCGTCGGCCGAACAGCGCGCCGGAGCGGAAATGCTTTGACAGGCTGGTGATCTCAACCAACGCCATGGCCGGACGCCGGGCCGCCAGCGCCGGTGGCGCGGGCCCGACATTGATGCCGGCGGTCAAGTACGGTTGCAGGCAGGCGGCCTGCTGCTCCTCACCCGCGAGTGGCGGATCGATGGCGCGGCACTCCTCCCCGGCAAGCGGGCAGCGCGGTGCAAAGCGGCAACCGGCGAGCATGCTGAGTGCGCGCAGGCCGGGCATCTGCTCCGGCAGCGCATAGAGCATGCGGCGGGGGCCTGTTATGGCGGGGTTGGCGAGTTGCAGACAGCGCGTGTAGGGATGCCTCGGCTGAGCGAAGACCTGCCGGGCCGGGCCCTGCTCAACGACGGCGCCGCCGTAGAGGACGCAGACGTCATCGCAGATTTTCGTGGCGATGCGCAGATCATGCGTGATGAACAGCACGGCGGTGTCATCGCGCTGTTGCAGTTCCGCCATGAGTTCGAGAATACGTGCCTGGATGGTGACGTCCAGCGCCGTCGTCGGTTCGTCCGCGATGACGAGGCGGGGCCGGCTGGCGAAGGCCATGGCGATCAGGACGCGCTGGCACATGCCGCCGGAAAGCTGGTGCGGGTAGCGCCGCAGCAGATCGGCCGCATCGCGCAGATGCACGGAACCGAGGGCAGCCTCGGCGCGCCCCATGCGTTCGTCCCTGCTGGATACCCCAAGTCTTGCGAAATGCTCATCCATCTGCGTGCCGATCGTCAGCACCGGGTTCAGCGCGGTGAGCGGTTCCTGTGGGATAAACGCGATATCACGCCCGAGCAGACCGCGCCGGCGGGCGGCGGGCATGCGGACGAGATCATGGCCGTCAAAGGCGAGCGTACCGCCGGTCACGGCGAAGCCGGGGGGCAGGAGTTGGGCGACGGCACGGCCGATCATGGATTTGCCGGCGCCGGACTCGCCGACGAGGCCAAGCACCTTGCCTGGCGCCAGCGAGAGATCGAGACTGCGGATGACCGGTACACTGATCCCACCGAGTGCGGCCGAGACCGTGAGGCGGCGCGCCACCAGCAGGCTCACTCGCGCCCCTCGATCATGCGAACATCAAGGCTGCGTCTTAATCCGTCTCCAAGCAGGTTGAAGCCGGCGACGGTGACGAAGATGGCAAGCACGGGGGAGAGCAGATTCCACGGCGCCTGGTAGATCGCCTCCCGCGCGTCGGCGATCGCCTGGCCCCAGGCGATCTGGCTGGACTTCACGCCGAGCCCAACGAACGACAAGATGGCCTCGACGACGACGGCGATGCCCATTTCGAGGGTCAGCAGCGTGATCAGCAAGGGGATCGTTGCCGGGACGATTTCACGCGTGACCGTGCGCCAATGCGAAAAGCCGACAAGGCGGGCGGCGGTCACATAGTCGCGATGGGCGACAACGATCACCTCGCTGCGCAGAACGCGACAGAAACGAGTCCAGTCCACCAGCACAATCGCCAGGATAACATTGCGCGCGCCGGTGCCGAGGCCGGTCATGAGAATGAGCGAGAGTATGACGGGAGGAAACGACATCCATACGTCGATCGCGCGGCCGATCAACCAGTCCACCCAGCCGCCGAGATAGCCCGCGATATAGGCGAGGATGGCACCCGCGGTCATCGCGCCGAGCGACGCGGTGACGGCGACGGTCATCGCCATGCGCGCGCCGTAGAGGAGCCGGGAGAGCACGTCGCGGCCGAGGCCGTCAGTGCCGAGAAGATGGGTTCGATCGCCTCCCGCTTGCCAGACAGCGGGGAGCAGGGTCGCGAGGAGATCCTGTTCGTCGGGGTCATGCGGGGCCAGCCAGGGTGCCGTGATGGCGCAGAACAGCACGAGTCCAGCGAGCAGGAGGCCGGCGATGACGCGGCCGGAGTTGAGCCAGCGCGGCATCAGCGTGCCCGCAGCTTCGGGTTCAAGACCAAGTACAGCCCGTCAACCAAAGAATTGATAAAGAGCACCACAATGCAATACGTCAGTCCCACCAGCTGGATGATCGGCAGATCGGCATTGCGCACGGCGTCCACCATCAGGTTGCCCATGCCGGGATAGGAGTAGATGACCTCGACGAGGAGCGAGCCGCCGAAGAGGAAGCCGAATTGCACACCCATCAAGGTAAGCGTCGGCAGTATGGCGTTCTTGAGGGCGTGGCCGAGCAGGATGCGCGTCTCCGAAACGCCGCGCAGCCGCGCCTGGCGGATGTAATCCTCGTGGTAGACGTCGAGCAGGGAGGCTCGCAACACGCGCATGATCGGCGGCGCGAAGGACATGCCGAGTGCGATGGCCGGGAGCGCCATGTGGACCAGTACGCTCCAGAGAATGTCGAGGCGCCAGACCAGGATCGTGTCGAGCACGAGGAACCCGGTGACGATCGGCCGCTGCATCCCCGGGTCGACACGGCCGGTGAACGGCATCGCCTGCAGCAGGACCCCGAAGATGAAAATGAACAGCAATGCCCAGAGGAATTCGGGAATGGACATCAGCAGCGTGGTGCCGGTCTCCATGATCGTTTCGGCGGCACGATCCCGCAGGCTGAACAGCAGCAAGCCGCCGGCGAGGCCGAGCGCGCTCGCCACCAGCATGGCCGCGAGCGCGAGTTCGATCGTGCTCGGCAACGTCTCCGCCACCAGGCCGCCGACGTCCCGGCGCAGATGAATGGAACGGCCGAAGTCGCCGCGGATCGCGCGGTTGAACCAGATCGCGTATTGCTCCGGCAGCGGCCGGTCGAGGCCCATCTGCTGGCGCGCCACCTCAATCTCCTCGCGCGTCGCGTTCGGCGGCATGGACATCGCCGCCGGATCAACCGGCAGGACGCGCAGTGCCACGAAGAGCAGAACCGAGACCACAAACAGGATCGGCACCGCAATCAGCAGGCGCCGCCCCAGGGTGGCCAGGAGGATCATCCGGCGCCGTTCATCGCGGCGGCGATCAGTTCCAGCCCATCGCCTGACCGAGCACCCAACCATTGCCGTAGGTGGTCACGTTGAGGTTCTTCTTGCGCACGACAGTCTGCACGCTTTGCAGCAGCGGCATGGCAGCACCCATTTCGGACGCCTCGCGGTTCAACACCCGCCAGCCGGCGACGCGCGCTTTCTCGTCAGCGACATTGAACTGGTCGATGACCTTCTGGCCAAGCGTCATGTCCTTCCATGGCGAAAAAGGCAGCTTGGGATTGAGCAGATAGCCGGTATAGATCTCCGGATCGCCCGTGGCGTTGTCGAACGTATAGAGCGTTGCTTCCGGCAGTTTGCCACCGCGGTTAAGCTCGAAATACTTCGCGTATTCGATTACTTCCAGTTCCGCGTCGATGCCCACTTTCTTCCACATTTGCACGATGGCACGCGCGATATCGAAGTCGCTGGGGAACTGACCGTTGGTTGAGGCCATGCGGATCTTGGCCGGCTTGTCGAGGTTGTAGCCGGATTTCGCCAGCAGTTGCTTCGATTTTTCCGGGTCGAACGCGAAATTGTAATCCTCCAGATAGCCTGGGCTCCCGGGCACGCCGAGAACAGAGACCGGCACCGCGGCACCGGCGTAGAACGCTTGGCTGAGCCCCTTCTTGTCGATGGCATGATGGGCGGCGAGGCGGATGTTCTGGTCGGAAAATCCTTCGTCGTTACGAACCTGCAGCAGGATCACCCGCGTGATCGGGTTCAGCTCCGCCGACAAATTCGGCAACGCCTTCAGGCGGGTCACCTCGCGCACCGGCACTGCAACAGTGATATCGACCTGGCCGGACTGGATGGCGGCCACGCGGGCCGAAGGGTCCTTGATGATCTCGATCGTCACTCGCTTCATCTTCGGCTTCGGCCCCCAATAGGCCTCGTTGCGCTCGAGCACGATGCGCGTGTTCATCTGGTGTTCGACGAGCTTGTACGGCCCGGTGCCGATCGGCTTGGCCGCAAAGCCTTCCTGCCCGACCTTCTCCATATAGGCCTTGGGCACGACGAAGCTGCCGAGGAAGGCGAGCCAAACGGGAACGGTGGGGGCGGGGCTGTCGAAGCGCATCACGGCCGATGTCGGCGACAGCACTTCGATATCCGTCACCTTGCGCATCGACTGCGCGATATCAACCTTGTGGCCGGCCTTGATGCGCTCGAAGAAGGTCCAGCGGAAATCCGCGGCGGTCATCTTGTCGCCGTTGTGGAATGTCACGTCGTCGCGGAACTCGAGCGCCAGGCTACGGGCGTCGGCAGCCATCTCCCACTTGCGGATGAGGCTCGGGACCAGTTTGAGCGCGGGATCCTGATCGAGCGGCTGGTCGAACACGGCCTTGAAGATTGCCTGTGCGTCGGGCGTGAAGCGGACATTCGGGTCCCACGACGTGACGTCGCTGGGCCACCCGATGGTGACACTGTCCGGCTCAGCGGCCACCGCCGGCAGGGCGCCGATCAGCGTTCCAATGGCGGCTGTGCGCAGCAGGCGTCGCCGCGGCAGGTCGATCATATCAGCCCCTCCAACCCATGAAGCTTGCAGCTTAGGGTTGAAATATCCGCGCGGGAACAACTAAAATCGCGACGCTTGCAGGATAGTGCCGGTTCGGCGGAGACTGCCGCGGTGATGACGCGCGTTTTCATCTGGCCTCACCTCAACCGGCAGCCCGGTCGCTGGGCTGGCACTTAGGAGTATTTGAATGGCGGAGCGTTCGTTCGCACGCGAAGTACAGGATCTCCGCCTCGGTGCGGGGGAGGAGTTCCGCGGCGAAGGCATTCTGGCGGTGACCAAGGCGCTGCTCCAGTCCGGCGTCGGCTACGTCGCCGGCTATCAGGGCGCGCCGATTTCGCACCTTATGGACGTGCTGGCCGACGCGCAGGGGATCCTCGGCGAGCTCGGCGTGCATTTCGAAAGCAGCGCCAGCGAAGCCGCCGCCGCCTCGACGCTGGCGGCCTCCGTGATGTATCCGATCCGCGGCGCCGTCACCTGGAAGTCAACCGCCGGCACCAATGTGGCGAGTGATGCGTTGTCGAACCTCGCCTCCGGCGGCGTTACCGGCGGTGCCGTGATCATCATCGGCGAAGACTATGGCGAGGGCTCCTCGATCATGCAGGAGCGGACCCACGCCTTCGCGATGAAGTCGCAGATATGGCTGATGGACCCGCGGCCGAACCTGGAGACGATCGTTCGATGCACCGAATTAGCGTTCGAATTGTCGGAGGCCAGCAATACGCCGGTGATGCTGGAAATGCGTATTCGTGCCTGCCACGTCCATGGCAGCTTCATCGCCAAAGACAACCGCAAGCCGCCCTATGCGCTCGCCGAGGCGTTGGAGAACCCGATCCGGGACGTTACCCGTATCGTTCTGCCACCCGCTTCGTTTGTTCATGAACAGGAGAAAGTGAAGAAGCGCCTCCCAGCGGCGCTCCAATTCATTCGCGAACACGGGCTGAACGAGACAATGCCCGGCGATGTCGCCGAGCTCGGCATCATCATGCAGGGCGGCATGTATAACGGTGTCGTCCGCGCCCTGAAGCTGCTTGGGCTTGCGGATATCTGGGGCAATACGCGGATCCCGCTGCATGTCCTCAACGTCACCTACCCGCTGGTGAGCGAGGATATTGTTGCGTTCTGCGTGGGAAAACGCGCCGTTCTGATGGTCGAGGAAGGCCAGCCGGAATTTCTTGAACAAGCCCTGCACAGCATCCTGCGTCGCGCCGGTGTACAGACCCTGGTGTTCGGCAAGGACGTGCTGCCGATGGCCGGAGAATACGCGCCGCTTGTGCTGCTGGACGGCCTCCGCGCGTTCATTGCAAGCGCGTTGCCGTCGCTGCTGAGCGAGATGCAGACTGCGCCCGATCCGAAGCCCGTCCTTGCCAGCGGCCCGGTTGCCGCCCTCACCTCGGTCGTGCCCCCACGCCCACCGAGCTTTTGCACGGGGTGTCCGGAGCGGCCGATCTTTTCGGCGATGACTCTCGTCGAGAAGGAGCTCGGCTCCCATCACATCGCGTGCGACATCGGTTGCCACCTCTTCTCGATCAACCCGCCGTTCAACCTCGGCGCGACCACGATGGGCTACGGCCTCGGCGCGTCATCCGCCGCAGCCTTCCAGGTCAAGTCGCGCAAGCGATCCATCTCCGTCATGGGCGACGGCGGCTTCTGGCATAACGGGCTGCTCAACGGCGTTGGCAATGCGGTGTTCAACAAGCATGACGGCGTGATCGTGCTGGTCGACAACCACTACTCCGCGGCGACCGGCGGCCAGGATATCTTATCGTCGCGTGCAAATAACGACTCTCGTAGCACACAACATCCGATCGAGGATGCCGTCCGGGGTGTCGGCGCCACCTGGGTGCGCCGGATCGACGACACCTACTCGGTCGCCAAAATGCGCGACGCGTTGACGGAGGCGCTGACGACCGATGTCGCGGGGCCAAAAATCATCATCGCCTCCTCCGAATGTATGCTGAACCGGCAGCGCCGCGAACGGCCCTTGTTCAACGCCGCCGTCAAGCGTGGCGAACGTCTGGTGAAACCCCGGTTCGGCGTGGACGAGGACATCTGCACGGGGGATCATGCCTGCATCCGACTATCCGGCTGCCCCTCCCTGTCGGTCAAGCAGTCCGACGACCCGCTGAAGGAAGACCCAGTCGCAGCCATCGATAATTCCTGCGTCGGGTGTGGCAATTGCGGCGAGGTGGCAGAGGCCGCGATGCTCTGCCCGTCCTTCTACCGCGCCGATATCGTGCATAATCCGACACGTTGGGACCGCTTTATCGCCGGCCTCCGCAACACGGTTATCGCCATGTTGCAGCGCCGCCGGGACACCGCGCGTCTCATGCTGACGTGACATGAGCGCGGTCACGCTGAGCACGGACCGGCCGATCACCATCGCCATCATGGCGATGGGGGGCCAGGGCGGCGGCGTGCTTGCCGACTGGATCGTTGCCATGGCGGAAGCCGGCGGCTGGGTGGCGCAATCCACCTCGGTGCCAGGCGTTGCGCAGCGGACGGGGGCGACCATCTACTATGTGGAACTGATCCGCCCGCAGCAGCGCAATACGTCTCCAGTATTGTCGCTGATGCCGGTTCCCGGCGACGTCGATATCGTGATCGCCGCCGAGTTGATGGAAGCCGGACGGGCGATCCAGCGCGGTCTGGTCTCACCCGAACGAACAACACTGGTCGCCTCGTCACATCGTTCGTATTCGATATTGGAGAAGGCCAAGCCGGGTGACGGCCGGGCCGATGCCTCCGCCGTTCTCGCGACGGCAGAAGCCGTCTCAAAGCGATTCGTTGTAGCTGACATGCAGGAGATTGCCGAGCGCAACGGCAGCGTCATTTCGTCCTCGTTGTTCGGTGCCCTCGCTGGCAGTGGTGCCCTGCCCTTCGCACGCGAGGCATTCGAGGCCACCATCCGCGCGAGTGGCGTCGGCGTCGAAGCCAGCGTCAAGGCATTTTCATCGGGCTACAGGATCGTCGGCGCACCCGAAATCGCTTCCGCAATCGTGGCCAAATCCGCGCCCGTCGCGATCGGCGGAAGCGTGCGGGGCCGTGCGGAGTTGGCCCGCGCTGTGCAGCGCATCCACACGGACTTTCCCTCCGAAGCATCGGACATGCTGCTCGTTGGCGTTCGCCGGTTGGTCGACTATCAGGACGTCGCATATGCGCACACCTATCTCGACCATGTCGCCGCCCTCGTCGAGGCGGCAGGGCCGGGCGATCCTGCCCTCGTAGTTGAGGCGGCGAAGCAGATCGCTGTTGCCCTGTCCTATGACGATGCCATCCGCGTCGCCGACCTCAAGACCCGATCGAGCCGTTTCTCGCGCGTGCGAACCGAGGTTCTCGCGCAGGGCGCACAGCTGGTCGACATGACCGAGTTCATGCACCCGCGCGTGCAAGAAATCTGTGCAACCTTGCCGGCGTCGCTGGGTCGGTGGATCGAGAACTCTCCAACCCTCCAATCCCTGTTGAAGCGGCTATTCGAACGCGGCCGCCGCGTTCGAACGACGCATATCGGTGGTTTCGTTTCACTCTATATCATAGCCGGCCTGAAACCCTGGCGGCGACGCCTCCTCCGTCATGAACGCGAAATGGCACATATCGTAGCCTGGGTCGCCCTGGCGACCCAGCATTCCCGTGCCAATCGCACACTTGCAATCGAGATCCTGAAGTGCAGGCGGCTCGTGAAGGGCTACAGCGACACCCATGCACGTGGGCAGAGCAAGTTCGACAAGTTGCTTGCCGCGGTGCCCGCACTCGCCATGCGCAACGACGCCGCCGACTGGGTCCGCCGGCTTCGCGATGCAGCCCTGGCCGACGAGGATGGCAAGACACTTGACGGCGCCCTGCGTACGATCGCCGCGTTGTAGCGGCGCCGAAATGTCGATCAACCCAAATACAAATCCATGAACCAGCCAGTATCTGTCTACAAGGCATTCAAGGAAGCCGCGCGGTCGTGGCCGGAGCAGCCATTTCTTGATATCATTCCGGAAACCGCATCGGCATATGGTATCGAACCTGGCGAGACAACCTATCGTTCCGCGGCGGCGCAGATAGCCGGGCTCCGGGAACTCTATCGCGCCGCAGGGTATGGCCGCGGACATCGGCTGGCATTGCTGCTGGAGAACCGTCCGGCATTCTTCTTCCATTGGTTCGCCCTGAATGCGCTCGGCGTATCCGTGGTTCCCATCAATCCCGATTTGCGCGCCACCGAGCTGGGATACCTGATCGAACATTCAGAGGTCGTGCTTATCGTCGCGATCGACAGCCGCCTTGTTGGCTTGCGGGCGGCCGCGGCCGCCCTGTCGCGCCCTCCGCCGGTAATCGGTCTTGCAGATGTCGTTCCGCCCGCGTCGGCCCCTGGCCTGCCGCCTTCCGACGATCCGTCGAGCGAGGCCGCGTTACTCTATACCTCCGGCACGACGGGCTTGCCGAAGGGGTGCGTCGTTTCGCAAACATGGTTTCTGGAGTGCGGCCGCTGGTATGCCCGTATGGGCGGCCACTGCACGCTGCGCATCGGGCAGGAACGGATGCTCACGCCGCTGCCGTTCTTTCATATGAACGCGATGGCCTGCTCGACGCTGGCCATGGTGATGACCGGTGGCTGCCTGATCCCGCTCGACAGGTTTCATCCTTCCACGTGGTGGGACAGCGTGGTCCGGTCCCACGCCACAATCGTCCATTGCCTAGGCGTCATGCCGTCGATCTTGATGTCATTGCCGGTGGCCACAAACGAACGCGCTCACCAGGTTCGTTTCGCCTTCTGCCCCGGCCCCGACCGCCGCCTGCAGGCGGCGGCCGAGGCGCGTTTCGGCATTCCGCTCATCGATGCCTGGGCAATGACCGAGACGGGCACAGGCGCCGTGGTGAGCGCGCATATTGAACCGCGGCGTATCGGCGAGAGTTGTTTCGGTCGCGTCGAGCCGTTCATGGAGGCCATCATCGTCGGCGATGATGGCCACGAAATCACCGGTACCGAGTCAGGGGAGTTGCTCGTCCGTCGCGCCGGCGATGACCCCAGGTTTGGCTTCTTCACGGAATACCTGAAGGACCCGGCAGCCACCCAAGCGGCCTGGGCGGACGGCTGGTTCCATACTGGAGACATTGTGCGCCGCAATGCCGAGGGCGATATGTTCTTCATCGATCGCAAGAAGAACGTCATCCGTCGCAGTGGCGAAAATATTTCGGCGGTCGAAGTCGAGGGGGTGCTTCAGCAACACCCGCTCGTCCTCTCCGCGGCGGTTGCGGCCGTGCCCGATACGATGCGTGGCGATGAAGTGCTGGCCTGTATCGTTTTGCGATCGCCTCCGGATAACGCCGCCGCGGTCGCTCATGGCATCGTCGCCTGGTGCCTGGAGCGTCTCGCCTATTACAAGGCACCCGGCTATGTCGCGTTTCTCGACGCCCTCCCGCTCACCGCCACCAACAAGGTCCAGCGCGGAACGCTGAAAACACTGGCGCAGAACCTCCTCAACGCGCCCACAACGTTTGACACACGCGGCATCAAGAAGCGCGTGCGGTGAGAACGCGGCAAGGCTATGGCGGCGTCGTCGTCGCGGTGCCGGTGACGATCCCCTACGAACGCCATTCCATTCACGGTGCCCACTGGTGGATCGGCCGTGCCGTGCATGAGCTTGTCCGGCGCGCCGGAATTCGGCCCGGCGATATCGACGGTCTCTGTGTCTCCAGCTTCAGTCTTGGCAATGACACCGCGGTCGGCCTGACCCAGCATTTCGGCCTGTCGCCGCGCTGGCTTGACCATATCCCGATGGGCGGGGCCTGCGGCATCGTCGCATTGCGCCGCGCCGCGCGCGCCGTTCAGGCTGGCGACGCTGATCTTGTTGCCTGCGTGGCGGGCGATACGAATACACCGGACTCGTTTCGCCAGATGGTCTCGGGGTTCAGTCGTTTCGCGGCGGATGCCACCTACCCCTATGCGGCTACGGGGCCGAATGGCAGTTTTGCGTTGCTGACGAACGCCTATATGCGGGCGTACGGCGCGACCCGCGAGGACTTCGGTCGCATATGCATCTCGCAGCGCCAGAATGCGCTGAGTTTCCCGCACGCGCTGATGAAACGCCCGTTGACGATGCCGGACTACCTCGCCGCCCGCCCGATTGCCGACCCCGTCGCGTTGTTCGACTGTGTGATGCCTTGCGCGGGGGCGGAGGCGTTCCTCGTCATGCGCGAGGAAACGGCGCGTGCCCTCGCACTCCGAGGCGTGAGTATACGCGCCACCATCGAGCGTCACAACGCTTTCCCTGAGGACCCCATCCAGTTGCGTGGGGGCTGGGCGATTGATTGTGCTGAACTCTACAGTATGGCCGGCACGACACCGGATGAAATCGATGTCGTCGAGACCTATGACGACTATCCGGTGATCGTCATGATGCAGTTCGAGGATCTCGGCTTCTGCGCCAAGGGCGAAGGACCGGCGTTTGTCCGTTCGCATGACCTGACCTTGGGCGGGAGTTTTCCGCATAACACCTCCGGTGGGCAGCTTTCGGTCGGGCAGGCCGGGGCGGCGGGGGGGTATCTTGGTTTGGTCGAGGCGATAAGGCAGATCACCGGCACGGCACTCGGGGGCCAGGTGGAGGGTGCCAGAACGGCACTCGTCGCCGGGTTCGGGATGATCAACTATGACCGCGGCCTGTGTTCGGGTGCCGCCATCCTGTCAGCATCATGACCGCGCCGATGCCGCCTCCGGCTGCCAAGGATCCGATGCGGCCGACGCGGCTGCCGCTGCTGCCGCCTGGGTTCCGCAGCCGTGCTGCTCTCGGCCTTGCCGCCGCGGCGGCGGTTGGGCGGTTTGCGTTGCAGGTTTGCGATGCGTGTGGAACCACGCTGTATCCGCCGCGGGAGGTTTGCAATCGGTGCCTCGGCACGTCGCTGTCCTGGCGTGCTGTTTCGCCATGGGGCCGCGTTGTGGCGGAGACGACCGTCAGAGTGAGTGCTGATCCGTATTTTCGTAGCCGGATGCCATGGCGGATTGGCACGGTGGTGCTGGAGTGCGGGCCGAGCGTTGTGGCCCATCTGCATGGCGATGTGGCGGCTGGGCAGCGGACGCGGCTAACCCTGCGGCTCGACAGGTCCGGCCAGGGCGTCATGATGGCGATGCCTGAACAGGATACTCCGAACATGCAGGACGATCGGCAATTGCGTGAGATGACCTGCGATCCGCGTGGCCGGCGGGTGCTGGTGACGGATGGGCGCTCGGCGTTCGGGCAATCGCTGGCGGCGGCCTTGCTCGATGCGAGGGCGGCCACGGTGTTTGTCGGGATAGCCGATGCGTGGCGGCCGTTTGCTGGGCAGGATCGTGTGATCGGTGAGCGGGTGCCGCTTGATCTCACGGACGGCGAGAGCGTCGGGCGGATGGCGGCGGCGTTTGGGGGACGGATCGACGTGGTCGTGAATACCGGGTTGCAGCTCCGGCCGGGGGACGTGCTGGGGCGGAGCGATCTGGTGACGGCACGGGAGGAGATGGAGGCGGCGTATTTCGGGCCGCTGCGGCTGGCCCAGGCGCTTGGCCCGGCGCTGCGGTTTCGTGGGGCGGATGGAACGCATCCGGCCTGCGCCTGGGTGAATGTCGTCTCTGTGGCGGCGTTGGCGCCGTTGCCGGGCTATCATGCGGCGGCGGCTTCACAAGCGGCGGGCTTGTCGCTCGCGCTGAGCCTGCGTGACGAGTTGCGGCCGGTACGGGTGCTCAACGCGTTTGTCGGGCCGCTCGATGACGAATGGCACCAGGCGATCCCGCCGCCGAAGGTGACGCCGGCGGCGTTGTCCGCTGCCGTCATGCGTGGATTGCGGGACGGGCTAGAGGAGGTGGCCGTCGGTGATGTCGCACTGGACGTGATGGCACGCTGGAATGACAATCCTGCCACGCTGGCGCGCGACCTCGCGGGCCGCTGACACAACAAGGAGACATGCAAATGAGCAGCCTCGCCGCCTTCGCCGCCGACCTGCTGGCCGGCAAGATCAAGGTCGTCGATCTCACCCAGACTCTGGCGCCGGAGTTTCCGACGATTGCGCTGCCGCCGGAGTTCGGCCAGTGCGCACCGTTCCGGCTGGAGGAAATCTCGCGCTATGACAGCCGGGGGCCGGCCTGGTACTGGAATAACTTTTCCTGTGGCGAGCATACGGGGACGCATTTCGATGCGCCGATCCATTGGGTGTCGGGCAAGGATCTGCCGAACAATACGACGGATACCATTCCGGCGCAGAATTTCATCGCGCCGGCCTGCGTGATCGATTGCTCACGCGAGGCGGGCGAGAATGCGGACTTCATTCTGACGGTTGCGGTGATCGAGGCGTGGGAGGCGAAGAACGGCAAGATCCCCGCGGGGAACTGGGTGTTTCTGCGGACCGACTGGTCGAAGCGTTCAGGGGCGGCGTATTCGAACCTCAAGGAAGACGGCGCCCATACGCCGGGGCCCGATCCTGATGCCGTGCGTTTTCTCGTCGAGCAGCGGGACGTGATCGGGTTCGGTGTGGAGACGATCGGCACCGATGCGGGGCAGGCGCATGGCTTCACGCCGCCGTATCCGGCGCATTTCTATATGCATGGGAAGGGCCGGTTTGGGCTGCAATGCCTGTCCAACCTCGACAAGTTGCCGGCTACCGGGGCGTTGATCGTCAGCCCGCCGTTGAAGATCAAGGGTGGTTCGGGGAGCCCGCTGCGGGTGCTCGCCCTCGTGGGAGCATAGCGGCGGCGGCGAGGGCCAGGGCGGCAAGGGCCACGGCGGCGAGGAGGTTCATCATGGCCATGGAGATCGGCAGGAAGGCGATCAGATAGGTCGGCTCGTCGCAGGGTTTGGCGGGGCGGGCGGGCATGGCGGCGAGGCGGTCGGCCAAAGAAAGGCCGGCCAGCTTTGGCGCTTCGCATTGCGGCAGCGGGCTGGGCCACCAGGCGAATTCGACGCCGACATGGACCAGGGCCGCCGCCGCCGCCGCCAGCATGGCGAGGGCGAAGAGGGCGCAAGCGGGGCGGAGGAAACGGGCGGGCAAGGCCAGGCCGATGGCGCCGATGGCGATCGCCACGCGGTAGGGCCAGCGTTCGACGAGACAGAGCGAACAGGGGACCAGGCCGCCCCAGAGTTCCGAGGCGTGGGCGGCGAAGAGGATCAGCGCCGCCAGTGCGGTCAGTGCGGCGAGGGCGATACGGGGGGATGGGCTTGGCATGGCCGCTCTATGGCCCCGCAGCCGGCGCATCGCAAGTTGCCGGTGGCGCGGACACGTCGTACCGTCCCGGGAGCAAGATGGGGAGTTCGCGATGATCCGACTTTGGGGCCGCAAGACGTCGTCCAACGTCATGAAAGTGCTGCATGTTCTCGATGAGTTGGGGCTGAAATACGAGCGCATCGATGTGGGCGGGGCGTTTGGCGGGACGGCGACGCCGGCGTATCGGGCGATGCAGCCGCTCGGGTTGGTGCCGGCGCTGGAAGAGGACGGGTATTCGCTGTTCGAGAGCAATGCGATCATTCGGTATCTCTGCCGTGCCCATGCGCCGGAGGCGACGTTGTATCCGCGGGACCCGAAGGCGGCGGGGCTGGTCGATGCGTGGATGGATTTTCAGCAGACGGCGTTCAGCGGGCCGATCGGGGTGTTTTTTCTCGGGCTGGTGCGGACGCCGCCGGAGAAGCGGGACAACGCGGCGATTGCGGCGGCGATTCGGCAGGCGCAAGCGTTGTATGCGATCATCGATGGGCAACTGGCACGGCACGACTGGATCGCCGGCGATGATTTTACGCTGGCCGATGTCGTCTATGGGCCGCAGGTGCATCGCTGGTTCGTGCTCGATCTGCCCGGGCGGGTGGAATTGCCGAACCTGCGGCGGTGGTATGAGCGGATGAAGGAGCGGCCGGCGTATGTGGCGCATTGCACGGCGCCACCGGTTTGATTGTTGTTATATCGTAACATTTCGGCCGCGCGTCGGCGTGGTGGATCAGGCCGGTTTCAAGTTGGTCAGGCGGGGTGGCCAGGGGCGGAGGGCCTGGAGTGTCGGGTAGAGGGGGCGCGGCGGGGTGCCGCGCTGGGCCGGCCGCATTTTGGGCGCGGGCGGGCGCTTTCGCTTGGGCCGCGGCGGCGCGGGCTGGAGCGCGAGGGCGTGGCGAATGGGGTTGAGGAGGCGCTGCACGGTGGGGACGGCGGCGAGGAGTGCGGCGACGCCGGGCTCGGCGAGGAGATGCGCGAGTTGGGAGGCGAAGGCGGCGGCCTCGTAGGGGATGGCGCGGATGAGCCAGGCGTGGCTGGTGGGGATCGGCAGCCTGGGCTTGCGGGTGCCGGCACGCGCTCGGCTCGGGCGCAAGGTGGGGTGTTTGTCGGCGGCGACGCGGGCCATCAGAGTGGTGAAGCGGCGGGCGATGCGGGTGAGGCGGTTGCAGAGCGGGAAGATGATGGGGAGGAGGCGGGGGTTGCGCAGGAAGGCGCGCATGATGAGGGCGGCGATGGAGGCGATGATGAGGGTGAACCGCCGGGCGATCTCGGGCGCTGTGGCGCGGAGGTCGGGGGTGAGGGGGTCGGGGTTCATGAAAATATTCCTAGCGCATTTGGGATTCCGGCGCAAGGGTTTTTTGGCAAGGCAATCGGATGAAGGCTCAAGCCGCAATCAAGGCTCCGCCGGCAAAGGGGCACGCCCCTTTGATCCCCCCTACTGCTTGCGGCTGGATCAGCATTGCCGCGTGCTCGGCATTTCGGCTCGTGTGCAATGCGGAAACGGGACGAGGATTCCCAGACTTCGCCAGCGCATCGGGGGCTTCGCCAGCGCGTCGGGCGAGAATGTACCATGTCAACCGAAGGTCATCGATCCAGCCGCGAGCAGACGGTCCACTTGCTTGACGGCGTGCTTGGTCACCAGACCACGCGCCTGGGCCAGCGCCTGGCCGATCATCGCCACCGCAAGCGACCCCGCCGCCATGACGCCAAGAGTGGCTCCGGCCAAGGCGACAATCCGCTTGGCATACAGGGCAGTACCCTACAGCGCGATCAGGAACGAACGAGCCTCGCGAGGACGCCGACGCCGCGAAACCACTTTGCCGATCTCGATGCTCCAGCTCCAATCGAGCCAAAAAATCTATGAAATCCGCGCGAATCGGCGCTATATAGCAGACGATTGAAAATGAGAGGATACGTGAGATTAATGGTTATATTTTTTAATCATCTCGATCTATAGATTCAATCTTAGGCCATAGATCTTTGAAAATCTCTGCCCGAACGATCTTTTCTATCCCTTCCGATTTACTATGATCGGGATGAAGTTCTCGGGCAACTAACCTACGTATTTTCCCGTATTTGCTCTTTGGGTCGCCAAATTCTGCTGGCAAGTGGTGCTGCTCCAAGATCGCGATACGTGCTTCGGCTCGAATAGCGCGATCTTGCATCATATTTGCTCGGCGATTAGCTGCCTCAAGATCGGCAGTCATCTTAGTAAGCGCCTGTTTCAATTCAAATATCGCCCTCGTGTCTACTGTTTCGACTCCACTGTGCTGAGGGGTCCGCCTCCTCTCACTTCTAGCGTCCCCACTCTGAGACGATTTTTGCTGCCGGTCAGTCTCCGTCGAATTTATTGGGCTTGACAAATGATTCACAAGAAATTCATTTAGCCACATCAGGCTATTAATTTTTTCTACATTGCCTTTTCCAGGGGCCGCTATATAAATATAATTATCACTATTGTTAAATTTATATCCCTTTGTTTTCAAAAATTCTATCGCGGATGTGATATTTTTATCCTTGAGAGCTTCCGTAGTCCACATATTCCTGCCCAGGCCAATTTCCCCGGTATGATACTCGCACACTCAGCGTATTCGCAAGCACCCCGTAGGGCGGAAGAGCGAAGCGTCATCCGCCATCGCAAGCCGCTCCACAGACGCACCTTGGACCTACCCCGTTTCCGTGGACAGTTGAGGTCTTGGGATCAGGCTACTTTATCTGACTTCCTATTGCTTGTTCCTTCCTGTTCTTCGTGCCTGCTGGTGGGATTTTTTGTTCGGCCCCTGCGGAGCCCATCCTTCCGTCCCGGCCCGCAGTTTCAACACGTCGCCGCGCGGAGGGGCGGTCAAGGCCGCGTGCTTCACGCGCCCGCAAGGGCTTGGCCTTGAGGGCCCCGAGCACGACGGCAGGATCGAGTGCGTCGGGGGAAGCCGCACACGCCCAGTGTTTGCGTTCGAACGCCACCGGCGAAACGTAGCCGAGCGACGAGTGCCGGCGCTGCGGATTGTAGAAGCCTTCGATGAAGTCGAACACGGCGTTGCGCGCTTGCGCGTGGGTGGTGGGGATCGGGGGTTTGGGCTTGCGGATGCCGGCACGCGCTCGGCTTGGGCGCGGGGTGGGGTGTTTGTTGGCGGCGACACGGGCCATCAGGGTGGTGAAGCGGCGGGCGGCGCAGTTGAGGCGGTTGTAGAGCGGGACGATGAGGGGGAGGAGGCGGGGGTTGCGCAGGAAAGCGCGGGCGATGAGGGCGACGATGGAGGCGATGATGATGGTGAACCGCCGGGCGATCTCGGGCGCTGTGGCGCAGAGTTCGGGGGTGAGGGGGGCGAGGTTCATGAAAATATTCCTAGTGCATTTGGGAGTCCGGCGCAAGGGGTTTTTGGGGGTGGGGATGGCAGGGCAATCGGGTGAAGCACGGCATTGCAGGTCTCGGCACTCATCCTTCCCCTGATGGGCGTCATTGCGAGCCCTTGCGAAGCAATCCAGCATCGCCACAAGACCGTTTGGGCGGCTCTGGATTGCTTCGCAAGGGCTCGCAATGACGGTTGAGCACCGCCGTTCCCTTCACCCGATTGCCCTGGGGCTCCCCGCCAGCCAGCGTCACGAATATGATCCCCTCGTAGGTCGG
>JAYTUU010000030.1:0-9968 GCA_043744375.1 Rhodospirillales bacterium | reverse complement strand
CCTGAACCTGATCCGCAGAGCACCGGGTAAGCAATCTTTACGCGCCAGGCGCAAGGCCGCCTCCTGGGACGACGATGCCCTTGCAAGCCTTATCGTTGTATAAAGCGTTCATCGGATTGCCCTGAAGGTGGCGAACATGGGAAGGCTCGACGGCAAGGTCGCAGCGGTAACAGGCGGGGCCTCGGGGATTGGCGAGGCGACGGTCAGGCGTTTCGTCGTCGAGGGCGCGAGCGTGGCATTCTGCGACCGGGATAGCGAGCGCGGCCAACGCGTCGCGGCCGAACTCAATGCCGCCGGCGCCAAGGTTTCCTTCACGCAGGCCGACGTGGGTACCGAGGCTGCATGCCTCGCCTTTGTCAACGGTGCTGCACAGACGTTCGGGCGTCTCGACATCCTCATCAACAATGCCGGCATCCGCAAATACGAAAAGATCGACGAGGCGAGCGCTGCGAGCTGGAACGAGATCCTCAACGTCAACCTGATGAGCTACGTCTTCTGTGCCAAGGCGGCGGTTCCGCTGATGCGGCGCAACAAGGGCGGCGCCATCGTCAACGTCGCCTCCGTGCGTTCCGTCGTCGCTGGCGGGGGGAACCTGCAGTACGACACCACCAAGGCCGCGATCGCGGGCCTGACGCGGGCGCTGGCCGCCGACCATTCGGCGGAAGGCATTCGTGTGAACTCTGTCGGCCCAGGCCCTATCTTCACACCGTTCCATCAGCGCCGCATCAAAGCGGCCGGCGAGACCGTCGATCAGTACAACGCCAGCGCGGCGAAAGTCACCATGCTGAAACGCCCGGGCAGGGCCGAGGAGGTCGCGGCCGCTATCCTGTTCTTGGCCTCCGACGATGCCTCCTATGTCACCGGGGCACTACTGTTCGTGGATGGTGGTATGACGGCGCTGTGAGTAACAAGGAAGCGGCGATGCAGAAGCTTGCGGGCAAGACCGCGTTGATCACCGGCGGGGCGAGCGGTGTCGGGTTGGGAATGGCCCGGGCGTTCATCGCGGCGGGCCTGCGGGTTGCGATCGCCGACGCCAACGAAAGTGCTCTGGAAACGATTGAAAACCCTTGGTATCCCGTACGAGATTCGAACTCGTGTTACCGCCGTGAAAGGGCGGTGTCCTAGGCCTCTAGACGAACGGGACGAAGCAGGTGCAACGAGGCGCGCCGTGGGTAGCCGAGCGACGACGGAGGGTCAAGTCCACATGACGCACGTCTCGTCCGCAGGTGCGCGGCTGGCACGCATAGCGGAGAGCCGCCCGCCCCCGATGCCTGGATCACGGCACTGGAACGCCACGGCACGATGCGTTTCGCCAACATCGCCGCCGCCGCCCTCCTATGCGCCGCGCCCACGCGGCAGGATCATCCCCCCGGCGCTGCCCCGGTCAGTCCAGCCGATAGATCGCCTCGGCATTGCCGCGGAAAATAGCCCGGTGCTCGGCGGCGGATAGCCGGCAAGGAAACGCGCTGGTCGGGTCGTCGAAGTCCCAGTGCGGATAATCGGTCGCGAACACAATGTGATCCCAGCCAATCCAGCCAAGGATCTTGCGCAGGTCCTCGGGGTTCTCCGGCTCCTCCATCGGCTGGGTGGAAAACCAGATGTTGTCGCGCATATACGTCGAGGGCGCCCGCGTCAGGTGCGGCACCTCGCCGCGCATTTTCAGCCAGTGCCGATCCAGCCGCCACGCCAGCGACGGCGCCCAGGCGAACCCACCCTCGATGCAGATGATCTTCAGCTTCGGAAACCGCTCGAACACCCCTTCCAGGATCATGCTGGTCACCTGGCACTGCATCGAGTGGATCAGGCCGTGATGATCCTCGATGTAGAACGACGGCCAGCCGCTCGCCGTCGGCCCATGCCCGGCCTCGCCGCCGATATGCATGCCGATCGGCATGCCGAAATGCTCGGCCGCCTCGAAGATCGGCCAGTAGCGTTTGCGCCCGATCGGCTCGGTACTGCGCGACGTCAGCTGGATCTGCGCGAACGCCCGGTCCGCCGCCCGCTTCTCGATCTCCGCCACCGCCGCCGCCGCATCCTCGAACGGGATCTGGATCGACGCCCGCAGCCGCTTCTCCTTCGAGGTGAAGGCCTCGATCTGCCAGTCGTTGATCGCCCCGCACAGCGCCTGCGCCAATTCGGGGTTGCGCACCAGATTGCTTTCCATCAGCGGTTCGAGAATGCCGTGCTCGATGTCGTAGCGGTCGAGCAGCTGGGCGCGCATGAAATCGAGGTCGGAACCCGGCGCCCCACCGCCCGGCGGCCACGCGTCCCGCCGTGCCGTGTTCGGCATGTAGCGCGGATAGGTGTTGCGGGTGGAATAGGCCCGATGGCTGAACTTGCCGTATTCGGCGATGTGTTTCTGCCAGCGCGTCGAGAGGAACGGGTTGAGGTCCTTCTCGGAGCGCAGCGACGGATGGATGTCGCTGTCGATAATCCGCAGCCTGCTCTGCGTTTCGGCCGTGCGGTCGAGAACGTCGCTCATTGAACCGTCTCCCGGAGGCGTGGATAGGTGGCGAGGGGGTTGTCCACCATGATCTTGCGCAACAACCCCTCCGGCAGCCCGGCGGGGATCGCCGCATCGCCCTCGAACTGCCAGTGCGGATAGTCGGTGGCGAACAACAGCATATCGTCGGACCCGATCTGCGCAATGATCCCCGCCAGTTCGGCCGGGTCGGGCGGCGCGTCGAGCGGCTGCATGGTCAGGCGAACATGGTCGCGAATGATCTCCGCCGGTGGCCGCTTCACCCACGGCACCTCGCCGCGCACGCCCCGCCACGTCTTGATCGAGCGCCACAGGAACGCCGGCAGCCAGCTCACGCCGCTCTCGATCAGCACCACCCTGAGCGCCTCGAACTTCGTGAACACACCCTCCGACACCAGGCTCAATAGCTGATCCTCGAACACCTGATGCCCGGCCACATAGTCATGCAGGAAATGCGACGGCCAGCCATTCGAGGTCGGCGCGTAGCGATACATGCTCCCCGCGTGCAGCCCCACAGGCAACCCGTGTTTTACCGCCGCCTCATAGATCGGCCAGTAGTACCGCTTGCCATACGTCATCTCGCCGGCCGCCGGCATCAATATCTGCACGAACCGCCGGTCCCCCGCGAGCCGCTCGATCTCCTCCACGGCCAGATGCGGCGCCTGCGCCGGCACCACGATCGACGCACGCAGCCGCGGATCGGCATCGAGCCACTCGGCCGCGATCCAGTCATTGATCGCCGAGCAGATCGCCGCCCCCATCGTCTCGCTCACCGTCACCGCGCCGCCATAGAGCGGATTGCAGATAGCGAACCGCGTGCCGAAATGATCGAGCGCCTGGCGCTGCAACTGCGCCCGATCGGTCCCCGGCTTCCCCCCAGCGGCCCGCCAGTCCGGCCGGCAGGTGATCGGCGCCCCGGTCGGGTAACTCGCAAGATCGAAATTATCCATGCCGCGCGAAACAAACGCGTCGCGCCAGTAGTCGTTCATGTAGGGCAGCAGCGCCTTGATGCCCGGCACCCCCGGATGGATATCGCAATCGATCGCCCCGCGCGTCAGGCTCGTCATGTCCCGCAACCCCGCTCAAACATCCACCACCACATAGCGCTCCTCGACGGATACGGCCACGGTCTCGGCGACATACGGCCCCTTCACCAGTTCGGCGCCGCCAGCGATTTCCACCGGATATTGCCGCGCCGCGATCTTGCTCGGCGCGCACCACGACTGTCCCGTGCGGATGTCGAACTCCCAGCCATGCCACGGGCAACGAATGATCTCCCCCTGGCGCTCGATCCGGTACTCGCCCGGCGCGTCCGACAGCACCAGCCCGGTGATTTTCCCGTCGCACAGCCCGCCCCCCTGATGCGGACAGCGGTTCAACAATCCGTAGAAGCTGCCCCCGACATTGAAGATGACGATCGGCCGTCCCTTCACAGTGACCAGCTTGCGGCTGCCCGGCGGCAGATCATCGGCGACGGCGACAACGTGTTTGCTCATGCGACTGCTGCTTCCCTGCCCGCAACCCTCCCCCTTTCAGAGCACGATGGCGTTCGTTCAGTAAATGCCGATAGATTGGCCAATAGAACGATCATATCGCAAACACTGGACAGATCGCACCAGGGAACACCGCCATGCCCGCCGAGAAAGTCGAGACCCTGATCATCGGCGGCGGCCAGGCGGGCCTCGCGATGAGTGCGCAACTCAGCAAGCGCGGCCTGCCGCACGTCATCCTCGAACGCCATCGCATCGTCGAACGCTGGCGCACCGAACGCTGGGACGGCTTGCACGCCAATGGCCCCGCCCGGACCGACCGCCTGGTGGACGTCGCGTTCCCCAACCTCGAACCGGACGCCTTCGCCACCCGCGATCAGATCGTCGACTACTTCGTCGCCTATGCCGACGCGATCGCCGCACCCATCCGCTGCGGCGTCGCCGTCACCGCCCTGCACCAGCACGGCGACGGCTTCCTGGCCCAGACGTCGCAAGGCCCCATCGAGGCCGCCAACGTCGTCGCCGCCACCGGCCCGTTCCAACGCTCCGCGCATCCCATGATCGTCCCGCCGGAGAGCGGCATTCTCCAACTCCACGCGGGCGGCTACCGCAATCCCGGCCAACTCCCCGAGGGCGCCGTGCTGGTGGTCGGCGCCGGCGCATCGGGCGCCCAGATCGCCGACGAACTGCTGCGCGCCGGCCGCCGCGTCTACCTCTCCGTCGGCGGCCATATCCGCGCACCCCGGCGATACCGCGGCCACGACCTCGCGGTCTGGATGGAACTGCTCGGCATGTGGGCCGCCCCCACCACCGATCCACCCACCAGACACATCTCCATGGCGATCAGCGGCGCATTCGGCGGCGAGACCATCGATTTCCGCCGCATGGCCTCCCGCGGGCTGTCATTGCTCGGTCGCACCGCAGCCTACCGCGATGGCACGCTGCACTTCGCCCCGGACCTCGCCGACACCCTCGCCAAAGGCGACGCGGCCTACCTCGCCTTCCTCGACGCGATCGACGCCTACGCTCAACGCGAGGGCCACCACGAACCGGCCGACCTCGACGCGCGAATAACCGGACCGGAGTCGCACTGGATCACCGATCCGGTCCTCGACCTGAACCTCGACGACGTCGGCATCACCACCATCGTCTGGGCGACCGGCTACGCCCTCGATTTCGGCTGGCTCCATGTCCCCGTCCTCGACGACCACGGCCAGCCGATCCACCGCCGCGGCGTCACCGCCGTGCCCGGGCTGTACTTCCTCGGCCTCAGCTGGCTCTCCCGCCGCGCCTCGGCGTTCATCTGCGGCCTCGATCACGACACGTCCCATCTGGCGAACCACATCGCCGCGCGAAAGGTTTGAACCCCGCCCCTACAAATCACCATCGCGGATCCCCCGCCGCCCGGTGTCGCACAGCACCCCGCGCACCCGCCCGCCTATCTCGGTGCCGCACGACCCTGGTATAAGCGGCCGTCCGCGAGGAACCGACGTTGACGACCGACCTCATTTGGCTCCCCATGCCGGCCGACTGGAAGCCCCGCCTCGCCGCCCTTCCAGCCACCCCCGACACCGCCTGGCGCGACGCCACGGCGCTCGCCAACACGCGCCTGAACTTCATCCAGACCAACAACCTCGACACCATGCTCCGCCGCGCCCTCGCCGGCCGCGAAACCGCGGCACCCGGGGTCCGCCACGAACGCCTCGCCCTCCTCGGCTCCTGCACGATGGCCCATCTGCACGCCGCCATCCGCGTCGCCGGCCTGCGTCACGGCATCGCCATCACCATCCACGAGGCCGAGTTCGGCCAGTACTGGCAGGAACTGGCCGACCCCACCTCGGCACTGCACGCCTTCAAACCCACCATCGTCCTGCTCGCGCTTGACGCCCACCATCTCGCCGCCGGCCTCTCCGCCAGCGCCACCCCCGCCGACGCGGACGCCGCCTTCGCCGAAATCACAGGCCGCATCCGCGCCTGCTGGCAACTCGCCCGTGACACCCTGCGCTGCCCGGTCATCCACCAGACCATCCTGCCCGCCCACACCAACCTGCTGGGCCACAACGAACACCGCCTCCCCGGCTCGCCCGCCGCCTTCATCACCCGCCTGAACGCCGCCCTCCGCCCGATGTCCGACGAAGCCGGAGTCGACCTGCTCGCGCTCGACTCCCGCGCCGCCCGCGACGGCATCGCCGCCTGGCACGATCCCGCCCTCTGGCACCGCGCCAAGCAGGACATCTCCCCCCTCGCCGCCCCCCTGTTCGGCGACCTCCTCGCCCGCCTGATCGCCACCACACGCGGCCTCGCCCGCAAATGCCTGGTGCTCGACCTCGACAACACCCTCTGGGGCGGCGTCGTCGGCGATGACGGCGTCGAGGGCCTCGTCCTCGGCCAGGGCAGCGCCCTCGGCGAAGCCTACGCCGCCTTCCAGCACTACGCCCGCGACCTCGCCGGCCGCGGCATCATCCTCGCCGTCTGCTCCAAGAACGACCTCGCCAACGCCGAAGCCCCCTTCGACACGCACCCCGAAATGGTCCTGAAACGCGCCGACATCGCCTGCTTCGTCGCCAACTGGTCGGACAAAGCCGCCAACATCCGCGCCATCGCCGCCGCGCTGAACATCGGCCTCGACAGCCTCGTCTTCGTCGACGACAACCCCTTCGAACGCGACCTCATCCGCCAGGAACTGCCAATGGTCGCCGTCCCCGAAATCGGCGACGACCCCACCCACTACGCGCAAATGCTCGCCGACGCCGGCTATTTCGAAGGCCTCGCCATCACCGAGGAAGACCGCGCCCGCGGCGGCCAATACCAGGGCAACCGCCTGCGCGAGACCCTGAAAGCCTCCGCCACCGACCTGCCCGCCTATCTGCGCGGCCTCGACATGCGCCTGGAATGGCGCCGCTTCGACCGCATCGGCCTCTCCCGCACGGTGCAACTCATCAACAAGACCAACCAGTTCAACCTGACCACGCGGCGCACCACCGAGCAGGACGTGCAGGCCATCATGGAGGATCCACGCAGCTTCGGCCTGCAACTCCGCCTGCTCGATCGTTTCGGTGACAACGGCATCATCGCCATCGTCATCGGCCGCATGCGTGACGAGGATTTGCTGATCGACACCTGGCTGATGAGCTGCCGCGTCCTCGGCCGCCAGGTCGAACCCACCACCCTCAACCTGATCGCCGCCCAGGCCATCAGCCTCGGCGCCCGCCGCCTGATCGGCGAATACATCCCGACGCCAAAAAACGCGATGGTGCGCGACCACTACACCCGCCTCGGCTTCACCCCGCGCGACGAAACCCCCGACTGCACCACCACCCACGGCACCACCCGCGCCACGCTCGACCTGACCGGTTTCACCCCGGCCGCCACGTTCATCGATGTCCAGGAAGGCTAGAGACACATGCAGGAAGCCGACATCTACGCCCAGCTCACCACCATCTTCCACGACGTCTTCATGCGCGACGACATCGTGCTGCGGCCGGACCTGACGGCCAAGCAGGTCGCGGACTGGGACAGCTTCAAGCAGGTGGAAATCATCATCGCCACCGAGGAACATTTCGGCATCAAGTTCCACACCCGCGAACTGGACACCCTGGCCAATGTCGGCGATCTCGTCCGCGTCGTGCTGGCCAAGGCACCATGAGCCGACGCGCGACAATGTCGCCGGTGTGCCGGGCACGCCAGGGGCGATGCCGGCCATGCTGAGCGCCATCGCCCGGCTGTTCGGCCGCAAACCGCCGCCGCCCGTCCATGTCGGGCCAGTCGAACCGCTCTTTCCCCGCAGCGCGCCCGTCCCCACCCCGGTTCCCCAGGCCCCACCCCCCAAGGCCCCGGCCGCCACACCGCCCGTCTCCCCCTATGTGCTGGTCGCCGCCGATCTGTTCGCCACCGGCAACCACACCGCCGTCGATGCCGTCCTCGCCGAAGGCCTGCGCCGGCAGCCGGGCGACGGCGACATGCTGGTCCTGCGCGCCCGCAGCGCCGAAGCATCCGGCGATTTCGCCGCCGCGGCCGACCACTGGCAGGCCGCCTGCATCGCCCGCCCCGACGACGCCGCCGCCCATCTGCGCGCCGGCGTGCTCCTGCTGCGGCAGTTGCAGCGGCCCGACGACGCCGAAGCCGTCCTCGCCGCCGCCATCCAGCGGTTTCCCGACGATATCAAGCTCGCCGCCGAATTCGCCTGGTCCGCCGAGATCCGCAAGGACTTCGAGGCCGTCGTCCTGCGCTACCAGCGCGCCCAGGAACTCGAGCCCAACAACGCCACCTGGGTCGCCTCCCGCGCCGCCGGCCTGCGCGACCTCGCCCGCTTCGACGAAGCCGACGCCGTGCTCGAACCAATCCTGCGCAACTTCCAACCGAACGCCTTCGTCTACACCATCTACGCCTGGATCGCGCATTACCGCGCCGATTGGAACGAGGCCCTGCGCCGCTGGGCGCTGCTCCGCACTTTCTTCCCCGACGACCTGACCAGCGCCTGGATGTCCGCGCGCATCCTGTCCGATCACCTCCAGCAGCCCGAGGCGGCGGAAACAATCCTCGAAGCCGGCATCGCACAGCATCCCGACGACCTCCTCCTCGCCATGGAATACGCCAAGCTGCCGTCCACCACCGGAAACTGGGAGGGCTCGCTGCAACGCTGGGAGGCCCTCGCCAAGCGCCATCCCACCCACGCCCCGATCTCCGCCGCCCGTGGCGAGGCCGAACTGCAAATCCAGATCCGCGCCATGGACCAGGCCAGCAGCGCGGATGAAGTGGCCCAGCCCGACGATCCAGCCCAGCCTTTCGATCCAGACCAGCCTTTCGATCCAGACCAGCCTTCAGATCCAGCCCGCGCCGACATCGCCGTGCCACGCAGCACCGCCGACTACAGCTTCAGCGCGACCGTGCCCGGCAGCGACCATCGCGACCTCATGCTCAAATTCGAAAGCCTCGGCCTGAACTGCGAATTCGGCCTCGTGCAACGCTATTTCGGCGCCGAACCCCTCGGCCTGATGCGCTGGAACGCCATCCACCCCGAGCATCTCGCCATCGGCCTGGAGCAACGCTTTGAAGGCATCGGCGCGCCCGAAAACGTCAGCCTGACCACGCTCAACGGCGAATACATCGTCTCCGAACAGCGCTACCACATGGCGATGCACACCTTCCTCAACGAGAAGGACACCACCATCGCGCCCGAACGGCTGCTCCAGCAGTTCTGCCGCCGCCTGCGCTTCCTGCGCGACAAGCTCCTCGAAGACCTGCGCGAGGGCGAAAAGATCTTCGTCTACCAATACCCCCGCCTGCTCACCGACGCCGAAATGGCCCGCATCGAAGCCGCCATCCGCAGCCTCGGCCCCGCCACGATCCTCTTCGTCAATGATCGCGCCGAAGGCGTCCCCGTCGGCCACGTCACCGAACTCCGGCCAGGCTGCCTCATCGGCCATATCGACCGCCTCGTCCGCGACGAGGGCTGGAAAGCGATCTCCACCACCGCCTGGCTCGCCGTCTGCGAAAACGCCGCCCGTCTGCACCGCCCCGCCCCAAACTAGCAAAGCCCCCCTCGCCGCCCTCTACCGCCTGCTGCAGGACGACCCGCCCTGCCCGGCGATCATCCAGGCTTCACAATGCCCGACAACGGCGCGCTCGACGCCGTCGACTCAACGGGTGAAAGTTTTTTGTTTCTTTTTTTCAAAAAAGAAAGCGCTTCTTTTTGAAAAAAGAAGCAAAAACTTTTCATCCATTTAGGGAAACTCTGAATAGGCCCCTCACGAATCCCCTCATTTTCAATCGCAGGGCAATCGGGTGAAGGGGAAAGGCGGTGCTCAACCGTCATTGCGAGCCCTTGCGAAGCAATCCAGAGCCGCCCAAACGGTCTTGTGGTGATGCAGGATTGCTTCGCAAGGGCTCGCAATGACGCCCATCAGGGGAAGCATGAGTGCCGAGACCTGCAATGCCGTGCTTCACCCGATTGCCCTGCTTTCATCCGTGGCACCATGCCGAATTTCTCCTTGACA
>JAYTUU010000029.1:0-10195 GCA_043744375.1 Rhodospirillales bacterium | reverse complement strand
GTGCTGATCGCCATGCCCAGCATGGGCGACGAGCGTTTCTCCCACACCGTCATCTACATGTGCGCCCACAACAAGGATGGCGCGATGGGGATCGTGGTGAACCGGCCGCTGGCGGCGCCGAGTTTCGAGGACCTGCTTAAGCAGTTGAAGATCGACCCCACTCCGCCGGCGCGCAGCATCCGGCTGTGCAGCGGTGGCCCGGTGGAGAACAGTCGCGGCTTCGTGCTGCACACGACGGACTGGACCGACCCGGCCAGCCTCACCGTGGACGGCAAGCTGGCGCTCACCGCCAGCCTGGATATCCTCAAAGCAATCGCCACCGGCAGCGGACCGGCGCAGGGCGTGCTGGCGCTCGGCTATGCCGGCTGGGGGCCAGGGCAACTCGATAGCGAAATGCAGCAGAACGCCTGGCTGTCCGCGCCACCCGATCTCGGCGTGATCTTCGACGCCGAACACGGCACCAAGTGGCGCCGCGCACTGGCAGTACTGCATGTCGATCCGCTGATGCTGTCCGGCACCGCCGGGCGGGCGTGAGCGCCGGCAAGGTATGCACTCAAGGCTCCGCCGGCAAAGGGCCTATGGCCCCCAGCCGCTTTCGGCACGAAAGCGCGTGCCTGTCGCGAGCTTGCCGCCGGAGGCTTGATGACTGACCTGCTTGCTGCGATGACTGACGCAATATCTCTGGGGAGGACATCGGGCTCGGGCGGCGCGCGCTTCTGGCCGTACTGAAGTGGCTGACCCCTACAGGCCGGCGCGCTCGAGGCCCATAATCGCCCGCGCGCAGGCCTGGGCGCGCGGCACTAGGCTGTCGATGCGCAGGAATTCGTCGGGGCTGTGCGCCTTGCCGCCGACCGGGCCGACGGCGCAGATCGTCGGCGTGCCCATGGCCGCGGTGAAGCCGCTATCGGCGCAACCGCCGGTGAACTCGCCATCGGTCTTGAAGCCGCTGGCGGCGGCGGCGTCGACATAGAGTTCGAACAGGCGCTTGGCCATCGGCGTCTGGTTGAGCGGCAGGAATTCGCCGCGGATCGCCAGCTCGGCGCGGGTGCCGGGCACGTGGCTGTGCGCGATGATGGCGGTGATTTTCGCCATCACCTCGGCGCGGTCGTCGGGCGTGACATAGCGCAGATCGATCTGCCCCTCCGCCCACGGCGCCACGGTGTTGACGCTCTGGCCGCCCGAGACGAGACCGACATTGACGGTGATGCCGCGCGTGAGGTCGGTCAGCGCGTGCAGCGCCTGGATCTTGCGGGCAAGCTCCTCGATGGCCGAAATCCCGTCGGAGAAATTGCCCCCGGAATGGGCGGCCTTGCCGGTGACGCGAAAGACGCTGAACACGCCGCCCTTGCGCCCGGTCACGACGTTGCCGGAGACGCGGCCAGGCTCGCTGTTGAACACGACGCGGGCACGCCGTGCCTCCGCCTCGATGACCGGGCGGCCCTCGGGCGAACCGATCTCCTCGTCGCCGGTGAACAGCCCGACCAGGGGCGCCGGCGATCCGCCGAATTTGTGGAAGGCGGCGAGAATGAAGGCGTTCATCACCAGACCGGCCTTCATGTCCGCGACACCCGGGCCGTAGGCGATGCCGTCGGTGATGGTGAACGGCCGGCGCGCGGCCTCGCCATCAGGGAACACCGTGTCGCGATGCCCCATCAGGACGATGTTGCCGCCCGCATTGCCGGAAGGCCCATCCCACGGCACCGACGCCCGCAGGCAATCGCCGTGCTTCGACTGCATAACACGCTCGACCGGAATGCCCTGGGTGGCAAAAAACCGCTCGACCGCGGCGCCGACGGCGTCAATGCCCCTCTTGTTGTAGCTGCCACTGTCAATGTCGACCATCTCGCGCAACAGGTCGATCATCGCCTGCTGCTGGGTGCCGAGCCATTCGGTAATCTGCGTTTCGGTGTTCATCGGTGGAGTATGGCGCGCAGGAAGGGATGAAGGAAGCCTCCGGCGGCAAGCCCGCGACAGGCACGCGCTTGCGTGCCGAAAGCGGCTGGGGGCCGGGGGCCCTTTGAACCCACTACTGCTCGCGGCTGCATCGGCGATCTTTGGTTGAAGCCGGACGATCCGCGACGTCGATTGCCTGCGGAGCCTTGATTGCTAAGCCCGCCCGGCCACCCTGGGCGTCGGCGGTTCGCTGCGGCGGGCGGGGTCTCGGACCAGCACGTCGGTCATGATATCCCGTCCGATCGGTGCGGCGGTGGCGGCTCCGGCGTTGCCGTGTTCGACGACCAAAGCGAGGGCGTAGCGCGGGGCGTCGTGGGGTGCGAAGGCCACGAACAGGGCGTGCGGGCGGAGTTCCCAGGGCAGGTTTTCGGATTTGTAGCCGCGTTCGCGCTGTTCGCGGGTGACATTGCGGATTTGCACGGAGCCGGTTTTGCCGGACATCTGCACGCCGGGCAGATCGAGCTTGGCGATCGGCGCGGTGCCGCCCTGTTCGTTGATGACGGCCCACATGCCTTCGCGAATGGCCGCCAATTGTCGTTCGGGCAGGCCGAGCGAGGGCCAGTCATCGGGCCGTGCGCCGGATTGCAGTGCCCCGGCGATGGCGCGCGTCAGATGCGGCTCGACGGCGCGGCCGGTGGCCAGGCGGGCGGTCATGGTGGCGAGCGATAGCGGGGTCAGTTGGAGGTAGCCCTGGCCGATGCCGCAGACGATCGTGTCGCCGATGTTCCAGGCTTTGCCTTGGCCGGCGCGCCAGGCGCGAGTGGGGACCAGGCCCTGCCGCGTCCCCGGCAGGTCGATGGCGAGTTTCGTGCCCAGGCCGAAGCGGTGTGACATCGCGGCCATGCGGTCAATGCCGGTGCGCCGGGCGACTTCATAGAAGTAGATGTCGCAGCTGTTCTTGATGGCGCCGTGCAGGTCCATCATTCCGTGGCCGCCCTTGCTCCAGCAATGGTAGCGGCGGTCGCCATAGTCGAGGAAGCCGGGGCAGTTGACCTTGTCGTTGGCGGTGATTGCGCGGGCTTCGAGCCCGGCCAGTGCCACCACCATCTTGTAGGTGGAGCCGGGCGCATAGAGGCCGGAGGCGGCCTTGTTGATGAGCGGCGCGCGGCGGTTATTGGTCCAGGCCACCCATTGGGACTGCGAAATGCCGGAGTTGAACAGGCTCGGGTCGAAGGACGGGTTGGTGACCATGGCCAGCACTTCGCCGTTGCGCGCGTCCATCACCACGGCGCTGGCGCTTTCCTCGCCGAGGCGCTTGAGGACGCTGGCCTGGAGATCGGCATCAATGGTCAGCGTGACGTCGCGCCCCTGGGTGCCTTCCTGGCGATCGAGTTCGCGGATCACCCGGCCGACGGCGTTGACTTCGAGTTGGATGGCGCCGGCGCGACCGCGCAGGCCGGCATCATGCGTGCGCTCCAATCCGGCGCGGCCGACGCGCATGCCGGGCAGGGCGAACATCGTGTCCTGGCTGACATCGGCCTCGTTCGGTGGCGCCACGTAGCCGACGACATGGGCGAGCAGCGACCCGAACGGATACTGCCTGGTGGTGCCAACATCGACGAGGATGCCCGGCAGTTCGGGGGCATTGACCTCGATGCGCGCCATGTCCTCCCAGGTGAGGAACTCGCGCAGGATGATCGGGATGTAGCGGCGATGGCGGCGCAGGTCGCGGTCGATGCGGCCGCGCTCGTTGTCGGACAGCGGCACGTAGCGGGCGAAGGCTTCGAGCGTGGCGCCGACGTCGGTGGTCTGCTCGGCGATCAGCAGCGCGCGCCAGTTCTGCCGGTTGCCGGCGACGACGGTGCCGAAGCGGTCGAGCAGCCGGCCGCGCGGCGGGGCGATCAGGCGGGTACTGATGCGGTTCGCCTCGGCAAGGGTGGCGTAGCGGGCGCCCTCCTCGACCTGAAGCTGGTAGAGCCGCGCGCCGAGGAAACCGAGGGCCGCAAGCTGGCCGCCGGCGAGCAGCAAGGCGCGGCGGGTGAACACGCCGGTGCGCTTGCTCTCCCGCTTCATTGTTCATCCCCCGCGGTGAGGGTTCGGTGCGCGCGGCTCAACAGCACGGCCAGCGGCGGATAGAGGCCGGCGGCGAGCAAAGCCTGGAACACGGCTTCCAGCGGCGGCAGCACGCGAATGACGAGGGCCGAGGTGAGCAGCCATTGCAGCGCCGCGGCGCCGGCGGCGACCAGGATGAAGGCCAGCCAGACGACGAGGAAGCCCTGGCGAACCAACAATCGTCGCCAGTGCAGGGCGACGGCCTGGACGAGCAGCAGGGTCACCACATCCACCCCGATCGGGGCGTAGCTCAGCAGGTCGACGAGCACGCCGAGAAGGAAGACCAAAGGCGGGGTCAGCGCGCCGGGGCGAAAGAGCGACCAGAAGAAGACGCAGGAAATCGCCACGGCGATCAGCAGTTGCGCCTGTCCGGGAATGCCGATCGGCGCGGCGGCGGTCAGCAGCAGCAGCGCCGTGCTGGCCGCGGCGAAGCTTTGCCGCGCCAGCGTGTCGAGCCGCTGCCAAAGCGTGGGCCGCGGGCGAATGCCAGGGAGGCGCTCGCTCATCGGAGGCGCTCGCTCATCGCTCGGCCTACCTCCGCCGGTCGATGGTGCGATTCGGCACTTCAGGGGCCACCGCCCCGCGCAGCCCATAGTCGAACAGGCGCACCACTTCGAGGCGTTCCAGGCGGGCGGCCGGCTCGACCTCCGGCACATTGTTCGCGGTATAGCGCACCGTGCCGACCGGCAGGCCGGCGGGGAAGGCATTGGCCTCCGCACTGGTGACGATGCGCTCGCCCTCCGCCGGCAGCACGCCCTCGGTCCAGTGGATCAACCGCGGGCGCGGGCCGTTGGTGCCGATCAGCATGGCACGGGCGCGGCTGTTTTCGAGAATGACGGGGATGCGGCTGTTCAGGTCCGTCAGGAGCAACACACGCGCGCTGCGGGCGCCGATCTCGGTGACCCGCCCGACCAGGCCGCGATCGTCGAGCGCGATCTGCCCCTTGGTGGTGCCGTGGTTCGGGCCGAGCGACAGCAGGATCGCGCGCGCATAGACGCCGCCGGCATCGGCCACGACACGGGCGGTGATGTAGCTCGGCGCGGGGTCCGGCACCCAGCGCAGATTGGCCTTGAGCGTGGCGTTCTCGGCGTCCAGGGCCAGCGCCACCGCCTGCCATTTGCGCAGACGCTCGTTCTCCTCGCGCAGGCGGGCATTGTCGGCGACGACGGCGAACAGGTTGCGCATAGTCTCCACCCCGTCGCGCACGGTCGCCAGCGGGGCGGCCAGAACGCCGTAGATCGGGGTCAGCGTGTCGGCCAGCGCCATGCGGGCACGCTCGGCGAGCAACGCATCGGCCTTGCCGAGCAGCATCAGTGCGAACGCCACGGCCACCAGCACGGGCAGTGTGAGCTTCGCCAAAGCCTGCCGAACGGGGATGGAAAGCCGGATCACGACTCAGCGCTGCTCCGTGCCAGGGTTATCGCCATTGAGTGCATTCTCAAGGGCAGGACGCAAGGCTCCGCCGGCAAAGGGGCGTGCCCCTTTGATCCCCCCGACTTCCCGCGGCTGACACCGTGCGATCTCGTGTGGTGCGCGGGCGAAGCCTATTGCCTGCGGCGCAAGCCGGAACGCGGATATCAACCGATGACCGTTGATCCAGCCGCGAGCAGTAGCGGGGATCAAAGGGGCGTGCCCCCCAGCCGCTTTCGGCCCGCAAGCGCGCGCCTGACGCGGGCTTGCCGGCGGAGCCTTGATGTCTACCTGAGCCTTCACACGACGACCCAGCCTAGTACATCGACGTCAGCACATTGCGCAGGCGCTTCATCTCTTCCAGCGCTCGTCCGGTGCCGAGGGCCACGCATTGCAGTGCGTCTTCGGCGACTACGACCGGCAGGCCGGTGGCGTCGCGCAGCACCTGGTCGAGGCGGAACAGCAGGGCGCCGCCGCCGGTCAGTACGATGCCTTTGTCGACGATATCGGCGGCCAGTTCGGGCGGGGTGTTTTCCAGCGCCACTTTCACCGCCTCGACGATGGCGGCGACCGGTTCGGCCAGGCTTTCGGCGATGGCGCGCTGGCTGACGAGGACCTCGCGGGGCACGCCGTTCATCAGATCGCGGCCCTTGACCTCGCGGTATGGTCCTTCGTCGCCCTCGTACGGGGGGGCGGCGGCGCCGATATCGAGTTTGATGCGTTCGGCCGAGCTTTCGCCGATCAGCAGGTTGAAGTTGCGGCGGACGTAGCTGATGATTGCCTCGTCCATCTTGTCGCCGCCGACGCGCACCGAGCGCGAATAGACGATGCCGCCGAGCGAGATGACTGCCACTTCCGTGGTGCCGCCGCCGATATCCACCACCATGCTGCCCGAGGGCTCGGTGACTGGCAGGCCGGCGCCAATGGCGGCGGCCATCGGCTCCTCGATGAGGAATACTTTGCGCGCGCCCGCACTTTCCGCGCTCTCCTGGATGGCGCGGCGTTCGACGGCGGTGGAGCCGGAGGGCACGCAGACGATGATCAGGGGCGAGGCGAAGCTGCGGCGGTTATGCACTTTGCGGATGAAATGCTTGATCATTTCCTCCGCCACCTCGAAATCCGCGATCACGCCGTCGCGCAGCGGGCGGATGGCCTGGATGTTCCCCGGCGTGCGGCCGAGCATCTGCTTGGCCTCCTCGCCGACCGCGAGCACCTGCTTTTTGCCGCGGATATCGGCGATGGCGACCACGCTCGGCTCGTCCAGCACGATGCCGCGGCCCTTGACGTAAACCAGGGTGTTCGCGGTGCCCAGGTCGATCGCCATGTCGGCGGACATGAAGCCAAGCAGACGTGAGAACATCACTAAACCCTATCGGAGTGCCGTATGAAGAAGGGGCCGCATGGAGGGGCAGGGCTTAACCCTGTGTGGCCTGTGGGGCAAGGGAAAGGACGGCCGGGCGCGTTCCCGGCCATCAATCGGGCCTTGCGCGGGAAGCCTAGGCCGACAGCGCGGCCGGCTTGGTCCGCGCGCGTTTCACCAGCAGCTTGTTGAGCGCGTGCAGATAGGCGCGCACGGAGGCGACGATGGTGTCGGTGTCTGCGCCCTGTCCGTCGACGATCTTGCCGCCTTCTTCGAGCCGCACCGTCACCTTGGCCTGGGCGTCCGTGCCCTCGGTCACGGCACCGACCGAGTAGAGCAACAGCGTGGCGGTGTGCGGAAACAGCGTCTGGATCGCCTTGAAGCTGGCATCGACCGGCCCGTCGCCGGTTTCGGTGGCGGTGACGATTGTGCCATCGATATCCAGTTCCAGCTCCGCCCGCGGCGGTGCCTTGCTGCCGGCGCGCACATCGAGCGAGACGAACTTGACGCGGGCGTGGTCGCGACTTTCGTCGTCGAACAGAGCGGAAATATCCTCGTCGTAGACCACCTTCTTGCGGTCCGCGACGTCCTTGAAGCGGCGGAACGCGTCGTTCAGCTGGTTGTCGCCGATCTCGCCGTAGCCGAGCGCCTTCAGCTTGTCGCGGAACGCCGCCCGGCCGGAGTGCTTGCCCAGCACCAGGGTGGATTTGGTCCAGCCGACGCTTTCGGGTGTCATGATCTCGTAGGTCGAGGCGTCCTTCAGCACGCCGTCCTGGTGGATGCCGCTCTCATGGGCGAAGGCGTTGCGCCCGACGATGGCCTTGTTCGGCTGCACGTCAAACCCGGTGATGGTGGACAGCAGCTTGCTCACCTTGAGGATGCCGGGCGTGACGATGCCGGTCTTGAACGGGATCGAGTCGTGGCGCGTGCGGATGGCCATCGCGACCTCCTCCAGCGAGGCATTGCCCGCCCGTTCGCCGATGCCGTTGATCGTGCATTCGATCTGCCGCGCCCCGCCGCGCACGGCGGCGATGGTGTTGGCGACGGCCAGGCCGAGATCGTTGTGGTTATGGGTGGAGAAGATCACCTTGTCGGCGTTCGGCACGCGGCTGCGCAGCATGGCGAACAGCGCCTGCATGTCCTCCGGCACCGCGTAGCCCACGGTATCCGGGATGTTGATCGTGGTGGCGCCATGGGTGATCGCGGCCTCGACGCAGCGGCAGAGGAAATCGGCCTCGCTGCGGCTGCCGTCCTCGGCCGACCACTCGACGTCCGCCGCGTGATTGCGCGCGAGGGTGACGTGGTCGATCACGGATTGCAGCACCTCCTCGGGCTCCATGCGCAGCTTCACGCGCATGTGCAGCGGCGAGGTGGCGATGACGATGTGGATGCGTGGCCGCGCGGCGGGCTTCAGCGCCTCGACGGCGGACATGATGTCACGCCGGTCATGCCGGCACAGCCCGGCGACCACCGGGCCGCTGGCGCCATAGAGTTCGGCGATGGATTTGACGCTCTCGAAATCGCCGGGCGAGGCGATCGGGAAGCCGGCCTCGATGACGTCGACGCCGAGTTCCGTCAGCGCCTCGGCCATGCGCAGCTTCTCGGTGAGGTTCATCGAGAAGCCCGGCGACTGCTCGCCGTCGCGCAGGGTGGTGTCGAAAATGACGATGCGGTCGTCGTCCAGCTTGCCGAAGCTGGGATGGATGATGCTCATGAGCGGTTGTCCTCGCGAATTGGGTACGACTTCGGCCGGGGGTGAACCCCTGAGCGATGCCCGCGCCTAGATGCGGGGCGTCACGCCCAGGGGCGGCTAAGTCGAAGGAGGAGCGCGCAAGCAGCGAGGCACGCGGGGGTGCGTGCAGTCAGCCGGACGAAGGGCGCGGTCGGTATCATGAGAAGCAGGCTAGCGGCACGGCCGCGATGGTGCAAGCATTAGCCCCGCATATCTGCCCCCGCCCGCCGAGCAACCTGCCGACCCGAGATAAGAGTGGAAACGTCGATGTATAAAATCGTGCTGTGCCGCGCCCTGCATCCCACGGCCATGGCCATGCTGGAAGCCCGCGCCGATATCGAGCTGAAAGTGCTCACCAGGGAGTTCCGCGGCCCGCCGCTGCAGAAGGAACTTGCCGAACATATCGGCGATGCCGACGGCATCATGGTCGGGCTGGAGAAGGTCAATGCGGACCTGCTCGCCATCGCGCCGAAATTGCGCGTGGTCAGCCGCTTCGGCGTTGGCTTCGACACGCTCGACATTCCCGGCTGCACCCGACAGGGCGTGCTCGTCGGCGTGGTCAATGGCGCCAACGACCTCTCGGTGGCCGAACACGCGATGATGCTGATGCTCGCCGTCGCCCGCCGCACCATCGAATACGACGCCTCCGTGCGCGCCGGCACCTGGATGATCCAGCACGGCCGCCGCATGCACGAGTTGTCCGAGCGGACCGTGCTGGTTGTCGGCTATGGCCGCATCGGCACCCGTGTGGCTAGGCTGTGCACCGCGTTTGGCATGCGCGTGATGGTGCACGACCCGAATTTCCCGACCCCGCGCATCGCCGCCGACGGGTATATCCCGGCCCCCGACCTGATGGCGGCCGTCGAGGAGGCCGATGTCATCACCCTGCATTGCCCGCTGGAGGCGAATACGCGCGGCATGGTGAACGCGGCCTTCCTGCGCCGGATGAAACCGACGGCGTGGCTGATCAACACCGCGCGCGGCGGCCTCGTCGACGAAGCCGCCCTGGCCACCGCGCTGGCCGAAGGCACGATCGAGGCGGCCGGCGTGGACGTGCTGGTGACCGAGCCGCCCGATCCGGAGAACCCGCTGTTCAAGCTGCCGAACGTCGTGCTGGCACCGCACAACGCGGCGGCCCCGCTTGAATGCTACGCCAAGATGTCGCGCCGCGCGGCGCTCAACCTGATCGAGTATTTCGACGGCAAGCTCGACCCCGGTTATGCCGTCAATCCCGAAGTCCTTGGCCGCAACGCGCCTTGATCAATTAAGGCAGCATTCCCACTGGTCTCGGCGCGGCGCGGCCGATGTTATTTGCCATGCCGCCAATCGGAATCGTGAAAGGCGCGGCTGCGACAAGCAATCAGGAGGCTATATGCGCATTTTGCTGCTCGCCAGCGCCATTCTTGTCGGGTGCACCACTGCGAAGGCGGAGGATCGGCGGATTACGCTCATCAATCAATCCAGCATGACCATTGTCCAGTTCCATGCTTCCGATGTCGGGCGCAGCCTCACGAATCCCCTCATTTTCAATCGTCTGTGATAGAGCGCCGGTTCGCGCGGATTTCGTAGATGTTTGGGCTCGATTGGAGCTGGAGCATCGAGATGGGCAAAGTGGTTCAGCGGCGTGGGCGTCTTCGCGAGGCTCGTTCGTTCCTGAGCGCGCTGTAGGGTGCTGACCTGCATGCCAA
>JAYTUU010000028.1:0-35492 GCA_043744375.1 Rhodospirillales bacterium | reverse complement strand
CAAACATGTTCTCGATCGGATGGCGCTGTCGATAGAGGTCGGGGTCATGCGGACTGGGGTGCCTGCGGTTTTTCCGCGAGGGGATGCAGGACGTGATGCCGAGGTCTTCGAGAGCGGCGCGAAAGCCGTCGCTGTCGTAGCCGCGGTCGGCGATCAGCTCGCGGGCAGGCGGTAGCGCGTCGATCATGAGGCCAGCCCCTTTGTGGTCGCTCATCTGCCCCTGGGAAAGCAGCAGAACCACGGGCCGGGCATGCCGGTCACAGACGGCGTGCAGCTTGGAGTTCAGCCCGCCTTTGGTGCGCCCGATGCGCCGTGGACCCCCTTTTTTTGCAGCAGGCTCGCGGCGGTGCGGTGTACCTTGAGATGGGTGCTGTCGATGATGATGCGCTCAGGCGGCCCAGCCTCCTCAGCCAATGCGGCGAAGATGCGAGCGAACACGCCGTTGCGGGTCCAACGGACATGCCGGTTGTAGAGCGTCTTGTGCGGGCCGTAGACTGCCGGGGCATCGCACCACCGCAGGCCATTGCGCTGGACGTGAAGGATCCCACTCAGAACGCGCCGGTCGTCCACCCGAGCCTTGCCGCGCGAACGCGGAAAATATCCCGCAAGCCTCTCAACCTGCTCTTCGGAAAGCCAAAACTGATCGCTCATGGCGGGTTCCTCCCGCCCAATTCAGAATCAGACCACGTCGAGCCGGGTCAATCACTTATGGGTCCTGACCCTAGGCATTCCCCGCAGGCGCGGGGATGAACCGTGAACGGGCGTTTCCAGGCTTTCGTGGCGCAGGCGTTCCCCGCAGGCGCGGGGATGAACCGCGTTTCGGGCGGAGCGGTGGCTAGGGGAACGCGCGTTCCCCGCAGGCGACTTATCCACCGCTCCCAGATCACGCCCCCGGGACACGACCATGCTCCATGCGCTGAGATCACCATGCGACTGTTTGAGCCCCGCCTCAACCGACCGAGAACGAACGTCGAACTCCGCCAGATCGATGCACGCACAGAAGACTGAAAACGCTGACTATTTCAATGCGTAATGGATCACCCCAGTCGACAGGTCCGGAGAGAAACCGCCATCAGAGAGCCGTTTTCGGCCTTGCCGACGCCAACCCGGTCAACAGCCCATCTCGGAAAACCGCAGGAAACCTGCGTCTTACGGCGCTACCGGCCAGGTCGGAGAGTGGGCTTCGAAGGGGAACTGGCGGATGGAGTGGGATTCGAACCCACGGTACGCTTACACGCACGGCGGTTTTCAAGACCGCTGCCTTAAACCGCTCGGCCACCCATCCTCACGGCGTTCGGATATGCCATCCGTCAGCCGCCGGCAAGCGGGGGGCAGTGCCAGTCGGATTCCGGCGGGAGGGCGGCGACGTCGTCGGGCGCCACCGCCAGTGCCGCCCGTGTCGCTGCGTCCATCGTTGTCTCCCCAGCCTCAGTATGTCCAGCCTCAGTATATGACGAACGACGCTGGCATATCGGGCCGGGATTGACCATGCTGGGGGTCTGCTGGGAGGGCAACGATGCGTGTCGGGTTGATCGGCTATGGGGCCTATGCGCGGGCTTTGGCGGGGCTGCCGGGGGTGACGCTGGGCGCGATCCTGTGCCATGGCGAGGCGTCCGCGACGGCCGCGGCGGCGGATTTTCCGACCGTCCGGGTGCTGCGCGACCGCGATGCGTTCCTGGCTTTGCCGCTCGATGTGGTGGATATCGTGGCGCCCAATCATACCCATGCGGCGTATGCGGTAGCGGCGCTGGCGGCGGGGATGCATGTGCTGGTGGAGAAGCCGCTGGGCAATTCGGTGGCGGAGTGCGACCGGATCATGGCCGCCGCCGGGGCCGCCGGGCGCTGTGTCAGTGTCGGCCATGAGCTGCGGGTTTCGACGCAGTGGGGGATGATCCGGGACGAGATCGCGGCCGGGCATATCGGGCTGCCGATGGCGGCGAATTATACGCTGTTCCGGCGGCCGTTCCGCGGCGGGGCCGGCGGGTGGCGGCATGATCCGGCGCGGGTCGGCTCGTGGATCCTTGAGGAGCCGGTGCATTTCTTCGACCTGCTGCTGTGGTATTTCGCGGAGCACGGCCACCCCGCCACGCTGCGCGCCGACGCGACGACGGGGGCGGACGGGTTGCAGGCCAACCTCTCCGCGACCGTCCGTTACGCGTCAGGCGCGTTCTTCACGGTGACACAAATCTTGACTGGTTTCGAGCATCATTGCGCGCTCGATATCGGCGGCAGTGCCGGGGCGATCCGAGCCTGGTGGTCGGGCGGCGACGCGCGGATCACCACGCCGACGGCCGGGCTGTCCATTCTGCGACAAGGGGCGGAGGCGCCGGAGACGCTGGATTTCCCGACCTCCGGGGAGATCTTCGAGCTGACCGAGCATCTGCGCGGGAGCATCGAGGCCTTTCGTGTCGGGGGCTCGCCGATGCCGGCCGGGGAGGCACGGCGCGCGGTGCTGCTCTGCCTCGCCGCCGAGGAGGCCTGCCGGACCGGCGCCATCATCGATCTTGCCCGCTTCGATCACGCCAGTATGGGACTCACGCCATGACAACAGCCTTCGCAACACTCGGCCGCAAGCTTCGCCTTGGCGTGCTCGGCGGCGGGCCGGGGAGTTTCATCGGGCCGATCCATCGTGCCGCGGCCCTGCTCGATAATCGTTTCGAGATTGTCGCTGGGGTGCTTTCGTCGGACCCGGACCGCGCGCGCGCGGGCGCCGCGGATATCGGCATTCGCGGGTATGCCGCACCGACCGACATGATCGCCGGCGAGCGGCTCGATGCGGTGGCGATCATGACGCCGAATGACCGGCATTTCGACGAATGCCGGCAGGCGCTGGCGGCCGGGCTCGATGTCATCTGCGACAAGCCGCTGACCAACACGCTGGCCGAAGCGCGCGCGCTTGAGGCGGCGGCGGTGGGGCATGTGTTCTGCGTCACCCATGCCTATGCGGGGTATCCGATGATCCGCCAGGCCCGTGCGATGGTGGCGGCGGGCGCGATCGGGGACCTCAGGGCGATCCAGGTGGAGTATTTGCAGGCGGGCATGAGCACCGCGGTGGAGCGCGACGAGATGACCACGAAGCTGCGCTGGAAGCTCGATCACGCGCGCTCCGGGCCGTCGCTGGTACTCGGCGATATCGGCACGCATGCGCATCATCTGGCCTGCTATGTCAGCGGGCGGGCGGTGGTGCGGCTGGCGGCCGATCTCGGGGCGATCGTGCCGGGGCGGCTGGTGGATGACTACGGCGCATTTCTGCTGCGTTTCCAGGGTGGGGTGCGCGGGACGATGACGGCGAGCCAGGCGCTGGCGGGGACGGAGAACGATATCATTCTGCGGGTCTACGGCGCGGACGGGCATATCGCCTGGAGCCATCGGCACAATAACCATCTGACCTTGGCGCTGAACGGCAAGCCGGTGCAGCGCCTGGCGCGCGGGGATGCCGATCTGTTGCCGCCGGCCAAGCGGGTGATCCGGATTGCGCGCGGTCATCCGGAGGGGCTGACGGAGGCCTTTGCGAATTTGTATCGCGACACCGCCGAGGCGATCGCGGCGCGGATCACCGGGCATCCGGCCGATCCGCTGGCGCTCGATTTCCCCGGCGTGTCGGCCGGCGTCGCGGGGCTCGCCTTCGTCGAGGCGGCCCTCGCCTCGCGGCGGCGCGGCGGCAACTGGGTCGATATGTAACGCATCGCCCGCCCCGACGAACCTACCGGCAGTGACCGAACGAACGGAGATCCTCCATGCAGCGTGATGCCCGTGGCATTGCCCTCAGCACCTCCTCTCCAGCGGCGGCGGCGGCCTTCGACCATGCCGTCGCGGGCTATCTCGGCTATCGGCTCGATTTGCCGGCGCGCGTGAATGCGCTGATGGAGGCGGACCCGGAATTCGGCCTCGCGCATTGCTTCCAGGGCTACCTCACCATGCTCGCCTACAAACAGTCGGTGGTGGTCCACGCGCAGAAATCCGAGCGGCTCGCCCGCACCCACACCGCGCATGCAACGGCCCGCGAGCGCGCCCATGTCGATGCGCTGGCGGCCTGGATCGACGGCGATCTCGATCGGGCCAGCGCAGTCTGGGAGGAAATCCTGGCCGTGCATCCGCATGACATCGTGGCCTTTCGCCTCGCCCATTTCATCAAATTCTGGCTCGGCCGGCCGCAGGACATGGCGGCCTCGGTCGAGCGGGTGATGCCGGCCTGGTCGGAGGCGCTGCCGGGCTACGCCTCGATGCTGGCGTGCCGCTGCTTCGCGCAGGAGGAGGCCGGCAATCTGCTGGCCGCCGAGCCGTCGGGGCGGCGGGCGATCGAGCTTGATCCGGGCGATCTGTGGGCGGCGCATGCGGTGGCGCATGTGCTGGAGATGCAGGGGCGGCGCAGCGAGGGCATCCAGTGGCTGACGACGCTGGCGCCGAACTGGGAGGGCAGCAACAATTTGCAGCACCACCTGTGGTGGCATTGTTCGCTGTTCAAGCTGGAGCAGGGCGATACCAATGCCGTGCTGACGCTCTACGACACGCGGTTCCGTGACATGACATCGCCGCTGAACGTGGCGCAGCCCGATGTCTATATCGACGTGCAGAATGCCTGCGCGATGCTGTTCCGGCTCGAACGTCTCGGTGTCGATGTCGGCAACCGCTGGGAGGAGTTGGCCGACAAGGCGGAGGCACGGATCGGCGATTGCCTCTCCGCGTTCACCCTGCCGCACTGGATGATGGCGCTGACCGCGACCGGGCGGACCGCGGCGGCCGCGCGGATGATCGAGGGGATGCGCGGTTTCGCCAATGGCGGCGGCACGGTGGCGCCGATCGTGCGCGACTACGCGCTGCCGATCTCCGAGGCGCTGGTCGCCCGTGCGGCCGGACGGCATGGCGAGGCGGTCGCCCTGATGCGTCCGGCCATCGGCGGGATGTATCGCCTCGGCGGCAGCCACGCGCAGCAGGACGTGCTGGAGCAGATCTTCGTCGACGCGGCGCTGAAGGCGGGCTCGGACCCGGATATCCGCCTTGCCGTCGAGCGCATGGCCGGGCGGCGGACGGTGCCGCCGGCGCGCTGGGCGGGTTGGCGCGCGGCGGCGGAGCAGGTGGCGATCTGACCGGCTGAAGGCAGACGGAGAAAGGGGGTTCCGGCGCAACGGCTGGCGGGTTACAGATCACGAACATTTGCACGTGGAACAACCATGAGCCGTCCCGGGACCACTCTGCTGCGCTCGCTGGCCGCAACACTTCTGGCCACGCCCTTGCTGCCCGCTTTCTTTGCGCCGGCCGGCGCGGCGCCACTCGCGCCGGACAGCGCGGGTATTTGGACCATCCAGGACGAGAACGCCTCGATCAGCACCGCCAAGATCACCGACCGCTACTACACCAACGGCTTGCGGCTCGGGTACACCTCGGCGACATCGGGCATGCCCGCCGGACTTGAGGAGGTCGGGCGCCAACTCTGGGGGGATGGGCAGCGACGCTGGAGCATCGACATCACCCAGCACATGTATACTCCGTTCAATACCTCCACGACGACGCTGGTGCCTGGCGACCGGCCGTATGCAGGCGTCCTGATGGGCACGTTCGGGTTGCAGTCGGACACGGAGACCCATCGCAGCTTGATCAGCGTCGGCGTCGGTGTGATCGGGCCGGCGGCGCTGGGCGAGGAGGTGCAGAACGGCTTCCACACGCTGATCAGCCAGCGCCCTAACAAGGGCTGGGCGACGCAGTTGAAGAACGAGCCGGTGGTGCAGGTGACCTCCAGCCGGGTCTGGCGGGTCAAGACCGGGCAGGTCGCGGGGATGGAAACCGATGTGTTGCCGGAGTTGACGGTGGGTGCGGGCAACATGCGGGTCTATGCGCTAAGCGGGGTGACGATGCGGATCGGGCAAGGGCTGGACGCGGATTTCGGCGTGGCGCGCGTGCGGCCCGGGCCGTCCGGGAGCGATGCGTTCCGGCAAGTCCGGGATTTCGGCTGGTATGTGTTCGCCGGCGCGAATGCCCAGGGTGTCGCGCATGACATCACGCTGGATGGCACGATTTTCCGCAGCGGGCCGACGGTGAAGCGGACGCCGTTCGTTGGCGAGGCGCAGGCAGGCGTGGCTTTGCTGATCTATGGGGCGCGGCTGACCTATACGCATGTGCTGCAATCTGAGCAGTTCGAGCGGCAGAAGGGCGGGCTGCACCAGTTCGGCTCGCTCGCGTTGTCGATACGTTTCTAGGATGGGCGTTTCTAGGATGGGCGTTTCTAGAATGAAAATCGCCGTCATCGCGCCGGGCGCGATGGGCGCCGCCGTGGCGCGGCGGCTGCATGAGCGTGGGGCCGAGGTGGCGGTGACGCTGGAGGGCAGGGGGGGCGCCAGCGCCGCGCGGGCGACCGGTCTGCGGGCCTTTGCCAGCGCGGCCGAAATGGCCGGCTGGGCGGACACTATTCTCTCGATCCTGCCGCCCGGCGAGGCGCTGGGGCTCGCCGGGCGGCTCGCGCCTGTCCTTGGGCCCCGCGGCGATGCCGTGATCTACGCTGACTGCAATGCCGTCAGCCCCGCCACCGTTGCCGCCATCGCCGCTGCCATTCCCGGGCCGCGTTTCGTCGATATCGGCATTATCGGCGGGCCGCCCGGCGCAAGTGGGCCGGGGCCGAAGCTCTATGCCGCCGGACCGCATGCCGCGGCCCTCGCGCCGCTGACGGGGTGGGGCATCGACCTGCGGCCGATCGAGGGTGGCATCGGGGCGGCGTCGGCATTGAAGATGAGCTATGCGGGGATCACCAAGGGGCTGACCGCGCTGGGCAGCGCGATGGCCGTGGGTGCCACGCATGCCGGCGCGGCGGCGGCGCTGCGGGCGGAACTGGCCGACAGCCAGCCGGCGCTGCTGCGCTATCTCGACCGCAGCGTGCCCGACATGTTCGTGAAGGCGTATCGCTGGGTGGCGGAAATGGAGGAGATTTCGGCATTTCTCGGCGAGAGTGCCGCGGCACCGCTGTATGCCGCGATGGCCCGGCACTACGCGGCGCTGGCCGAGGATCAGGCGGCCGGCACGCCGGACGGTGCGATCGCCAAACTGACCGCTTTCTACCAACCGCAATAGGGAGACCCCCGCCATGGGCGCCGAAGCACGCATTGCCGAACTGGGCCTGATCCTGCCGCCACCACCCAAGCCGGGTGGCAACTACGTGCCCTACCGCATCGGCGGCGGGGTGCTCTACCTGTCCGGCGTCGGCCCGCGCTTCGCCGACGGGACGAGCACGACGGGCAAAGTCGGTTCCGTCCTCACGGTCGAGCAGGCGCACGCCGCGGCCCGGCAATGTGGCCTCAACCTGCTCGCCAACATGCGCGCGGCGCTGGGCACGCTCGACCGTGTGGACACCATCCTGAAGGTGCTCGGCATGGTCAACGGCGACCCGGATTTCCGCGACCACCCGAAGGTCATCAACGGCTGCACGGACCTGTTTGTTGACGTGTTCGGGGATAATGGCCGGCCCGCGCGCTCCGCCGTGGGTATGGGCAGCCTGCCGGGGGATATCTCGGTGGAGATCGAGGCAATCGTGCTGCTGAAAGGGTGACCGCTACAACACGACCGTCAGCCGCCGTGCCGTCGCCGCGCCGGCGCCGCGATAGGCGGTGACTCCCATCTCGACCATGGCGGCCTCGCATGCTGGGGTGTCGGGGCCCCGCATAGCAGGCGGCGGCGCGTCGCGCACATGATCGTCGGGCGGGCGGCGATCGCCGGGATGTGCGCCAGCCTGGTGGGCATCGGGCTGGCGCGCTTCGCCTTTACGCCGCTGATCCCGGTGCTGATCGCGCAGGGCTGGTTCACCCCGGGGGAGGCGGCATATCTGGGAGCGGCCAACCTTGCCGGCTATCTTGGCGGGGCGCTGCTGGCCGCGTGGATGGCGCGGCATGTGAGTTCGGCCAACTTGCTGCGAGCCATGATGGTCCTCGTCGGGCTGGCCTTCCTGGCCTGCGCGCAGCCTGGCAGTTTCGTCTGGTTCACCTTCTGGCGGGGTGGTGCGGGCTTTGCCGGGGGCGTGATCATGGCCCTGGCGGCCCCCGCCGTGCTTGCCTACACAGCCCCGGCCAGACGCGGCCGGGTCGGCGGACTGATCCTGACTGGCGTCGGGCTTGGCGTTCTCGCCACGGGTACGCTGGTGCCGGCACTGCTGCAAAGCGGATTACCGGCGACCTGGACGGGCCTGGGCGTGGTTTCCTTCATACTGACGGCGCTGTGCTGGCGGGCGTGGCCGCCGGCACCGCCCGCCGTCGCGGCACAGCCTACGGTGCGTTCGGGCGCGGCCTGGGTCTTGATGGTCCAGTATGGCTTCTGCGCGGTCGGGCTGATCACGCACATGGTGTTTCTGGTGGATTTCGTCGCCCGTGGGCTTGGCCGGGGGTTGGGCGCCGGGGCGGCGTTCTTCCTGATCTATGCCGCTGGCGCGCTGATCGGCCCACTGGTGGCCGGGCTCTTGTGCGACCGCATCGGGTTCGGACGGACTTTGCGGCTGGCGTTGCCCGTGCAGGCGGTGGCGGTGGGGCTGCCAGTGCTATCGGTTGCTGACATTTCACTGGGCATATCAAGCTTCGTGGTGGGCGCCTTCACGCCGGGCATCGTCTCCATTGTGCTGGGCCGCGCGCAGGAAATCGCCGGCGGCGACCCGGTGCGGCACCGGGCGATCTGGGGCGGGGCGACGGCGGCGTTCGCGCTGTCCCAGGCGGTCGCCGCCTATGGCATGGCTTATCTGTTCGCGCGCACCAGCGGCAGCTACACGCCGCTCTTCGCCGCCGGGAGCGGCGCGCTGGTGATTGCGAGCTTGATCGGCCGGTCGCCCTTTACTCGCCAGCCAGCCGGCCCGGCATCAGGGAGAGGGCCGGCATCAGCGGGGCGGCCTGGCGCATGAGGGAGGCGACGTCGGCGGTGGTGCTGATCGCCAGCACGGCATCGGCCAGCTTCGCCGCGCGGTCGGCGCCGAGGACGGCATCTGTCAGGCCGGCAAACTTGGCGCGCAGTTCGGCCTCGGTCAGGAAGTTGTCCGGCTCGCCCTTGGGCACGATGACGGTTTTGACGAAGGTCTGGCCGCGCGCAACCAGTGAAATCTTACCTGACATGTTACGTGGGAACTCAGCCTCGATCTCATCGTCATGTGCGCAATGCACTTTCGGTAACATCGCTCGAATAGTGTTGTCGTTCAGCAGTTTATAGCTATCCCACCCCATCGCGCCGGTCGCCAGCGCGCTCGACAGCACGAACGGGCCGCTGAACTGGCCGTCCACGACGTTCTCTGGATTGGCCTTCTTCTCCGCCGGCAGGCCGACCAGGAGCATCCCCGCATGGGACAGACCGTAGGTGACGCTCTCGACCTCCTCCGGCCGCAGCCCAAGCTCGGCGCGCAGCATCAGCGCAGCGTCGATGCCGGCATGGCCGTAGCGGCAGCTCGGATAGGGTTTGACCGCCGTTTTCATCAGTTCGAACGCGGTGCCGAGTTCAAGCAGCGCCCGCTCCGGCGTCGGGTTCGGGGCGTAGGCGCGCATGAAGCCATGCTTGCCTTCGAGCGCCTCGGCCGCCCCCTTGAAGCCTTCGCGCGCCAGGGTTGCCGCCGTCAGACCGGCCATTGCGGCCCAGCCGACCTGGAACCGCTTCGTCCAGGCGCCGTTGGCGAGGAATTGCAGGCTCCCGGCGGACTGGCTGAGTGCGATCCCCATCGCCGAGGCGATCGCGTCGCCGGACAGGCCGAACACCCGCCCCGCCGCCGCCGCCGCGCCAAACGCGCCGCAGGTCGCCGTCGGGTGGAAGCCGCGGTTGTAGTGTTCGCCCGCTGGCAGCGCGAGCGCGACCCGGCAGGTAACTTCGTAACCGGCCACAATCGCCGCCAGCACGTCCGCCCCAGAGGCGCCAACCATCTCGCCAGCGGCCAGGGCGGCGGGGATCACCGGGGCGCCGGGATGCAGCGAGCCGGCCGCATGGGTGTCGTCGAAATCGAGCGAATGGGCCAGGGCGCCATTGAGGAAGGCGGCGCCGGCCGGGGTGTAGCGCGCGGCATCGCCGAACACGCCGGAATTGCCCGCAGCCAGGCCGAGCGCGCGGGTTGCGGCGAGCAGGGCAGGGGTGCTCTCCGCGTCATGGCGGGCACGCACGATGTTGCCGACGAGATCCAACAGCAGGAAGCGCGCCCGCGTGACCACGTCGGCGGGCAGTGCATCGAGCGTGATGGCGGCACTGTAGTCGGATAGTATCTTGGTGACCTGTAGTGTCTTGGTGACCTGGGCCTGCATTGCCGCTTCCTCCGGATTTTCGCCATTCTGCCGCAACAGGGCGGCATGGCCAAGTTGTCATTGCCTGCGAATCGCACGGCGCGCCACACTGGAGAGATGCTCCACCGTCGCACCCTGCTCGCTGGCCTTCCTCTGGCCGCGGCCACGCCCGCTCTCGCCGCGCCTCCGCCCGAGAGTTTTCTGCCGTTCATCGCCGCGATCAAGGCCGAAGCCCGCAAGGCCGGCATCAGCCAGGCCGCGCTCGATCGCGCGTTTGCCGGGGTGAAGGTGAACCAGCGGGTGATCGACCTCGACCGCAAGCAGCCGGAATTCACGCTGACATGGGAGCAGTATCGCGCCCGGGTGATCTCCGATGCGCGGATTGCCCGGGGCCGCGAGTTGTACGCGCAGCATCGGACGCTGGTGACGGCGGTGAGCGCGAAATACGGCGTCGGCCCAGGCCCGATCATGGGGATCTGGGGTCTGGAATCGGATTACGGCAAGGCGACCGGCGGCTTCAATGTCATCGAGGCGCTGGCGACGTTGGCCTGGGAAGGCCGCCGCGCCACGTTCTTCAAGAGCGAGTTGATGGACGCGCTGAAGATCATCGAGCACGGCGACATCACGGCGGACCGGATGACCGGCAGCTACGCCGGCGCGATGGGCCAGCCGCAATTCATGCCCGACAGCTACCTGAAATTCGCCGTCGACTATTCGGGCCATGGCAAGCGCGACATCTGGAACGACCTCGGCGATATTTTCGGCTCGATCGCCAACTACCTCGCCAAATCCGGTTGGTCCGGGAAACTGCCCTGGGGCGTGCCGGCCCGCATTCCCGCCGGCTTCGACCCCGCCGGCGCCGGGCGCGACAATCGCAAGCGTATCGAGGACTGGGTCCGCCTCGGGGTTCAACCGACTGGCCGCGTTTTGCCGCCCGACACGATGGCCGCGGTGGTCCTCCCCGGCGGGGCCGCAAGCGAGGCGTTTCTCGCCGTGCATCCGAATTTCCTCGCCATCCGCCGCTATAATCCGTCCGATTTCTACTGCATCTCCGTCGGCACCATCGGCGACCGGGTGACTGCGTGATCGCTTTCCGCCTGCTGCCGCTGCTGCTCCTCGCCGCCTGCACCTTCATCGGATCACAGTCTGGCACGCCCCGCTATGTGATCGGCGCGCCGTATCAGACCGACGGCGTCTGGCGCTATCCGCGGGAGGATTTCAGCGCGAACGAAACCGGGCTGGCGGTTATCTATGACGGCAAGTTCGGCCCCACCGCCTCGGGCGAGGCGTTCGACGCGAGCGCCCTGGCGGCGGCTCACCCAACCTTGCAACTGCCGGCCATCGCGCGGGTCACAAACCTGGAGAACGGCCGCCAAGTGCTCTTGCGGATCAATGATCGGGGGCCGCCAAGCGCCGCGCGCCTGCTCGCGGTCACCCGGCGCACCGGCGAACTCCTCGGCGCCGGGGGGGCGCCGTTCCAAGTTCGCGTGCAGGTGCAGGAGGCCGACAGCCGCCGTCTTGCCGGCGAGGTTCCACCCGAGAAGCCGGCGCCCGCGCTCGCCGTCGCGACGGCGCCCGCGCGGGGGGTGCAATCCGAAAGTCTCGCGCCGCCTCCCGGTGCGGTGCAGGCCGCCCGCGTGCAATCTGCGGCCGCCACGCCGGCGCCGCGAATTGCGAGTGCCACGCCGGCGCCGGCCGCATTGCCGCGGAGGTTGCCCGAGCAGATCTGGCAAACCACGCCCCGCCCCGGGCAGTTGGCGATCGATGCCGGGGCATTCAGCCAGCTCGCCGCCGCCAACATCCTGCGCGAACGGCTTGCCAGCCTCGGCGCCCGCGTCACCACCAACTACGACGCGCCGCGTGATCGCGCCTTCATCGTGCGCATCGGCCCGCTCGCGAACTTGCAGGCGGCCGAGGCGATGCTGCGGCGTGCTTTGGCGAGCGCGCCCGACTCGCGCATCGTCGTCGAGTAAGCTAGACCGCGCCTCGTCCCCCAGGGTTCGCCGCGAAGGAGGCCTGCCGTGCTGAACCGTCGCAATCTGCTGGTCGCCGCCTTGCTGTCGGGCGCCGCGATGCCCGCCGCCGCGCAGGCCCCGAAGCGCCCGCCGGCCCCTCCCGCGCCGCCGGCCCATCCTGCGCCCGCACGCCCGCGCAAGCCGGCCGAGGCCGTGCCCACCGGCACGCCCGCGCAAACGCCGATCGGCCCGCTCGACACCGCCGCCCGGTTCGCCATCGCCATCGATTTCAACACCGGCGTCACCCTGCTGGAAAAGGATGCGGACGTCGCGATGACGCCGTCCTCGATGACCAAGCTGATGACCGCCTATATCGTCTACGGCATGCTGCGCGCCGGGCGACTGAAGCTCGACCAGGAATTGCCGGTCAGCGAGCGTGCCTGGCGGATGGGCGGCTCGAAGATGTTCGTGCCGCTGAATGGCCGCGTGAAGGTGGAGGACCTCGTTCGCGGCCTGATCGTGCAGTCCGGCAATGACGCCTGCATCGTGCTGGCCGAGGGGGTTGCGGGGTCCGAGGAGCAGTTCGTCGAACTGATGAACAAGCGGGCGCGCGAGATCGGCCTGGAGCGCAGCAATTTCCGCAACACCACGGGCTGGCCCGATGCCGAGCACCGGATGAGCGCGCGGGATATCGCGATCCTGGCGCGACGGCTGATCACGGATTTTCCCGAATACTATAAATACGATGCCGAGAAGAGCTTCAAATACAACAATATCGAGCAGGAAAACCGCAACACGCTGGTCCAGAAGGGACTCGCGGATGGCCTCAAGACCGGGCACACCGATGATGGCGGCTATGGCATGGTCGTCAGTTCCAGCCGTCAGGGGCGGCGCACCGTCGTCGTCGTCAACGGCCTGAGCACGATGCGCCAGCGCGCCGAGGAGGCGGAGCGGCTGCTGGAATGGACGTTCCGGGAGTTCGAGAACGTCACCCTGTTCACCGCCGGAGACACTATCGAGCAGGCGCCGGTTTGGCTCGGCACGACCGCCACCGTGCCGCTCGTCGGCGGGCGAGATGTGGTGGTCACGATGCCTCGGGGCTGGCGCAACAAGGCGCGGATCGCGCTGGAATATGCCCGTCCCGTGCCGGCGCCGATCACGCGCGGCACCGTGCTCGGCAAGCTGACCGTCACCGGCGCCGGGGTGCCCGACCTCAATATTCCGCTGCTCGCCGGCGCCGACGTCGCGCGCCTCGGCCTGCCCGGCCGCGCGATGGCCGTGCTTAGCCGCATGGTCGGCGGTGGCTGAACGCGATGGCGGGGCGCGGGCGGCTTATCACCCTTGAGGGTGGCGAGGGCGGCGGCAAATCGACGCAGGCGCGGCTGCTGGCCGACGCGCTGGCCGCCAGCGGGCTGGCCGTGCTGCGCACCCGCGAGCCTGGTGGCTCACCCGGCTCCGAGGTGCTGCGCGACCTGCTGCTCGGCGGCAGCATCGCCTGGTCGCCGCCGGCGGAGACGCTGCTGCACTTCGCCCATCGCGCCGAGCATGTCGAGCGTACCATCCGCCCGGCGCTGGAGGCTGGGATGTGGGTGGTCTGCGATCGCTTCTACGACAGCACCATGGCCTATCAGGGCTACGGCCAGCACGCCGACCGCGCCGCGATCGCCACCCTGACGGCGATGCTCGGCCTGCGCCCGGATCTGACGCTGATGCTCGACGTCCCCGTGTCGGTCTCGCTCAGCCGGCTCGCTGCGCGCGGCACGGCGGCGGACCGCTACGAGCGCCTCGGGCCGGATTTCTTTGCCCGCATCCGCGAGGGCTTTCACGCCATCGCCGCCGCCGAGCCCGACCGCTGCGCGATGATCGACGGCACGCCGGACCCGGCTACGGTGGCGGCCAGCATCCTGGCCACCGTGGATGCGCGGCTGGCGGCACGCGGATGACCGCGCCGGAGCCGCGCGCCAATCCGCTGCTGCGAGGGCATGAGGTCGCCGAGGCGCAGGTTGCGGAGGCCATGCGCGCGGGGCGGTTGCATCACGCGTGGCTGATCACCGGGCCGCCCGGGATCGGCAAGGCGACCTTCGCATTCCGCTTCGCCCGCCGACTACTCGCCGGGCCGCCGGAGGGTGACAGTCTGGCTCTGCCCGAGGCGCATCCGGTGTTCCATCGCGTCGCCGCTTCCAGCCATGCCGATCTGCTGACCATCGAGCGGGAGATCAACCCGAAGACCAAGCGGATGCGCAGCGAGATCATCGTTGAGAGCGCCCGGGAAATTCCGCATTTCATGCACCTCACGCCGGCCGAGGGCGGCTGGCGCGTGGTGGTGGTGGATGGCGCCGAGGACCTCAACCGCAATTCGGCCAACGCGCTGCTGAAGATGCTGGAGGAACCGCCGGCGCGGGCCATCCTGCTGCTCACCTGCGCCGCCCCCGGGCGGCTGTTGCCGACGATCCGCAGCCGGTGCCGCCGGCTGGCCCTCGCGCCGCTCGACGAGGTGAGCCTCGTCAGCCTTCTGGGGGCGTACCGGCCGGACCTCGCGCCCGCCGCCGCCGCCCGCATCGCCAGCCTCGCGGAAGGCTCGATCGGCCGGGCGCTGGATCTCGCATCAGGCGGCGGGGTGGGCTATGCGGAAATGGTCGACCTCGTGCTCGGCGCCCTGCCCAACGTCAACGCCGCCCAGGCGCACGCGATTGCCGACAAGCTCGGCCGCGACGAGGACGGGTTCGCCACCTTCATGGACATGCTGCGCGCCGGCCTCGCCGCGGCGGTGCGCGACGCCGCCCGTGGCCGCGCCGACCCCGACCAGACGCGGCTGCTCGGCGCCAGGCCCCTTGCCGCCTGGGTCGACGTGTGGCACGCGCTGACACGTCTGCAGGACGAAACCGAGGGCGCCTACCTGGACAAGCGCCAGGCGATCGTCGCCGGGCTGGGTCTGCTCGCAGGCAATGCACCGAGAATTCAATGAAACCAAAATATTACATCACCACCCCGATCTACTACGTGAACGACGTGCCGCATATCGGCCACGCCTATACGATGCTCGCCTGCGATGTTCTCGCGCGCTGGAAGCGGCTCGATGGGCATGACGTGTTTTTTCTCACCGGCACCGACGAGCATGGCCAGAAGGTCGAGAAAGCCGCCGAAAACGCCGGGGTCGATCCGCAGGCCTTCACCGACCGCGTCAGCATGGCGTTTCGTGAAACCGCCGACGCCATGGGGATTTCGAACGACGACTTCATCCGCACCACCGAGGGGCGCCACAAGGCGGCCTGTGCGGAGCTATGGCAGCGCATGGCGGCGGCGGGGGACATCTATCTCGGCGGCTACGAGGGCTGGTACGCCGTCCGCGACGAGGCGTTCTATGACGAGGACGAACTGACGAAGCGGCCCGACGGAACGCGCATCGCGCCATCCGGCGCGCCGGTGGAATGGGTGGTGGAGCCGAGTTATTTCTTCCGCCTCTCCGCCTGGCAGGATCGGCTGCTGGCGTTCTATGAGGCCAATCCCGCCTTCATCGCGCCGGATGCCCGTCGCAACGAGGTGCTGAGCTTCGTGCGTGGCGGGCTGCGCGACCTGTCGATCAGCCGCACCAGCTTCACCTGGGGTATCCCGGTACCAGGCGACCCGAAGCACATCATGTATGTGTGGCTGGACGCGCTGACCAACTACATCACGGCGACTGGCCGGCTAGAAGCCGGGCCGCGCGCCGCGTTCTGGCCGGCGGACCTGCATATGGTCGGTAAGGATATTCTGCGGTTTCACACGGTCTATTGGCCGGCTTTTCTGATGTCGGCCGGGTTGCCGACGCCGGCGCGAGTGTTCGCCCACGGCTGGTGGACGATCGAGGGGGAGAAGATGAGCAAATCCCTCGGCAACGTCATCGCGCCGGCGGAGCTTATCGCGCAGTATGGTCTCGATCCGGTCCGGTTCTTCCTGCTGCGCGAGGTGCCGTTTGGGAATGACGGGAATTTCAGCCGCAAGGCGCTGGCATCGCGGTTGAACGTCGAACTGGCGAACGACCTGGGGAACCTCGCGCAACGCTCGCTAAGCTTGATCGCGCGCAATTGTGACGGTCTCCTGCCGGAAATTGGGCCAACGACCGATGAGGACGGCGTCATTCGCTCCGCCGCTGCCGCGTTGCCGGGGATGCTCCGTATGCGCATGGACCAGCAGGATTTCGGCGGCGCGCTGGAGGATGTTTGGAAGGTGATCCGCGCCGGCAACGGCTATATCGACCGCCAGGCACCGTGGGCGTTGAAGAAGACCGACCCCGTGCGCATGGCGGCGGTGCTCAGGGTGCTCGCGGACGTGTTGCGGCATGTCGCGACCGTGCTGCAACCGGTGATGCCTGGAAGCATGGCGAAGATGCTCGATCAGCTCTCGGTGCCCGCGGATGCCCGCGATATCGCTGACCTCGCCACCGCCTTGCCGGCCGGGCTTGCGCTGCCGGCGCCGCAGGGCGTGTTTCCCCGGTTTATCGAAGAAGCCTCGTAGCCGCCTGATGTTGATCGATTCTCACTGCCATCTCGACTACTTCCAAGGCGACGACCGGGAGGCCGTGATTGCCCGCGCCGCCGCCGCCGGGGTGGGCGAAATGGTGACCATCGGCACCCGCCTGACCGAGTCCGACGTGGTGCGCGGCATCGCCGAGGCGCATCCCAACATATGGTGCACGGTTGGCGTCCATCCGCACAACGCGGCCGAACACCCGGTCCCGACACCCGAAGCCATAGCGGCGGAGGCGGCGCATCCCAAGGTGATCGGCATTGGCGAATCCGGCCTCGACTATTTCTACGACAAGGCGCCGCGCGACATGCAGCAGGCGAGTTTCCGCGCCCATATCCGCGCCGCCCGCCTCGCTGACCTGCCGCTTTCCATCCACGCCCGCGACGCCGACGCCGATATCATCACCATCCTGCGCGAGGAACACGCCGACGGCGCCTTCGATTTCCTGCTGCACTGCTTCTCCTCCACCCGCGCCCTCGCCGAGGCGGCGGTCGTGCTCGGCGGCTATGTCAGCCTGTCCGGCATCCTGACCTTCCCGAAATCCCAGGAAATCCGCGACATCGCCCGCGACGTGCCGCGCGAGCGACTGCTGGTCGAGACCGATGCGCCCTATCTCGCCCCGGTGCCGTTCCGCGGCAAGCGCAATGAGCCCGGCTATGTGGCGCATACCGCCCGGGTGCTGGGCGAGATCCACGGCATGACTCCGCAGGAAATCGCCGACCTCACCACCGCCAATTTCCGCCGACTGTTCAAGAAAGCGGCCTGATGCGCGTCACCCTGCTCGGCACCGGCGGCTCCGCCGGAGTGCCGCTGATCGGCGGCGCCGACGGGCGGGGGGATTGGGGGGAGTGCGATCCCGCCGAGCCACGCAATGTGCGCACGCGCGCCAGCATCGCCATCGACGGCGGGGCAGGGGAGGTGTTGCTGGTCGACACCCCGCCCGATATGCGCCAGCAACTGCTCGCCGCCGGGATCGCCCGGGTCGGCGCCGTGCTCTACACCCACGCCCATGCCGACCACGTCACCGGGCTCGACGACGTGCGCATCCTCAACCGGGTGATCGGCCGGCCGATCGAGGCCTATGGCACCGCGGCGACCTTGGGCGAGTTGGAACAGCGCTTCGGCTACGCCTTCCGCCCGTGGCAGCGGCCCAACTTCTTCCGCCCGGTGCTGGTGCCCCGGGTGATCGTGCCCGGCGCCACCATCGCCGCCGCCGGGCTCCGGGTCCATCTGTTCGACCAGGACCACGGCTTCACCCGCTCGCTCGGCCTGCGCGTCGGTGGTTTCGGCTACTCGACCGACGCGGTGGCACTGGATGACGCGGCTTTCGCCGCGCTGGACGGGGTCGACACCTGGGTGGTCGGGTGTTTCCAGCGGGCGGAGCACCACACCCATGCCTGGCTCGGCCGGGTGCTGGAATGGGTCGCGCGGCTGCGGCCACGTCGCACGGTGCTGACCCATATGGGCAGCGACATGGACTGGGGCTGGCTGCGGGCCAATCTGCCGGCGGGGGTGGAGCCCGGCTACGATGGGCAGGTGCTCGAAGTCGCCATGGACGGTTGAAGCTGGGCACAAAAAAGGCCCGCTTGCGGCGGGCCTTTTTGCGGGCTGCGGGTCGGGTTAACGGCGGCGACGGCGTAGGGCTCCGAGGCCGAGGAGGCCGGCACCGAGGAGGGCCATGGAGGCGGGTTCGGGGACGTCGGTGCCGATGCCGCCGTCGGCGATGCAGAGGCGGGAGGTCGACTGGTAGTTGGTGACCAGAAGACAGCCGTTGTTGGCGTCGGGGGAGACGAGGTCACCACGTGAGCCGCCGGTGGCGATGATGACATCGCTGCTGATGCCGCCGAATCCGTTGGGAGTGAGGAGGTGGAGGGTACCGTCGTTCACGTTGACGACGATGTCACCGTTGAAGGCGCCGCCGCTGATGACGCCGGCACCGTCGGGACCGCCAGGGATGATGCCGGAGTCGAAGACGGGGAAGTTGGGGGCGATGGAGGTGAGGCTGTAGCCAAGGATGCGGCTGCCAGCTTCGGCGTAGGCGACGGTGCCGTCGGGCGAGACGGTGACGCCGTCAACAGAACCGGCGTTGCCAACGAGGGTGGCGACGCCGGTGATGGTGTCGACCTGGTAAATCCCGTTGCCGGTGCCGGTGACGAGGTTACCGTCCGGAGTGCCCCAGAGTCCGTAGGCGGGTAGGATGGTACCGATTTGGGTCGTCGCGAGGGTGGCGGTGTTGACCCTGAAGATACCGGTGCCGAAGATGTTGACGTAGACATCGCTGCCGGCGCGGGCGATGCCGGTGGGGGTGCCGGGGGTGCTGGCGGTCAGGGTGGCGTTGACAAAGCCGAGGTTGTTGACGGTGTTGCCGGCGCCTTCGTTGAATTTGAGGAGCTTGCCGTAGGCGTAGCCGGAGCCGATGAGCGAGCCGTCGGAGGCGGCGACGGCACCGAGGAGGGGGTAGCTGGGACCAACGCTGTTGTCGGTATAGAATGTGTCGATGGTGAAACCGTCTGCCAAGCCGGCGGGGGTGAGGGTGGGGCCGACGGCGAGGGCCGGCGCTGCTGCGATGAGGACGGCGAGGCCGGCGGCGAGATGAAATTTTTTCACGGTCCACTCCTTCTGGGGGCCACAACGTTGCGGGTTAGCGCGCTCCGCAGCGAGATGGCGTTTGAGAATTATTCAAGCAATTTCCGTGCCGCGACTTGGAGTCGTAAGATTTCAATAGGTTGGTGCCGGTCCGCCCCCGGGGTCTACGGTGTGTGTAAAGTTTTTCGACTCGCGGTCGCCGGGTTGAGGGGGAAAAGCATAGATGCCCCGAACAAGTCGGGGCACGTATGCCTCAGAGCGCACCACGGGAAGTCCGCCCTCAGCGGGGCCGCTGGGTTCATGGGGTGTGGGCTGGCGCAGTGAGGGAGAAGCGCTACGATCGGGCATGAAGGAAATTCCCATGGCTGGCACTCACCCGCTCGATCCCCTGAGCCTTGGCGAACTCGCGCGCGTACAGTCGCTGGTGGCCGCGTATGGCGGGTTCAACGAGATGCTGCGCTTCACCACCACCGAGTTGCGCGAGCCGGCCAAGGCTTCAGTGCTGGCGAGGCGGCCGCGCGAGGCGGTGGTGCCGGCGGCGCGCTGGGTACTGCTCTGTTGAACAGCGTTGGTAACGCGCCGGCCTACAAGCTGGCGGTGATGCCAAGTCCGCTGCGGTTGGCCCAGGAGGGCAGCGCGGTGCGCAATCGCGCCGGTTTCGCCACCAAGCACGTCTGGGTAACCAATTACGATCCCGCCGAGCGCTTCGCCGCCGGCGAGTTTCCCAACCAGCACCATCATGCCGGTGGAATACGCCGGCTTCTTCGCCGAAAACCCCGCCATGGATCTCCCAGACGCCGCCGGCCACAGCGCCCTGGACGAAGACCTCAAATGCTGCTGCCCCTAAACCCGGAATATATTATGGAACCACGGCCCACGCCTTCGGCGCGTGTCGTGTTTCCATAATATACCTTCTGCGACATTTAGATGGACGGGTGTGATCCCTATCAGGCCCGGCGGAATGTGACCGACAGGTTGTTCGCGGGCATGGCGGTGATCTCCGGCGGGCCGAAGCCGTGGGAGTCCGCAAGGCTCGCAACAGCCTCCAGGTCTCGGATGCCCCAACTGGAATTTCGGGCACGCAATTCGGCGTCGAAGGCGGCGTTGCTTTCGGCGGTGTGGGCACCTTCGCGGCGGAACGGGCCGTAGAGGAAGAGTGGTGCCCCCTGCCCCAATGATCGCGCCGCGCCGCGCAGGAGGCCTTCGGTGGCGGACCACGGGGCGATGTGGATCATGTTGATGCAGAGGATGGCGTCGGCCAGGGTGGTCCAGCCGGTGCCGGAGTCGAGGGCGATGGCCTGGCGGATGTTCGCCAGATTGGTGGTGGCAGACCAGGCGTCAATGCTCGCGCGGCGGTCCGCGTCGGGGTCGCTGGGCTGGAAGGTCAGGTCCGGCAGCGCGGCGGCGAAATGGACGGCATGCTCGCCGGTGCCGCTGGCGATTTCTAGCACGAGGCCGGCCGGGGGCAGCACGCGGCGGAGCACATCCAGGATCGGGTCGCGGTTACGGGCGGTGGCCGGCGCGTAGAGCCGCGACTCCGGGTTCAAATCAAGACGGGGGGTTGAAGTCAAGACCGGGGGTTCAAATCAAACAGCCGATTGCCAGAAGGCCGGGACGAGCTGGTATTTGTTGGCGCCGTCGCGGGCGATGTGGCCGGTCGCCGGGAACGGGGCGTGGTAGAACGCAACCTGCATTTTCTCGGTCGCGGCCATGTCGAGCATGCGGTGGCGGGTGACGCGGGCGACCTCGCCGTCAGTGTCGACGATGGCCTGCCAGTCCGGATTGCGGACGAAAACGGAGGTGTTGTTGGTGAGGTCGGACATCGCCATGAAGCGCGCGTTGCCGGAATGGACGGCGAAGCAGGTGTGGCCTGGTGTGTGGCCGGGGGCGCCGATGGCGGTGATGCCGGAGACGATTTCCTTGTCCCAGGCGAAGCGCTTCACGTCCTCGGCAATGGGCACGAAGACGCGGCGGGCGTTGTTGAAGGCGGGTTTCATGCCCTCGGGCGCGGCCATTGCCTTGGCGTCGTCCATCCAGAAGTTCCATTCGACTTCGCTGACCATCATTTCGGCGTTCGGGAACACCGCCGTGCCGTCCTTCAGGCGGGTGCCGTTGATGTGGTCGCCGTGGAAATGGCTGATCAGCACGGCGTCAACGTTCTTGGGGTCGAACCCGGCGGCACGGAAGTTGGCCATCCAGGAGCCGGTGGTGGGCGCGCCGAGGTCGCCATTGCCAGAATCGAGCAATACCAAATGTTTGCCGGTGTTCACGACGAGCGATGTGAAGGGGATGGTGATCTTGTCCTGCGCCATGAAGGCGTCACCGAGGACCTTGCGGACTTCGTCGGCCGGCGCGTTCTTGATGAACCCGTCGAGCGGGCGCTGGGCGACGCCATCGTTGATGGCGGTGATCTCGATGTCACCAACCTTATAACGATAGAAAGTCGGGGCCTGCTTGCCGGCGAGCGGCTGGGCGGCCTGGCTGGCGGCCGGAACGAACGCGGCCGCGGTGGCCGCGCCGACGAAGAAGCGGCGTGAGATCGACATGGCTGGTCCCCTATGCATCCGGCTTTGAGGTGATGACGGGAACCATGCCATACTCATTCCCACGCGCGGGAGAAGATTTTGCGATGGATGATGCGGCACTGGGTGCGGCCGAGGCGGAGTTGCGCCGGCTGCTGACGATCATGGCGGCGCTGCGCGACCGGGTGACCGGGTGCCCATGGGATGTGGTGCAGAGTTTCGAGACGATTGCGCCGTATACGATCGAGGAGGCCTACGAGGTGGCCGACGCGATTGCCCGGCGGGACTTTGCCGCCCTGCCAGATGAACTGGGCGATCTGCTGTTCCAGGTCGTCTACCACGCGCAGATGGCGGCCGAGGAAGGCCGGTTCGGGTTCGCCGAGGTGGCCCGCGCGATTGCCGACAAGATGATCCGCCGGCATCCGCATGTGTTCGGTGAAGCGGCTTCGCGCGATGCGGGCATGCAGTCCGCGGCATGGGAGGCGCAGAAGGCGGATGAGCGGCGGGCGCGGCAGGAGACCGGGACGCTCGCGGGCATCCCAATGGGGCTCCCTGCCCTCACCCGCGCGCTGAAGCTGACGCAGCGGGCGGCCCGCGTCGGGTTCGACTGGCCGGATGCCGGGGCCGTGCTGGAGAAGCTCGATGAGGAAATTCTCGAACTTCGTGCGGAATTGGCCGACGCCGATCAGACGCGGCTGACCGACGAGGTCGGCGACATGCTGTTCGTCCTGGTCAATCTCGCGCGCAAGCTGGAGCTCAACCCGGAAGCGTGTCTGCGGCACGCGAACGCGAAATTCGCACGGCGGTTCGGCGGCGTGGAGGCGCTGCTGGCGGCGGAGGGGAAGATGGCGGTGGATGCGACGCTGGACGAGATGGAGGCGGCATGGGGGGTGGTTAAGCGGGAGGAAACCGCGGTCAGGCGCCCAGCAAAGCCGCCCTGAGCGCATGGAATCCCGCCTCATCCGGCGTGCAGATCAGACCGCCAGCGGTCACGGTCGGGCGGTAGGGCGTGCCGTCGAACTGGGCGGAGAAGCCGCCGGCTTCCTGGTGGAGGAGCCAGCCGGGGGCGTGGTCCCAGGGCATGAGCTTGCCGTAGAGCAGATAGTGGCAGTGGCCGCCGGCGATCAGGCGGTATTCATGGGCGGCGCAGCGGTAGCCGAAGCTGGCGGATACGCGGTCGAGATTGCGGCAGATGGTGCTGCGCTGGGGTTCGGGCAAATAGCGCCAGTTGGCGCCCCCGGCCATTTCGGAGACCGGGACGGGTGCTGCGACGCGCATGTCGTGGTGGGTGCCGTCGGTTTCCTCGTCCCAGGCCCCCTCCCCGCGCACGGCCATCGCGCACATATGGGCGATGGGGTCGTGGATGACCGCGCCGATGACCTCGCCGTGGGTGATCGCGGCGGCCATGCAGCCGAACAGCGGCATGCCCCAGGCGAAGTTCGAGGTGCCGTCCACGGGGTCGACGACGAAGGCAAGGTCGGCGCCGGCGATGGCGTCGAGGAGGGCCGGGTTTTCGGCGGTGGCTTCCTCGCCGATGATGACGCAGCCGGGGAAAGCGGCGGTCAGCGCCGCGGTGATCATCCGCTCGGCGGCTTCGTCGGCCTCGGTGACCAGGTCGAGCGGCCCGGTCTTGGTGCGCACATCGCCATGGGCGAGGCGGCGGAAGCGCGGCATGATTTCAGCACGGGCGGCGTGGCGCAGGATGTCAGCCAGACGGTCGGCGTCTTTGCGAGTGAATTTCGCCATGATCAGGGTCTTTCGAAGCGCGCGCGGTCGGCGGGGAGGAGGCGGACGGTAACGTGAATGGCGTCCTCGCCGTCGGTGCGGTCGATGATCTCGCCGTGCTGGTAGAGCCAGGCCAGGCGCGCCCCGTCGCCGGGCGGGATGTCGTAGGCGATGACGTCCATCCCGGCGGCGATGCGGGTGTCGATGGCGGATTTCAGCGCGTCAAGACCCTCGCCGGTGATGGCGGAGACGGCGACCGCATCGGCTCTTTCGGGCAGTGCCGCGATGCCGCCGAGCAAGTCCGCCTTGTTCAACACCTCAATGCTGCGGCGGCGCCAGGCGGCGTCGAGCGTGCCGTCCTTCACCATGCCGTCGAGAACGGCGATGACGTCGGCACGTTGGGCAGCGCTGTCGGGGTGGGCGGCGTCGCGGATGTGCAGGATCACATCGGCCTCGGCGACTTCTTCGAGGGTCGCGCGGAAGGCGGCAACGAGTTCGGTGGGGAGTTCGCTGATGAAGCCGACGGTGTCCGACAGGATGATCTGGCGGCCCGACGGCAGATGCAGGCCGCGCATGGTGGGGTCGAGCGTGGCGAACAACTGGTCGCGGGCGATCACTTCGGCGCCGGTCAAGGCATTGAACAGGGTCGATTTCCCGGCGTTCGTGTAGCCAACGAGGGCGACGATCGGATACGGCACGCGCTTGCGGGCACTGCGGTGCAACCCGCGGGTGCGGCGCACCTGTTCGAGCTCTTTCTTGAGGCGGACGATGCGGTCCCCGATCAGCCGGCGGTCGGCCTCGATCTGGGTCTCGCCGGGGCCGCCGAGGAAGCCGAAGCCGCCGCGCTGGCGTTCCAGATGGGTCCAGGAGCGGACGAGGCGGGAGCGCTGGTATTCGAGATGGGCGAGTTCGACCTGGAGCGCGCCCTCGCTGGTGGCCGCGCGCTCGCCAAAAATATCGAGGATGAGGCCCGTGCGGTCGATGACCTTGCAGGCCCACTCCTTCTCCAGATTGCGCTGCTGCACGGGCGAGAGCTGGGCATCGACGATGACGACATCGACGTGCTCGGCCGTGATGAATTCATGCTGGGCGGCAACCTGGCCGGAGCCGAGAAGCATCGCCGGGCGGCGGGCGCGCAGGGGCAGGATGGCCGTGTGGACGACGACCAGGCCGATCGACGCGGCAAGGCCCACCGCTTCGGCCAAGCGGGCTTCGGCGGCGCGGGTGGCGTCGTTGCGGTCGGGCCGGTCCCACGGGAGGATGACGGCCGCGCGGGTCGGCTGCGCGTGGCCCCCCTCGGAGCCGCGCGCTTTGCCTTCCGTCATGATGGGGTCAATCCGCCTCCACCGGCGTTGGGTCCCGCGGCGTGATCGTCAGCGTGTTGCCGGTTGTCTCCGGTTTCGGCCCATCGAACAGCTGGATGGGCGCGCCGGGCATGACGGTGCTGATCGCGTGCTTGTAGACGAGCTGCGTATGCCCGTCGCGCCGCAGGAGCACGGAAAAGTTATCGAACCAGGTGATAATACCCTGGAGTTTCACGCCGTTCACCAGGAACACGGTGACGGGCGTCTTGTTCTTGCGCAAGTGATTCAGAAACACGTCCTGAACGTTCTGCGACTTCTCGTTGGCCACGACATTATCCTTCTTGTCGTTGTTGACACACACATAGTTTGCCGCGCGACGATCCTTTCGCCGTCATCGCGCGGTAGCGACCTCCCCGCCGGCTTACGCCGTGGCTTCGGCCTTGAGCAGGGACGCCAACGCCATCGCGTCGATACAATGCAAATGCGGTGCCACGCCCGTTTGTTCAAGCGCCTTGAGTCCACCATCATGCGCGGCATCGCCGACCAGCACCGCCGTGCAGCCCGCCGCGTGGGCGGCCTGCATGTCGGAGCCGGTATCGCCGATATACCACACATGGCGCCCGGGGATCACCCCGATCGTTGAGAGGGCATACCAGATGGGCGCGGGGTGCGGCTTGTCGGCGGAGGCGTCACCGGCGCCGACGATGGCGCCGAAACGGGCAGTCCAGCCGAGATGTGCCACTTCCCGGCGCAGAATCCTGCCTTCCTTGTTCGAGACCACCGCGAGCGGCAGGTCGCCGGCATGGTCAAGCGCGGTCGCGGCCCCAGGCATCAGGCGGAGATGATCGAGATGCCCCGCCTCCATCGTGGTTTGCAGCATGCTGGCCGCACGGCGCCAGTCCGGCCCGAACATGTCGGGAAATGTGTCGCGCACGGAGCCGCGGATGCGGGCGCGGGCCTGCTCCAGGGTCCAGACCGGCTTGTCATACATGGCGAGGACGATGTTAAGCGCCGCCGTGATGCCCGCCCAGGCATCGACCAGCGTGTTGTCCCAGTCCCATAGAATGGCCTCCGGTCGCGGCAAGCGTTCCTCCTTGATCAAAGCGGAGAGTCTGTTAGCACGTCGGATGGTTGGCAACAGGGAGAAACCCCATGATCGGCTCGGCTCCGGACTCGCGGGTCTTTCGCGATATCTTCTCCACCGAGGCAATGCGGCGGATTTTCTCCGATCAGCAGCGCACGCAATACTATCTGGACATCGAACTGGCGCTGGCGCGGGTGCAGGGCCGACTCGGGATCATCCCGCAGGCGGCCAGCGACGAGATCCAGCGCCATGGCGATGCGGCGACCTATGACATGGATCTGCTGAAGCAACAGACCGAGCGCATCGGCTATCCGATCCTGCCGGTGGTGCAGCAGCTTGTGGCCAAGTGCCAGGACGGGCTGGGCGAGTGGTGCCATTGGGGCGCGACCACACAGGACATCACGGACACCGCCACGGTCATGGCGATCCGCGACGCGCTGGTGCTGGTCGAGGATGATCTGCGGGCGATTTCGGCGGCGCTGGCGGGGCTCGCGAAGAAGTATCGCGACACGCCGATGGCCGGACGGTCGAACCTGCAACAGGCGACGCCGATCACTTTCGGCTATAAATGCGCGGTGCTGCTGGCCGGGTTCCAGCGCCATCTGGAACGTCTCGGCGAGATCAGGCCGCGCGTGCTGGTCGGCGAATTCGGCGGCGCCACGGGCACGCTGGCCTCGCTGGGCGAAGACGGGCTGCGGGTCCAGTTCGGCCTGATGGAAGAACTCGGACTGGGCCAGCCGGAGATCGCCTGGCACACGATGCGCGACCGGATCGCCGAGGTCGGCTGTTTCCTGGGTCTTGTCACGGGGACATTGGGAAAAATCTCGATGGACGTGAAGCTGCTGATGCAGACCGAGGTGGAGGAGGTTTTCGAGCCGTTCCACGAGGGGCGCGGGTCGTCCTCGACGATGCCGCAGAAGCGTAATCCGATATCTTCCAACTACATCCATGCCTGTGTTGCCATGGTGCGGCAGAATGTCGCGGCGTTGCTGGACGCGATGGTGGAGGATCATGAGCGCTCGACCGGGCCGTGGGAGATCGAATGGATCGCGGTGCCCGAGATTTTCCTGCTCTCGGCCGGGGCGCTGGCGCAGTCGCGCTTCCTGGTCTCCGGTCTGCAGGTGGACCCCGTGCGGATGCGGGCCAATCTCGATCTGACCAAGGGGCTGATCCAGGCGGAGGCGGTGATGATGGGCCTCGGCCCGGCGCTGGGGCGGCAGCGCGCGCATGATCTGGTCTACGACATCTGCCGCGACGTGGTGGCCGGGCGCGGCACGTTCCTCGATCTGCTGGCCGGGCATCCCGCAATCAGCCCGCATATGGCGCGCGCGCAGTTGGCAGGGTTTCTCGACCCGGCGAATTATACCGGGCTATCCGGCGTGATGGTGGATCGGGTGCTGGCGAAGGAGCCACGGCCATGAGCCTCGACATGGAGTTGCTGCGGAGCTGGATCGGGCGGCAGGAGGTGTTGCCGGATCAGGTGGCGAGCTTCCCGATCGCCGCGTTGTCGGCGACGTTGGATCGCGACGATCCGGCGCCGAAGCCGGGCGACGCGCTGCCGCCGTTGTGGCACTGGCTGTATTTCCTGCCGCGCGCCCGCCAGTCGCAGATCGGCTCGGACGGGCATCCGCTGCGCGGCGGATTTCTGCCGCCGGTGCCCCTGCCCCGGCGGATGTGGGCGGGCGGCCGGTTCAGCTTCCTGCGGCCGCTGCGGGTCGGCGATCCGATCACGCGGACCTCGCAGATCGTCGATGTGTCGATGAAGGAGGGGCGGAGCGGCAATCTGGTGTTCGTGCTCGTGCGCCACCAGGTCGAGGGGCCTGAGGGAGTGGCGCTGACGGAGGAGCACGACATCGTGTATCGCGAGGCGCCGGCGGCTGGGGAGACCCCCCCTGCCCCGCGTCCGGCACCCGGCGATCCGGCGTGGCGGCGGGATATCGTGCCCGATGACGTGCTGCTGTTCCGCTACTCCGCGCTGACGTTCAATGGCCATCGCATTCACTATGACCGGCGCTATGTCACGGAAATTGAGGGATATCCCGGGTTGATCGTGCATGGGCCGTTGATCGCGACGCTGCTGGTGGATTTGCTGCGGCGCAACAACGCGGCCCGGCTGGTGTCGTTCAAGTTCCGGGCGCTCAGGCCGATCTTCGATATCGCGCCGTTCGCGGTATGCGGTCGTCCCGGAGCAGGTGGCTCGGTGGCGCTATGGGCCCAGGATGACAAGGGATTCCTGTGCATGGAGGCGGAAGCGATGCTGGAATGAGAGCGCGGCGTTTTCCTCCGCAGGCGGATTGATAGGACAGGAAGCTTGACATACTCCATGGCGCACACAAATGCTGCACTGCAGTATTTGCTGCGTTGCAACAGGAGTTGCCCTCATGGCTACCATCCTTCACGGCGTTTCCGAATCCACCGACTCCGGCTTGCTCGTCACGCTCCGGCAGGCGGCGAGTGCCTTCCGCTCCGGGCGCGCGGCGCGCCGGTCGCGGCTGGCGATCATGCGTGAATTGGCGCAGCTCGATGCGCGCGACCTGCATGATCTGGCGATCAGCCGCTATGATTTCACCGCAATCTCAAACGGGAGTTTTCGCCGCTAGGGTGCAGCCGGGGGGTCAGGCCCCCCGGTCCTCGGCATTCACGCCGAGTTGCTTGAGCTTGCGGTGCAGGGCGCTGCGTTCCATGCCGACGAAATTGGCGGTGCGCGAGATGTTGCCGGCGAAGCGCAGCAGCTGCGCCTGTAGATATTGCGTCTCGAACAGGTCACGCGCCTCCCGCAGCGGCAGCGTCATGATGTCCGCGCTGGGGTCCGCGAGCAGCGTTGGCGTGCCGGCGGCAAACTCGGGCGGCAGCATGTCGGCGCGGATCGGGTCGCCGGGGCCGCCGGGGGCCATGATCATCAGCCAGTCCATGAGATTGCGCAGTTGGCGCACGTTGCCGGGCCAGTCATGCGACTGGAGCACGGTGAGCGTGTCCGTCGAGAGGTCCCGCGGCGCCATAGCGGCGGCTTCGGCGGAACGGGCGAGGAAATGGCGGGCGAGGGCTGGGACGTCCTCGCGGCGCTCCTTCAACGGGGGGACGCGGAGCGGGACGACGGCGAGGCGGTAGAACAGGTCTTCGCGGAAGCGCCCGGCCGCGATTTCGGCCTGCAAATCGCGGTTCGAGGTGGCGATGACGCGGATATCGACCTTGACCCGACTGGCGCCACCCACGCGTTCGAAGGATTGCTCCTGCAGCGCGCGGACGATTTTCCCCTGGGTTTCCAACGGCATGTCCGACACTTCGTCGAGCAGCAACGTGCCGCCATGGGCGCGTTCGAGCACCCCGGCGCGGCGTGGCGCGGTGGCGGGATCGGCCCCGGCCTCGACGCCGAAAAGTTCCTCCTCGAAGCGGGCTGGGTTGAGGATGGCGCAGTTCAGCGCGACGAACGGGGCCTCGGCACGGCGCGAGCGCGCGTGGATCATGCGCGCCAACACCTCTTTGCCGGAGCCGGCCGGGCCGGTGATCATCACGCGCGAGCCGGTGGGGGCCACTCTTTCGACGGCGCTGCGCAGGGTGCCGATGGTTCCGCTTTCGCCGGTGAGTTCCGTCTCCGGTCCGGCACGCAGGCGCAGTTCAGCGTTCTCGCGGGCCAGGGCGGCCGCCTGCAAGGCGCGGCGGATGATCAGCAGCAGGCGGTCGGATTGGAAGGGCTTCTCGAGGAAATCGTAGGCACCGGCCTGAATGGCGTTGACCGCAAGCTCAATGGTGCCATGGCCGGAGATCATCACGACGGGGACGTGCGGTTCCTCGCCATGGATCGCCTGGAGAATGCCGATGCCGTCGAGGCGGCTGCCTTGCAGCCACACATCGAGGATGACGAGGGCGGGCCGGCGGGTGCGGAAGGCGGCGATGGCGGCGTCAGAGTCGCCGGCCTGGCGGGTTTCGTAGCCCTCGTCCTCGAGGATGCCGGCGACGAGCATGCGGATGTCCGGCTCGTCATCGACGATGAGGATATCAAACGCCATGCTCAGCTCTCGGCGGCGGGCAGGACGAGCGAGACCACGGCCCCTGCCCCGGGCCAATCATGCGCAGGCGGCCGGTCGGCCAGGGTGATGCGCCCGCCGTGGTCCTCCATGATCTTCTTGACGATCGCCAGACCAAGTCCCGTTCCCTTCGGCTTATGCGTCACATACGGCTCCGTCAGCCGGTCGCGATCTTGCGCCGGCAGTCCGAGTCCGTCATCAGCGACAATAATGGCAACTTCATTGTCGTGCTCCAACGCAGCGATCTGGATCCGCGCACTGCCCCCGTTCCGGGCCTGGCGCATGACAATCGAGTCCGCGGCATTCTGCAGCAGGTTGGTGAGGGCCTGACCGATCAGCCGGCGATCGCAGCGCGCCATCGGGCCGCGCGCCGGCAGGTCGGTGATCCATTCGATATCCGGGTGGGCGTTCTTCTGCAGGATCAGGTATTCGCGCACGACCCGGCCGATATCCTCCGCCCGCATGACCGGCTGCGGCATGCGGGCAAAGGACGAGAATTCATCGACCATGCGGCCGATATCGCCGACATGGCGCACGATGGTGTCGGCAAGCTGGACGAAGGTGTCAGGGTCGGACGTGATCTCGCGGGTGAAGCGGCGCTTGAGGCGCTCGGCCGAAAGCTGGATCGGCGTGAGCGGGTTCTTGATCTCGTGCGCGATGCGACGGGCGACGTCGGACCAGGCGGCCTTACGCTGGGCTGATTGCAGTTCGGTGATGTCGTCGAAGGTGGCGACGAAGCCGAAGCTGCGGCCGCGGGCGGCGTCGGCACCGATGCGCACGAGCAAAGTGCGGCGGGCATTGGCCGGGCCGATCTGGATTTCGGCCGTATGCGTTCGCTCGCCATGCTGGTCGTCGTCGCGGGCGGCATCCAGCAGGGGAAAAAATTCGGGAACGACGGCGGCGAGGTCGTGACCGATATCGGCCAGCAGGTCGCGGCCGAGCAGTTCGCTGGCGGCACGATTTGGCAGTTCGATGCGCCCTTCGGGGTCGAGGCCGATGACGCCGGCCGAGACACCGGAGAGCACCGCTTCCGTGAAGCGGCGGCGTTCGTCGATCTGGCCGTAGGCGTCGAGCAGTTCGCTGCGCTGGGCCGCGAGCTGGCCGGTCATGCGGTTGAACGCGCGGGCGAGGCCGGCGAGTTCGTCGCCGCTGCTGCTTTCCGGCACGCGCACGGTCAGGTCGCCGGACCGGACGCGCTCGGCCGCGATGATGAGGCCGCCGACGGGGCGGGCGATCTGGTTGGCCATGACCAGGCCGATCAGGATGGCGGCGGCGAGTACAAGCAAGGCAACGAGCGCGAAGATGAGAGCGAAGGTGACCTGCAGGCCCGATCGGTTCTCGTCGAGCCGGGCGTATTCGGCGGCCGCCTGCTCCGTGCGCTGCATGTAGCCGAGGATGCGGGCATCGACGGGGCGGCTGATTTGCAGCATCAGCGGGGGCGTGGCGTCGAGCAGCACAATGGCGCGGACTCGGTCCACGTCGTCGCCGGCGAGCAGGGCGACATCGCCGCCCCGCGCCATCTCGAGTGCCCAGGTCGGCGGCGGCTGCATCGCCATCCCCGCGAGCATGCCGTAGGAGGCCAGGATCTGGCCGGTCATCGGCTCGAAGATGACGGCTTCCGTCAGGCCGCGCAGGGCGGTCTGGTCGGCCAGGATGTCGCCAAAGGTGTCCGGGCTGCTGACGAGGAAGCGGCCGGCACGGGCGAGATCGGCGGCCATGCTCAGGGCGTCGATCCTGATATTGCCGCGATGCTCTTCCAGATAGCCGTGCGCGACGTTGAGGCTTTCCTGCAGGGCGACGCGGACGGGTTCGTTGAACCAGGCGTGGATGCCGAGGTTGAAGAAGACGGTGGAAAAGACCGCGACGACGATGGTCGGCGTCAAGGCGACGCCGCTGAACAGCAGAACCAGCCGGACATGCAGGCGCGCACCGGCCGAGCCGCGGCGGCGTTCGACCCACATGCGGGTCAGCCGTCCCGCCAGCACGGCGCCGAGCAGGAGAAGGGAGACCAGGTTCGCCAGCACGAGGGCGAAGACCTGGTTGGGCGGCGGCAATTCGCGGGTGAGCATCACGAAGGTGACAACGCCGAGGATCAGCGCGAAAGCCGCCAGCAGCAGGGTGACGCCGCGGCCCATGGCGATCATCGCGATGCGGCCGAGCAACGTCGCACGGGGCGGGAGCGGGGCGGCCTGTGACAGCGGGGCGGCCGGTGGCGGGGCGGCCGGTGGCGTCGCGGGCTGGGCCGTGGTCACTGCGTGCCGCTCCGCCGCCGCTTCAGGTGAGGCCGCGGATGACGGGAATTTCGAGATCACGGATCTTCTTCCGCAGCGTATTGCGATTCAGCCCGAGCATGGCGGCAGCCTTGATCTGGTTGCCGCGGGTTGCCGACAGCGTCATCTGGATCAGCGGGCGCTCGACCTCGGCGAGCACCCGGTCATAGATGTTCGAGGGCGCGATGCCGTCCTGGTGGGCGGCCAGGAACTGGCGGATATGGCGCTCGACGGCACGCGCCAGCGGCTCGGGGCCGGTGGCGCTGGCCGGCGCCACCGGCTCGGAAGCGTCGGCGATCGTCAGTTCCGCCAGCACTGCGGCGGCCGAGATCACCTCGTCGGGGAATAGCGCGGCGAGGCGACGCATGAGATTCTCAAGCTCGCGCACATTGCCCGGCCAGCGATAACCGGCCAGCGCGTCGATGGCGGGCTGGTCGAGCGACTTGGCGGGCAGGCCATCGTTGGTCGCGCGTTCGAGGAAGTGGCGGGCGAGGTCGCCGATATCGATGGTCCGCTCGCGCAAGGGCGGCAGGCGGATCGGGACGACATTGAGGCGGTAGAACAGATCCTCGCGAAACTGGCCCTGGCGGATCGCGGCGCGGAGATCGCGGTGGGTGGCGGCGATGATGCGGACATTGGCGCGGATGGGCTGGCGGCCACCCACGGTGGTGAACTCGCCCTCCTGGAGCACGCGCAGCAGGCGGGTTTGCGCCTCCGCAGGCATGTCGCCGATTTCGTCGAGGAACAACGTGCCGCCGGCGGCCTGCTCGAAACGGCCCTGGCTGCGGTTGGTGGCCCCCGTGAAGGCGCCGCGCTCATGGCCGAACAACTCGCTCTCGATCAGTTCGCGCGGAATGGCGGCCATGTTGATGGCGACGAAAGGGCCGGCACGCCGGCGCCCGTAATCGTGCAACGCACGGGCGACGAGTTCCTTGCCGGTGCCGCTTTCGCCGTTGATCATCACCGTGAGGTCGGCGGTCGTGAGGCGGGCGATGGTGCGGTAGATCTCCTGCATCGCCGGGCTGCGGCCGATCAGCGGCAGGCGCTCCTCGGCATCGCGCAGGCGTGGCGCGGCGCTGGCGATCTCCGGCATCGGGTTGGCGAGCGCGCGGGCGACGACGGCGAGGAGTTCCTTCAGGTCGAACGGCTTGGGGAGATACTCGAAGGCCCCGCGCTGGGCCGCCTTCACCGCGGTCATCAGCGTGGATTGCGCGCTCATGACGATCACCCGCAGATCTGGGCGGATGCGGCGGATGCGCGGCAGCAGGTCGAGCCCGTTCTCGTCGGGCATGACGACGTCGGTGATGACCAGGTCGCCCTCGCCGTCCTCCACCCAGCGCCAGAGCGTGGCGGCGTTCGACGTGGTGCGAACCTGGTAGCCGGCGCGGCCCAGGGCCTGCGTCAGAACGGTGCGGATCGAACGATCATCATCGGCGACGAGAACGGTGGGGGGGGTCATGATGCCGCGCTCAACTGGTTTCGTCGTCGTCGGTAAAGACCGGCAAGTGCAAGCGGAACTCGGTACGCCCCGGCCGGCTTTCGACCTCGATCAGTCCGCCATGATCGCTGACGATCTTGGCGACGAGGGCGAGGCCAAGGCCGCTGCCGGCGGGCCGCGAGGTGACGAAGGGGTCGAACAGATTGGCCCGGATATCCTCCGCAATGCCCGGCCCATTATCGCGCACGGTTACGACAAGCGGGAGTTCGAGCCGGCGGTCGGAACCGGGGACGGCGAGGCGGACGCCGTGCTGGTAGGCGGTCATCAGGGTGATTTCGCCGTGCTCCACATCCCCCTCGGCGATCGCCTCGGCGGCGTTCTTGACGAGGTTCAGGATGACCTGGATCAGTTGATCGCGGTTGCCGAAGACCGGCGGGAGGGAGGGGTCATAGACCTCCTGCACGCGGATGGCCGCGGCGAAACCGCTCTGCGCGAGGCGGCGGACATGTTCGAGCACGCGATGGATATTCACCGCGCCGCCAGAGAACGGCTTCTCGCCGAACACCTCCATGCGCTCGACCAGGGCCTTGATGCGATCGGCCTCATCGCGAATGAGGATGGTCAGTTCGCGGTCCGGCTCGGTGACGCTGGCTTCCAGCAGTTGGGCGGCGCCACGAATACCGGAAAGCGGGTTCTTCACCTCATGGGCCAGGATAGCGGCCATGCCGGTGACGCTGCGCGCCGCGCCGCGGAAGGCAAGCTGGCGGTCGAGCGCGCGGGCGGCCGACGCATCCTGGAACGACAGCAACACGGCGCCAGGCTCCTCCGGCAAAGTCGTGCCCTGCACGGTGATGCCGTGCTTGCGCAAACGGGGCCCTTCGATCGACATGTCGTGATCAGACACCGAGGCGTCGAAGCGGCGGACCTGGTCGATCAGCATGAACAGCGGGTTGTCGGCGGGCACGAGGTCCGACAACGGCATGCTGCGCGACTGGGCGGTGGAAATGCCGAGGAACTGTTCGGCGGCGTGGTTGAGAAAGCGGAAGCGGTTCTCGGCATCAATCAGCACGACGGGAACCGGCAAGGCGGAGAGCAGGGCGGCACTGTCGGGCAGGCGCGCCGTGTCGCGGCGGCCGACGAGGCTGAGGGTAGCGCGGGCAACGACGTTTTTCATGCCGCCTCCGCCAGCATCGTATCGCGACTGGTCGTACGGGTGGCGCCGCGCTCGATCAGCGGGTCGTAGAAGCGGTCGATCGCGGCGAGCACGAGGTGCACATCGGCCATGCGCATCAAGGTGGCGCGGAAATCGGCCGATCCGGGCAGACCCCGCGAATACCAGGCGAGGTGCTTGCGGGCGAGACGCAGGCCGGGCTCGGTGCCGAAATGGCTGAGCATGCCGGCGTAATGGGTGAGCAGGACATGCTTCTGGGCCGCAAGGTCGGGCTCCGGCAGGCGTTCGCCGGTGGTCAGAAAATGAGCGACATGGGCGGGGAACCAGGGCCGTCCATAGCAACCGCGGCCGATCATGACGCCATCCGCACCGGAGCGGCGCAGGGCTTCGGCGGCGTCGTCCTCGGTGATGATGTCGCCGTTGGCGATCACCGGGAGGTTGGTGGCTGCCTTCACATGGCGGATGAAATCCCAGTCCGCGGTGCCGGTGTAGAACTGCTGGCGGGTGCGGCCGTGCACGGTGAGCATGCGGATGCCCGCCTCGGTGGCGATGCGCGCGAGGTTGGGGGCGTTCAGGCTCTGATGATCCCAGCCCATGCGCATCTTCAGCGTCACCGGCACAGCGACGGCGCGGACGGTCGCTTCGAGCAGGCGCGCGGCGAGAATTTCGTCGCGCATCAACGCGCTGCC
>JAYTUU010000027.1:0-10378 GCA_043744375.1 Rhodospirillales bacterium | reverse complement strand
CGTCCGCCAGCATTGGAGTATCGAGAACCGCCTGCATTGGCGCCTCGATGTCGTCATGAACGAAGATCAGGACAGAACCCGTTTAGGCAACGGTCCGCATAACCTCGCCGTTCTTCGTCACATGGCGCTGAATGCCTTCCAGAGGGAGGGATCGAAGGGGTCATTGCGTGGCAAGCTCAAGCGAGCCGGTTGGGACAATGCCTATCTAACCCGGCTGCTGGCGATCTTCTGAAATGCGATTGCCCTGCGGGGCTGGCGGGTAGATATTGACAAAGCCTGCCACGCGCGAGGGAAACCACACCATGAAATTCGGCGTCTTCTACGAGCATCAGTTGCCGCGGCCGTGGACGGAGAACAGCGAATACCAGTTGTTCCAGGACTCGCTGACGCAGATCGAGCTGGCCGACCGGCTGGGCTATGATTACGCATGGGTCGTCGAGCATCATTTCCTCGAGGAATACTCGCATTCCCCGGCGCCTGAAGTGTTCCTAGGCGCGGCAAGCCAGCGGACGAAGAAGATCCGGCTCGGCCATGGTGTGATCCAGCTGACGACGAACCAGCCGCATCGCGTCGCCGAAAAGGTGGCGACGCTCGATCTGCTGTCGGGCGGGCGGGTCGAGCTTGGCATGGGCGAGGCGGCGGGGCCGGCCGAGCTGCATCCGTTCGGCGTGCGTGTGCGCGACAAGCGGGAACGCTGGGAAGAGGCGGTGCGCGCGATCATGCCGATGTTCACGCAGGACTCCTCGGAGTTCCACGGCACGTACTACGATTTTCCTGCCCGCAACGTGGTGCCGAAGACGCTGCAGAAACCGCATCCGCCGCTCTGGGTGGCCTGCTCGAACATCCAGACCATCGCCAAGGCTGGCGAATGGGGCATGGGCGCGCTGGGGTTCTCGTTCGTCTCGCCGGACGCGGCCAAGGCCTGGGTGCATCGCTACTACAACACGTTGCTGCACCGTCCCGGCCGGCTGGCCGATTATCAGGCCAATCCGAACATCGCCATCGTCAACGGCTTCATGTGCGCGCCGACCGATGCCGAGGCGGTCGAACTGGCTGCGGGCTGGACGTTCTTCATCTTCGCGCTCGGCTATTACGGCCGGAAGGGCGTGGACGCCCCGGGCAAGGGCGATCTGTGGCGCGACTATCAGACATGGCGCGGCACGGAGAAGGCGCAGCAGGCGTTGCGGACCGGGTTGATCGGCTCGCCCGAGACCATCCGGCGCAAGCTGCGGCAGTTCGAGGAGGCGCATGTCGATCAGGTGATCCTGCTCAACCAGGCCGGCAAGACAACACATACGGCAATCTGCGACAGCCTGGAGATGTTCGCGCGCGAGGTGATGCCGGAATTCCACGAGCGCCAGCCGGCGCATGACGCGTGGAAGGCCGACGTGCTGGCGGGGCGGATCGAACTGGAAGAACTGACCACCGAGGGGTTCGATCTCTACGCGCACCAGAACGAGGACATCGTGCGACTGACCCCGGAACAGTTGAAGGCGCGGATGGCCGAGAAGGAGCGGATGGCGGCCGCCGGAGAGTGACGCGGCCACTTCCGGCAGCGGTACTCCTGGCCGGCGGGCAGGCGCGCCGGATGGGCGGCGGCGACAAGGCGTTGCGGATGCTCGCCGGGCGGACCCTGCTCGACCATGCGCTGAATGCGATCCGCCCGCAGGTGGGCGCGATCGTGCTGAACGCCAATGGTGATCCGGCGCGCTTCGCGGCGTGGGGATTGCCGGTGGTAGCCGATACGCTGCCCGATCATCCCGGACCACTGGCCGGCATTCTCGCGGGGATGCGCTGGGTCGCGACCCATCATCCCGATGCGGCGGACGTTCTGTCCGTGCCGACCGACACACCCTTCCTGCCAGCGGATCTCGTCGCGCGACTGGATACCGCGCGGCGCGCGGCGGGGGTCGGCATCGCCTGCGCCGCGTCAGGCGGCTGGCGGCATCCGGTGGTCGCCCTCTGGCCAGTGGCGCTGGCCGATCGGCTGGAGGCGGCGTTGCGGACGGGGATGCGCAAGATCGACGCCTGGACGGCAAGCGAGGGGGTGGCGCACGCCGAATTCGCTTTTATTGGTGCCGAGGGTAGGATTGACCCGTTTTTTAATGCCAATACTCCGGAAGAACTCGTCGAAGCCGAGCGGTTTATTGGTTTGAAGCGGCAGGTCGGCAGATAGTAGCCTGTCGTGCAACACCGCGGGCCTGGCAGGCTCTACCCTCCGAATTCCGGCCGCAACCCGGCCCAGCGCCGGCCGGTTTCGCGCCCGCCTTCCATGAACTCCTCCGGCGCCTCGATATAGGGCGGCCGTGGCGGGCCGGACTTCACCAGTCCTGAGCCCTGGATGCGCGCATGGGCAAGCGGGATATTGTAGTCGACGAAATTCTCCAATCGGCCGCCGGGGAACATCGGGGCCTGCGCCCAGGCCATCCGCGCGGTGATATGTTCGGCGCGGGTCCAGTCGCGTGCGGCTACGGCGGCCTGCAGCGCGATCAGCGGTTCGGTTCCGTCAGCCGCGTTGCCCGTCCAGCAGGCGGTCGCCTCATCGGGGAATGCCCGCGCCAAAGCGCACCACTGGACGTCGAGCGGAAGAATGCGCATGCGTCCCTGCACCGCCCGCAAATCATCGCCGATGGCAGGGCCGCCGATGTGCTTGGAGGCGATGATCGAGGGGTTGCGGCTAAGTTCGGCGTAGGTTTCCGTCGTGATCTTCGCCTTGAAGGCGAATTGGTTGTCGTAGACGATGAAGGGAACACCGGGCATCGCCTCGGCGAGATCCTGGTAGTAGCGGATGATCGCCTTGGCATCGAGCGACATCCACATGGGCCGGCCGAGGAACAGGCCGTCGGCCCCGAGCGCGATCAGGCTGCGGGCGCGCGCGATGGTGTCGCGGGTGTTCAGCGTGGTCACGCCGGCGAACAACAGGCCGCGCCCACCGAGCGTGCGGACAACGCAGTCGGTGAAATCCTGATGCTCGCGCGCGGTCAGAGTAGCCCCTTCGCCGAGGCTGCCATTGGTGAGGAAAATGCGGACACCACCATCGGCGATCCGCGTGATCATCAGGGCGGTTTCGTCCAGATCGACCGAATTTTCGCATTGCCACTGGTCTGCATCGGGCGTCGACGGCGTCGGTACCATGCCGAGTACGCCCACGATATCGGCCACTGAAAGTTTCATCGCCGTCTCCGTTCCCTGACACTTGCAGCGCAGGATATCATCCCAAATGAGCCGCGTCGCCAAGGGCTTTTACCAGGCCGGGCGCGAGGGCAACGAACCGGCGGCCGCCGAAGTCTTCCATTTCCGGCGGTACCGGTGTGCAGCGCTCCAGGCCTTCGGGGAGAAGGTGAAACGTCGTGAACCCGTAACCCCCCACTAACGTCACCAGATCGCGCAGCAGAGTGCCCGCCTCGACGTTTTCGATACCGTGGGCGAAGCTGACCGCGCCGATACGGCCGGAGGCGAGCGCTTGGGCGAACCCGCGCAGGAGCGCCGGCTCCCGCCCCGCAATGGCGATCCGCAGCATGGCAATAGGGCCGGGCAAGGTGGCGGCGAGCCAGGCATCGCCGTTCGCAGGCAGAAAGTCGTGATGGCGGACCGTGGGCAGGCCAGCGCAACGGGCGTTGAACACAATCCGTTCCGCGGGGCCCGGCCGTTCCGCAGGGTCCGGCCGTTCCGCGGGGCCCGGCCGTTCCGCGGGGCCCGGCTCGAAGGCGTGCACCACGTCGACACCCGGCAGGCGAGCGGCGATCGCGGTGTAGAGGCCGTCACGGGCGCCGATGTCGAGCACGGCGCCGGGCCAGTGCGGGATCAGCGCGCGCAGGACGAAGACCTCGCCGTTGCTGACGACATCGACGTTGTAGCGGTTGTCGGCCGCGCGCAGGAACCGGCGGGCGATGGCGGCGAAAGCCCGGACGGGCGCACTGCGGCGGTTGCGTGCAACCCGCAGCCGGAGTGCCACGAGGGTTCGGCCCGGGAGCAGGGCAAACATCACGCCGGTATTGTGCAGGCCGGTCTTCAGGCATTCCCACCAATATCCCCGGTAGTAATGGAGGTATCCACCGAAATTCCGATAGAAATGCACGGGGTAGCGCAAATAATGTTGCGCCTGATAGCGCGCGTAACGGCCGTAGTAGACGGTGTAGGCCGCAGCGCGGCGGGCACCGATCCAGGATTGCAGGATCGGCCGGATCACGCCGAAGCGGAAGCGCAGCAGCAGGCCGGACAGGCTGTTCATCCGCGCGCGATCAGCCCGCGCGCTGGCGATCTGCCAGGCCGCGGCGCCGTCGGTATCGGCGTGCGAGGCCGCGATGCTGTCAAGCACCGCGCGGGCGTCGGCGAAGCGGCACTGGGCGACCAGGACATGGGCACGGAAGAGGCGCGACGTCCATCTATAGTCGATCGAGCGGACGCTGTAGGCCAGATGATCGCGCGAGATCCGCACCGTCGCGGCTTCGACCACGTCGAGCCAGGCGAGGGCGTCGGCGAGCTCGTGGCGCTCCATCGCATCGCGGGCCAGGGCAAAACAGGTCGGCACGATGTGGAACGGCATGTCGTCCCAGGAGAAGGCGCCGTTGAGGCGGGCCAGCACCGTCGGCCGGTCGATGGCAGCACTGAGACGATCGCGCAGGGCATCGCGGAGATCGTGCAACGGGTTCTGCACGGCCAGCAGCAGCAGGCGGGCGGCGGCACCGATGGAAAGGGTCGGGTCGGGGTGAACCAACAGCCGGCGCAACAGCGCGTCGGCGCCGCGTTCGACCTCGATGGGGCTCGGCAGCAGGATCGGCCGGCGCGCGCCGACGGCGACCAGCAGCGCGCCGGCCGCCATCACCTCGCAATGGGCAAAGCCCAACCGCCGGATGAAGCGGAGCATACCAGCGCGCGTCGGGATGTGCAGATGGTCGCCGGGCGCCAGCGTCGGGACCATGATCGCAAAGGGCTGGCTGGTATCGACGGCGTCGGCATCCGGCACGATCGCCGCGAACACATCGACCTCGACGGCGGCCAGCGCCTGGCGCACCGGTTCGGCGGGGTCGGTGAGGTGCTCGATGACCGAGTTCAGATGCAGCAGGCACGGGCGCGCCTTGAGCTGCGCCATGATGTCGGCGGGCAGGTGCTCGAAGAAGGCGCGCTGGATATCGAGGCCCAGCAGGTCGCGGCCGATCTCGCCCATGTAGGCCGGCTCGATCGCCACCGGCGGAATGCCGCAGACATCGCGGACGAACAGCGACGACAGTCCGATGCCGGCGCCGATATCGACGAACTGGCGGCCGGCCAACGCCTCCTTCGAAAGCCCCGCGAGGGCAGCCAGCGCGCACATCGCGATCCACTCGGCGGAGTAGCCGGCTTCGAGGAAGTATTTCACCCCGATGCGGGTGTTCTCCTTGTAGGCGTCGGAATACGGATGCTCGATGCGGACGACGATCTCTGGAGGATCGTAGTGCAGGCTGCCGCACTCCGGGCAGCGGAACAGTGCATACTCCCGGCCGGCATAGTCGAAGGACGAAAAATGCAAGAATTCGCCCACGGTTTCGCAGTAGGCGCAGGTCAGCCGCGCCGGCGGGCATGTACGGTCAAGCCACCTCATGTCGGGTCGCCATGCACGCGTGCAGGCGCAAAATCGGTCAGGCGGCCGGCGGGGCCGCGCCTTTCACCTGGGTGCGATGCATGACGCGCCGCGCCGAAGCGTCGAACGGGTCGCGGCGGTGCATGGTGCAGCGGTTGTCCCATAACACGAGATCGCCGACCCGCCATTGATTGGTCCAGCAGAATTGCGGCTGGCAGGCGTGCGCCCAGATGGCATCGAGCAGCGCTTCGGACTCCGGCAGATCGAGGCCGTCGATATACGCATTGCGGCGGCGGCCGAGATACAGCATCTGCCGGCCACTGTCGGGATGCCGGCAGACGATCGGGTGCAGATGGCCAGGGCTCTGGCGCGGGTCATCGGTGGCGATCACGCCCTGGCGAATATAGCCGCCGGAGTTGTAGGTGCCGTCATGCTTGACCTTCAGCCCGGCCGCGCGGCGCTTGAGGTCGTCGGGCAGGGTCTCATAGGCGGTGTACATGTTGACGAACGAGGTATCGCCGCCGGTGGGCGGGATTTCCAGCGCATAGAGCATGCTCGCCTTGGGCGGTGCCGGCAGGTATGACATGTCCGTGTGCCAGACCGCCTCACCCGCCCCGAGGCTGCCGATCGGCTCGCCGTTCACCAGCACGTTCGAGACGACATAAAGCTCCGGCCGGCCATCGACGGAGCGGCGGCCGGTTTCCTGGATGGGCGCGAGATCAAGGTCGCCGAAGCGGCGGCTGAAGGCAATCAGGTCGTCGTCGTCCAGGCTTTGGCCACGGAACAGCAGCACGGAATGGGCGGTCCAGGCGCGTTCGATGGCGGCGAAGGTCGCGGCATCGACGCGGCGCAGGTCCACGCCGGCCACTTCGGCGCCGACACCGCCGACGGTGGGCGTCACCGTCATCGACGTCGCCGCCTGCGAACTGTTACCCATGCCCTGTCTCCTCACGATGCCTCGGCGAATGTTACCGTCAACGCCCGCTCAAGGGAACTGAACCACGACGATGGAGAAATCATCGTCGAGCGAACCGGGGCGCGCGGCTTCGCGGACGGCATTGTACAGGCGCTGCGGCTCGGTCACGCCCGGCACGGGGGGCTGGCGGATCAGGGCGACGAAATCCTCGATCTCCCAGCGCCGCCCAGTGTTGCTGGCGCTGCGTTCCTCGATGTCGAAGGCGCCGTCGCTGAACATGTAGAGCGTCGCGCCGGCGGGCACGTGGATCTGCGCGGAACTGTAGCGCGCGCGCCGACCCCGCCCGATCGGCGGATTATCGGAGGGGAGCGCCGAGAAACGGGCGGTGGCACGGTCGACCAGCCAGGCCGGATGGATGCCGGCGGCGCAGTAGGTCAGCATGCGCGTGCGCGGCTCGTAGACCCAATACCATGCGGTAAAGAACAGGTCGTCGTGGGTTTCCATCGGGAAGCTGTCGTTCAGCCGCGCCATCACCGCCGAGGGGTCACGCAGGTCGGCGCCAAGCATGCCGTCCTGGCGCAGCACGTTGGCGACCGAGACCGAGTGCATCGCCGTGCCCGCGCCATGGCCGGCGACGTCGAGCATGTAGCCGGCATAGACGCCCTGGCCGACGTCGCGATAGCCGAACGCGTCCCCGCCGAGGCCGGTGCAGGGCACGTAGAACCATTCCGCCCGCACCGGCCCCTCGCGCAACGGCAGCGGCAGGATGGCGAGCACGTATTGATTGGCGCGGTGCAGTTCGTGATCGAGCGCCTCGGCCTCGTCCAACTCGCGACGGCCGCGGCGTTCGTAGAGCAGCTGATGCCCGCCGATGGCGATCCGCGCGCCCGGCGACAGCGCGACCGTGCCGGAGACGCGGGTGCCGTCGACGAAGGTGCCGTTGGTGGAGTTGAGGTCGGTCAGCAGCACCTCGCCGCCGACGATGATCTCGATCCCCACGAGATCGACCTGGCAATGCCGGCGGGAAACGTCGCTGCCGGGCAGGATCAGGTCGGCGCCGTCCGTGCGCCCGATGGTCATGGAGCCCGGCGCGAGGCGCAGCGGCGGCGCCGACCCGGTGGGCTGGAGCACGAGGACATGCACCAGCTCGTCCACCGGCTCGGCCATCGGCATGCGCGTGTTCGGACGGCGGAACATCGTCCGCTCGCTTTCGTCTTCCTCCCGCGTGCCGGTCATCGGGTCACCCCGCCTTCTGCGCGGGAACGACGGGCGTCGTGTCGCGCGCGCCGAGGGCACGGGCGTCGAATTCCGCGGGAACGTCGCGGCCGGCGTCGGTGAACGCCTTCTGCAGGGCGGCGACGTTGGGGCCGAAGATGGTCTTGCGGTTCGCCTTGGCCCACTCGTGAGAGGCGCTGATGGTATCGAGCGCACCCTGGAAGCGCGGCATGACGTAGCGGGCGAAGAGTTCATAGCTGCGCCAGGTCTGCTCGCGGTCGGCCCAGTCATGGGCGCGGAACATCAGCCCGCCGAAGCCGCCATCGCTGCGATCGATCAGGTTCTGGATGCCCTTCGCCACCGTGTCGGGCGAGCCGACCAGCGTGACGCCGGCCTTGACGCCCTCGGTCAGCGGGTCCTGCGAGCGGCCAGGCGGGCGGCCAAGTGCGTCCTCGAAATAGGTGACGCTTTCGATGCGCTCGCCGACCCGCACCTGGCGCAGCGCCTCCTCGTCGTCCTCGGCGACATGGACGTTCATCACCAGGCGCCAGTCCTTGCGGTTCATCGTCTTGCCGTGCTTGGCCGCCTCTTCCTCGGCGATGCGCCACTGGCCGGCGATGGCTTCAGGTCCGCCCGGCAAGCCGGCACCGAGTGAAAGGATGCCGACACCGTGCTTGCCGGCGGTGATCGGGCCGGCCGGCGTGAGCGTCGAGGCGACGGCAATGGGGAAATGCGGGTCGCTGTAGGGGGCAAGATGCAGGCGGGCCTCGCGCATTTCGAACCAGTCGGTCTTGCGCGTCACCGGCTCCTCGCAGCGCAGCAGCGCCATGATCGCTTCCAGGCTTTCGTCCATGCGCCGGCGCTGCGTCGACGCCTCGATGCCGAGCATGTAGGCGTCCGACACCAGCGCACCTGGGCCGCAGCCGAGCATGGCCCGCCCGCGCGTCATGTGGTCGAGCTGCACAAAGCGCTGCGCGACGAGGTAGGGGTGGTGATACGGCAGGCTGGTGACGCCGGAGCCGAGCATGATGTGCTTGGTGCGCCCGGCGGCGGCGGCGATGACCAGTTCGGGCGAGGCGATGATTTCCCAGCCGGCCGAATGATGCTCGCCGATCCAGGCTTCGTCGTAGCCGAGATGGTCGAGCCAGGCGATCATCTCGATGTCGCGTTCGAGCGCCAGGGTCGGGTTGTCGCCCACGCGGTGAAAGGGGGCGAGGAAGATGCCGAATCTCATGCCGCGTCGTGCCATGCCGAAAGTCCCGGGTTTGCGTTTCCGGAGCCATGCTGCATCGTACGGGCCGGAAATCCAAGCCGAGTATGGAGGCGTGCATGGCGGACGAAAGGCGGCTTCCCATTTTTGTCATCGGTGCGGGGATCGCCGGGGCTTGCGCCGCCTGGGCGCTGGCGTCGGAAGGGCGGGCGGTCACGCTGGTCGATGCGGGCGAGCCCGGTGAGGGCTGCTCGTTTGGCAATGCCGGCCAGTTCAACCTCGGCTCGACGCTGCCGATCGCGCTGCCGGGCATGCTCCGGCAAGTCCCGGGCTGGCTGGCCGATCCGCTCGGGCCGCTGGCGGTGCGCTGGCGCTATCTGCCGAAGGCCGCGCCCTGGCTGGTGCGCTGGGTGTGGGAGAGCCAACGCAGTCGGGCGGATCGGCACTCGCTGTCGTTGCAGGCCCTGGCGGCAAGTTGCCTGACCCGATACCGCGACATTCTCGGGCCGGAAGCGGCCGGGCTGCTGCGCACGCGCGGGCATCTGCACGTCTACGAACGCGCCCACAAAACCGCTGGCGACCTGTTGGCGGAGACGATGATGGCGGCGAAAGGCGTGGTCCCGGAGGTGCTCACCGCCGGCGCGATCCGGGAGATGGCCCCTGCCCTCGCCCCGCTTTATGTGCGCGGTCTGTACTTCCCGGCGAACGGCCATGTCGCCAATCCCGCGCGTCTCGTGCAGGCGATTGTCGGGCGGTTCCGCGCCGCCGGGGGCACGCAGGCGCGGGCCGAGGTGCTGGGGTTCGAGCGGCGGGACGGAGAAGTCCACGCGCTGCGCACCGCTTCCGGCCTGGTGCCATGCGGTGGCGTGGTGATCGCCGCCGGTTCCGGGTCCCGCGCGCTGGCGGCAGGGCTGGGGGTGCGGGTTCCCCTGGAGGTGGAGCGCGGTTATCACGCCATGGTCCCGGACCCCGGCGTTGTGCTGGAGGTGCCGGTGTCCAACACCGCGCACACCTTCGTCGCGACGCCGATGGAGCACGGCATGCGCTTCGCGGGGACGGTGGAGATCGCCGGCCTCGCGCCGCCGCCGGACTGGCGGCGGGCGGATATCCTGCTGACCCAGGCACGGCGGATGTTGCCGGGCATCAACGTGGCCGGCGCTACCCGCTGGATGGGGTTCCGGCCGTCCTTTCCGGACAGCCTGCCGGCGGTGGATCGTTTTCCGGGGTTATCGAACGCCTGGGCCGCGTTCGGGCACGGGCATTACGGCATCAGCCTGTCGCCGATGACCGGACAACTGGTGGCCGATATGGTGGCCGGACGGGAACCGGCGATCGATCTGACGCCATTCAGGATCAGCCGGTTCCGAGAAGCGTTTTCTTTTTTGCAAAAAAGGTAACTGCCCAGGTAGGGGTCCGCGGTGGCCGGTTGACTCAAGAATGCAGATATGAGTCAAGCTGTCCATGTCCTTTCCGCCTG
>JAYTUU010000026.1:0-10393 GCA_043744375.1 Rhodospirillales bacterium | reverse complement strand
AAGAATCCGGCGCCGGACAGCAGGGAGGTCGAGAACACGCTCGAACGGCTGCGCGCCCTGCAGCGGCAGACCCAGCCGCCGACCGCGCGGCCGAACCCGTTGCAGGGGGGCGCGCCGCAGACTGGGGGTAATCCGAAGGGCGACATCACTGCGACCTTGAGCCAGGCGCAGCGCGGCGCGATCGGGGACAAGGTGCGGGAATGCTGGACCAAGGACCCCGGCGCGCTGGACCTGGAGAAGATGCAGGTGATGGTGACGGCGACCCTCGATCCAAGCGACGGCACGGCGCGGGACGTTGTGCCGGCCGAGCAGGACCGCGCCCGCGTGGCCGGCGAGCCGCGGCTGCGGGCGTTCTTCGAGCGCGCGCGCCGCGCCATCCTCGATCCGCGCTGCGGCAAGGAGTTGGTGACGCGCGACAAGCTCGCCGCCACCGGGGCGCCGAATACGCTGACATTCCGCTTCAGCCCATGATCCGCTATGAGCCTGCCTTACAGGTGACCCCATGACGCCCCAACGACAAAGGACGCCGCTGACACCATGACCCTTATTTCCGGCTCAAACCTCTCTCGTCGCCGTCTCGTTGCGGGGTCCGCGACGCTGCTGGCCGCACCGTCGCTGTGGATCCCTGCGGCCGGCGCACAGACGCCGCCGGCGGGGACCGCCGTGATCGACGTCAATCGCGCCCGCACCGACCCGATCCCGATGGCGATCCCGGCCCTGGTCGGCAGCGGCGGCGATGCCGAGAGGCTGGGGCGCGACATCTCGGCGGTGATCACCAACAACCTCGCCCGCTCCGGGCTGTTCCGCCCGATCGATCCGGCGGCCTATATCGGCAAGACCGGGGGGACAAGCGGGGATTTGGTGAATTTCCAGAACTGGAAGGTGATCGGGGCGCAGGCGCTGGTGACCGGCAAGGTGGAAAGCCAGGGCGGCGACAAGGTGCGCGTCGAGTTCCGGCTGTGGGACGTGCTGCCGGGGCTGCAAATCCAGGGCACCGCCTATACGACGACGCTGTCGAACTGGCGGCGCATCGCGCACATCATCTCGGACGTGATCTATGAGCGGCTGCTCGGCGAGAAGGGGTATTTCGATACCCGCGTGGTGTATATCGCCGGCTCCGGGCCGCGCGACCGCCGGGTCAAGCGGCTGGCGATCATGGATCAGGACGGCGAGAACAACCGCTTCCTCACCGATGGCGGCTTCCTGGCGCTGACGCCGCGCTTCCATCCGACGCGCGACCAGATCGCCTTCATGAGCTATGTGAGCGACCGGCCGCGCGTCTACACGTTCGACCTTGGCAGCGGGCGGCAGCAGATGCTCGGCAATTTTCCGGGCATCACCCTGTCGCCGCGCTTTTCGCCGGATGGCAATAGCGTGATCATGGCGCAGACGTCGCCCGGGGGGTCCGACATCTTCCTGGTCAGCCTCAGCGGTGGCAGCGCGAAGCGGCTGACCGACTCGGGGTCGATCGACGTGTCGCCGTGCTTCAGCCCGGATGGGACGCAGATCGTGTTCAACTCGGATCGTGGCGGCGATCAGCAACTTTACGTGATGAACGCGGATGGCTCAGGCGCCAAGCGGATCAGCTTCGGGCAGGGGCGCTACGCTACGCCGGTCTGGTCGCCGCGCGGTGATCTGATCGCCTATACGCGCTTCAGCGGCAGCACGTTCTCGATCGGGGTGATGCGTCCTGATGGATCGGGCGAGAAGATCCTGTCGGAGAGTTTCTTCTGCGAAGGACCGACATTCGCACCGAACGGTCGCGTCATCATGTTCTTCCGCGAGACGGCCGCCCGCGACAGCCGTGGCAACGGGTTCACATCGCGGCTGGTCTCCATCGATATCACCGGATTCAACGAGCGCGCCGTGACCACGCCGACCGACGCTTCGGACCCGGCCTGGTCGCCGCTGTTGCAGTAGGGCTGTTGCAGTAGGGCTGTTGCAGTAGGTTTGCCGGAATCTGAGGTTGGGATACCTTGAATCGCGACAAAACCAGAAAAAACATGCAAGATATGTTGCCTGCGGATGCCGCCAACGGTTGACCCGGTTCAATTCAACGGGCTAATCGACGTTCGCAGTCGGTTGCCGGGGCGTGTTAATGGCGCGTTGGTGACTGACGGACCAAAATGACCGAGCCCAAAATGACCGTGCCCAAAATGACCGTGCCCAAGATGACCGACTAGACTAGAATGACGATTGGCTTTCGACACTCCGCCCCCAAGGGCACAACCCGCTGCACACCACTTCCAGGGACGCAACAGTTATGAACACCAAAATTCTGGGCGCTTTCGCCGCCGTGGCGCTGCTGGCGGCATGCTCGTCCGCCGAGACCCCGAAGACGATGCCTGATGCCATGAAGACCATGGGCCCGGTTCCGGGCAGCCAGGAAGACCTGGTCGCCAATGTCGGTGACCGCGTGTTCTATGACTTCGACAAGGCCTCGCTGAAGGGCACGACACCGCGCGCCGCCAACAACATGACCACGCTCGACAAGCAGGCCGCCTGGCTCGCGCAGTGGAAGCAGAACAACGTGCAGATCGCCGGCAACTGCGACGAGCGCGGCACGTCTGAATACAACATCGTGCTCGGCCAGAAGCGCGGCAATGCCTCGCGCGACTATCTCGTCGCCAAGGGCGTGGCCGGCTCGCGCATCAGCACGATCAGCTACGGCAAGGATCGCCCGGTTGCCCTCGGCTCGAACGATGACGCGTGGGCGCAGAACCGCAACGCGATCACGTCGGTTCGCTAAGGCAATTACCGACCTTCGGGTCGGGTTGCTTAGGTCACAAGGCAAACCGGCAGTCGCGAGGCTGCCGGTTTTTCTTTGGGTAGGAATTGCTTGGTGGCAGTATCGCGTCGGTCGTCTTGAGGAGAGGAATGCCATGAGGCGAGTTCGTCTGGCACTGGCACTGGTGCTGCTCGCAGCCGCCGCCCTCGGCGGCCCCGGCCCTGCGCAGGCGCAGGTGGAGACCCGCGAGGGCATCTATCTGCAGAACCAGATCCAGGAGCTCAAGCGCGACATCCAGGGGCTGCGCGACCAGATCAACCGTGGCGGCGGCGGGTCGGCGCTTGGTGCCCCGCGCCCAAGCAGCGCACCGGCGACGAGCAGCGCACCGGCGACGAGTGGCGACCTGACGGCGGCGCTGCTCGATCGTGTCGCGCGGCTGGAGGATGAGGTGCGCCAGCTCCGCGGCCGCTCGGACGAGGCGGCCAATGCGCAGAAGCGGATGGGCGAGGACCTCGGCAAGCAGATCGACGATCTCAATTTCAAGATCGACAGCACCGCCCCGAAGGCGGCCACGCCCGCCAAGCCGACGACGGGGGCACCCGTTCTGGCCGCTCCCACCGTGACGACGCCAACGCCGGCGCCGCTGGCACCGGGCAAGCGTACGGCGGAAGTGGCGATGCAGGAGGGCAATGCGGCCCTCGCGCGGCGCGATTATGCGGCGGCGGAGGCGGCGGCTCGCGAGGTCCTGGCCATTCCCAAGACGCCTCGTGCCACCGACGCGCAGTTTCTGCTGGCGCAGGCGATGATCGGGAAGAAGGACTACCAGGCGGCGGCCGTTGCCTATGACGATACCTACAACCGCGCGCGCACCGGCACCCACGCGCAGGATGCGCTGCTGGGGCTGGCGAACTCCCTCACTGCGATCGGCGAGAAGCGGGCGGCCTGCGCGACGCTGGACAAGCTGCGGGCCGAATTCCCGACGCCGCGCGCCGATTTGAAGGAGCCGATCGGCGGGGCGCGGCAACGCGCCGGCTGCCGCTGAGGCCGATCGGCCCGGAGGAATTCGCGGCACTGATGGCGCCGCTTGGGCCGTTCGAGCCTCGGCCGCGTGTGGCCGTCGCGGTGTCCGGCGGGGCGGATAGTCTCGCTTTGGCCGTCTTGAGCCAGGGCTGGGCGGTGGGGCGCGGCGGGTCGGCGTTCGGATTGGTCGTCGATCACGGATTGCGGGACGAGTCGGCGGCGGAGGCGGCGCTGACGGTGGCGCGGCTGACGGCGATCGGCATGGCTTCGGAGCTTCTGACGATCGGCGGTCTGGCGCCCGGCAGCGCCATGCCGGCGCGGGCGCGGGATGCCCGGCATGCGGTTCTGGAAGCGGCCTGCGTGCGCCGGGGCATTCTGCATCTGCTGTTCGGGCACCACGCGGCGGACCAGGCGGAAACGACGGCGATGCGGGGGCAGCGCAGCCGCTCATCCGCCGGCCTCGCGGGGATGGCGGCGTTGCGCGAGACCGTCGGGGTTCGGCGATTGCGGCCGCTGCTCGCGACCCCCGGCGGCCGTCTCAGGGCGACGCTACGGGCGGCCGGGCTGGCCTGGGTTGAGGATCCGAGCAACGCCGATCTGCGGTACGAACGCGCCCGTCTGCGCCACGCGCAGGCCGATCCCGAGGGTGACGGGGCGGCGACGATGGCTGCAACAGACGGTGCGCGGTATCATGCGGGGCTTCGCGCGGCGGAGGAAGCGCAGGACGCGGCGTGGCTGGCGGCGGTGGCGAGCATCCATCCGGAAGGTTTTGCCAGCGTGGCGCCAGGTGAAATGCGCGCAAGCGGGATTGCCGCGCTGGTGCGCATGGTGTCCGCACGACGCTACCCGGTGCCATCCGATCAGGTGGCGGCGTGGTGCGCGCGCCCCCGGCCGGCGACGCTGGCGGGGGTGCGGATCATGACCGCGGGTCGGTTGGCCGCCGGCGGGTATCTGTTCGTCCGGGAGGCCGCGGCGATCGGCGCGGATGTGGCCTGGCGGATCGGCGCGGTCTGGGATGGACGGTTTCGGGCGATGGGCGGGCAGGTCCCGGAGGGCGCGACCCTCGGCGCGCTCGGCCCCGATGCCGCGCGGTTGCGCAAGATGTCGCATTTGCCGGCGGCGGTTTTGCAGGTATTGCCGGCGTTGCGGCAAAGCGGATGCCTGTTCGCGGTGCCGCATCTCGGCTATGGTCATGATATTAACGTCTGCGCGCCCAGGATCGTGTTCAATCCGCCGGTGCCAGCGGGTGGGGCGCCGTTTTTCCATCCCGGCCCTATGGGGGATGGCGGCGTCGGATAGCTGGGGGGTGCACTTGGCCATCGTGCATCCCATGTAGGGGTGGCTGTGGCGTGAGGGTGCATGCGTTGTAAGGGTGTATGCCCGGAATCGCTGAGCAAAGAGACTGACTGGGTAAAACGACTGGCTTGGGAAAAAAATGAGCAATTTCGGCCGCAATCTGGCGCTTTGGGTCATCATCGCACTGCTTCTGGTGGTGTTGTTCAACCTGTTCCAACCGGGATCGGGGCGCACCGCGGCGACCCAGGTTGCCTATTCCGATTTCGTCGCCGAGGTGAATGCCGGGCGGGTGCGCGATGTCGTGATCCAGGGCAAGACCGTCAGCGGCCAGTTGACGGACGGGCGAGCCTTCCAGACCTATACGCCCGAGGACCAGTCGCTGGTTTCGCGGCTGACCGACAAGGGCGTGCGGGTGATCGCCAAGCCGGAGGACAGCGACGTCAATCCGCTGCTGCACATCCTGCTCAACTGGTTCCCCATGCTGCTGCTGATCGGCGTGTGGGTGTTCTTCATGCGCCAGATGCAGGGCGGCGGCGGCCGGGCGATGGGCTTCGGCAAGTCCCGTGCGCGGCTGCTGACGGAGAAGCAGGTGCGCGTGACGTTCGACGACGTGGCCGGCATCGACGAGGCCAAGTCCGAGCTCCAGGAGATCGTGGATTTCCTCAAGGACCCGCAGAAATTCCAGCGCCTTGGCGGCAAGATCCCGAAGGGCGTGCTGCTTGTCGGGCCGCCCGGCACCGGCAAGACCTTGCTGGCGCGAGCCATCGCCGGCGAGGCGAACGTGCCGTTCTTCACCATTTCCGGCTCGGATTTCGTCGAGATGTTCGTCGGCGTCGGCGCCAGCCGGGTGCGTGACATGTTCGAGCAGGGCAAGAAAAGCGCGCCGTGCATCATCTTCATCGACGAAATCGACGCCGTCGGCCGCCATCGCGGCGCGGGCCTTGGCGGCGGCAATGACGAGCGCGAGCAGACGTTGAACCAACTGCTCGTGGAGATGGATGGTTTCGAGAGCAATGAGGGCGTCATCCTGATCGCGGCGACCAACCGGCCGGATGTTCTGGACCCCGCGCTGCTGCGCCCCGGCCGGTTCGACCGGCAGGTGACGGTACCGAACCCCGATGTGCTCGGCCGCGAGAAGATCCTGCGCGTGCATATGCGCAAGGTGCCGCTGGCCAGCGACGTCGATCCGAAGGTGATCGCGCGCGGCACGCCGGGCTTCTCGGGCGCCGATCTCGCCAACCTGATCAACGAGGCCGCGCTGCTGGCCGCGCGCATCGGCAAGCGGGTGGTCGCGATGGCGGAGTTCGAATTCGCCAAGGACAAGGTGATGATGGGGGCGGAGCGCCGCAGCCTGGTGATGAGCGACGAGGAGAAGGAAACCACGGCGTATCACGAGGCGGGCCACGCGCTGTGCTCGCTGCATGAGCCGGAATGCGACCCGATCCACAAGGCCACCATCATTCCGCGTGGCCGTGCGCTGGGCATGGTGATGAGCCTGCCGGAGGGGGATCGCTACTCGATGAGCCGGGCAAAGTGCACGGCGCGGCTGTGCATGGGCATGGGCGGGCGCGTTGCCGAGGAGATCATCTTCGGCGCCGACAAGGTCTCCAACGGCGCCTCGGGCGACATCAAGATGGCGACCGGGCTGGCGCGCGCGATGGTCACGGAATGGGGCATGAGCGACAAGCTCGGCATGATCGCCTATGGCGACAACAGCCAGGAAGTGTTCCTCGGCCACTCCGTGACTCAGCACAAGAACGTCTCCGAGGTGACCGCGCGCGAGATCGACGCGGAGATCAAGACGATCATCGATCGCGCCTATGCACGGGCCACCAAGATACTGACCGATCATGTGGACGATCTGCATGCCATCGCGAAGGCGCTGCTGGAGCATGAGTCGCTCTCCGGTGACGAAATCCGTCAGGTGATCAAGGGCGAGCCGGTGGTGAAGAAGATCGTCGATGAGCCGATGCCGGAGAGCCGCCGCGCCTCCGTTCCGACGGCCAGCCGCCCGGCCCCGCCGCCGGCCGGCGGGCTTGGCGCGGCGCCGCAGCCGGGCTGACGATACCCCGCTTGGGCCGCTTCCTGCGCTGGGCGGAGATCGCCCGGGAGCCCTCAGTGATGGGGATCCTGAACGTCACGCCTGACAGCTTCAGTGACGGCGGCGTGCATCTCGATCCCGGGCAGGCGGTCGCCGCCGGAGTGAAGATGGCGGCCGAGGGCGCCGTGATTGTGGATGTCGGGGGGGAGAGTACCCGCCCCGGTTCCGCGCCCACATCGCCCGAGGAGGAGCGCCGGCGGGTGGTACCCGTGGTGCGCGGGCTGGCTGGGCAGGGCGTTTGTGTGTCGATCGACACCCGCAATGCGGCGACGATGCGCGCGGCGCTCGATGCCGGGGCACGGATTGTCAATGACGTCTCGGCGCTGGCGTATGATCCCGACGCCCTGCGGGTGGTCGCGGAGGCAGGCTGTCCGGTGGTGCTGATGCACATGCGCCACGACCCCGCGACGATGACCGCGCTGGCGCGCTACGACGACGTCGCGGCCGAGGTGACGGCCGAACTGGCGGCGCGGATCGCGGCGGCGGAGGCGGCGGGGATCGCGCGGTGCAACATCGCCGTCGATCCTGGAATCGGGTTCGCCAAGGCGCCGGCCGATAATCTGGCGCTGCTGCCGCGGCTGGCGTTGCTACGCGGGCTGGGCTGCCCGATCGTTATCGGGGTTTCGCGCAAGGGGTTCATCGGCAAGCTCACCGGCGTTGCGGAGCCGCAGCGTCGGGTTGCGGGGTCGATCGCGGCGGGGCTGTTTGCCGTCGCCCATGGCGCGTCGATCCTGCGGGTTCACGATGTCGGGCCGACGATGGAGGCATTGCGGGTGTGGAACGGGTTGAGTAGAAACGTGGCGGTAAACCCACGGTAACGCTTTCATGGGCGTATGGGTGGCGGCTGTTATGGTCTAGAATCGCTGGTGTGTCATAAACGCATGACAGGATTGGCCGTCGCCCCCGGCAGCCCGAAGGCAGGTAACAGGAACATTGCCCAACATGCCCCCCAAACGACGGCTTTTCGGCACCGATGGCATTCGCGGCACCGCCAATACGGACCCGATGACGGCCGGCACGGCACTGCGGCTTGGCCAGGTCGCCGGCTTGATGTTCACCCGCGGCATGCACCGCCATCGCGTCGTGATCGGCAAGGATACGCGGCTCTCGGGCTATATGATCGAGCCTGCCTTGACGGCGGGTTTTGTCGCCGCCGGCATGGATGTGGTGCTGCTCGGCCCGCTGCCGACGCCGGCGATCGCCATGCTGACGCGCAACCTGCGCGCCGATCTCGGGGTGATGATTTCCGCCTCGCACAACAGCTACGAAGATAACGGTATCAAATTGTTCGGCCCCGACGGCTTCAAGCTTTCCGACGAGACGGAGGCCAAGATCGAAACGGCGATGGACGGCAATCTGATGGGCCGGCTCGCCAAGCCGGACAAGCTCGGCCGGGCCTCGCGCCTCGACGATGCCGGCGGCCGCTATATCGAGGCGGCGAAGGCGACGTTTCCGCGCGGCTTGCGGCTCGAAGGGCTGAAGATCGTGATCGATTGTGCCAATGGCGCGGCCTATCGGGTGGCGCCGGCGGTGCTGTGGGAACTGGGCGCCGAGGTGATCCGCGTCGGCGTGGCGCCGGACGGTTTCAACATCAATCGGGGCTGCGGGTCCACGGTGCCGGATTTCCTGTGTGGCGAAGTGGTCAAGCACGGCGCCCATGTCGGCATCGCGCTCGACGGCGATGCGGATCGGCTGGTGATGTCCGACGAGACCGGGCGGCTGATCGATGGCGATCAGATTTTGGGCATGATCGCGCGGTCCTGGGGGGATGCGCGGCGGTTGACCGGCGGTGGCATCGTGGCGACGGTCATGTCCAATCTTGGCCTGGAGCGCTATCTGCATGGCCGTGGCTTGACCTTGCACCGCACCAATGTCGGCGATCGCTATGTGGTGGAAAAGATGCGGGCGACTGGGATCAATGTGGGTGGCGAGCAGTCGGGCCACATGATTATGTCCGATTATGCAACGACAGGCGATGGGTTGCTGGCTGCGTTGCAGATGCTTGCGGTGCTCGTCGAGGATGGCCGGCCGGCCAGCGAGGTCTGCCGCGTGTTCACGCCGTTGCCGCAGTTGCTGAAGAATGTGCGTTTCGCGGGCGACTCGCCGCTCGACAAGCCGCGGGTGCAGGCGGCAATTGCCGCGGCGGAGGTGGAGTTGGCGGAAACCGGGCGGCTGCTGATCCGCAAGAGCGGCACCGAGCCGTTGATCCGCGTGATGGCGGAGGGCGAGGACGAAAGTCAGGTTTTGCGCATCGTCGATGGGTTGTGCGCCGAGATCGCCGCGGTGGCCGCCTGATGCGGGGCCGCGTTCTGGTGATTGCCGGCTCCGACTCGGGGGGTGGCGCGGGCATCCAGGCCGATATCAAGACGATCACGGCGCTCGACGGTTTTGCGATGACGGCGGTGACGGCGTTGACGGCGCAGAACACGCTGGGTGTGCAGGGGGTGCAACTCGTTCCGCCAGCGTTCCTGCGGATGCAGATGCTGAGCGTGCTCGACGATCTCGGCGCCGACGCGATCAAGACGGGCATGCTTGGAGACGCCGCGATGATCGACGCCGTGTGTGACGTGTTGGCCGATCATGCCCGGGGCGTTGCCGTGGTCGTTGATCCCGTGATGGTGGCCAAGGGCGGGCATCGGTTGCTGACCGACGAGGCCGTGGCGCATTTGAAACGGCGGCTGCTGCCGTTCGCGACGATCCTGACGCCGAACCTGCCGGAGGCGGAGGTATTGGCGGGCATGGCGATCGGCAGTGTCGCGCAGATGCATCATGCGGCGGACGTGTTGTTGACGCTCGGCGTGCCCGCGGTTCTGCTCAAGGGCGGGCATTTGCCGGGCGATGAGGTAGTGGATGTGCTGGCCACGCCGGAGGGGGTGGAGGAGTTCAGTGCGCCGCGCATCGTGACCCGTCATACGCACGGCACCGGTTGCACCTTGGCGAGCGCGATTGCCACGGGCCTGGCGCAGGGGATGAACCTTAGGGCCGCGGTGATCCGGGCGCGCGCCTATGTCCGTGCGGCGATTGCGACCGCGCCGGGTTTCGGGCATGGCCATGGCCCGCTCAACCACGCGGTGACCGTACGGTTAGGCTCGCTTTCCGAGAGTTGATTGTTGCATCAACACGACGCTGAACGGACAAAAGTTTTTTGTTTCTTTTTTTGTAACTGCCCAGGTAGGTGCTTCGGATAGTGGTTGACTGGTTACGGGCCGGTGTGAGTCAAGGTGTTTATGACACCGCCCGTGACCGCT
>JAYTUU010000025.1:0-35659 GCA_043744375.1 Rhodospirillales bacterium | reverse complement strand
CTATCATCCCGTGAGTCTAGCAAGCACGCGCACGCGCCGGAATCCCCCTCACCAAAGTGACCGGTCGCGTAGCATCATCCGATTCGCTAGTCTTTGGGTCTCGCCTTAGGTGGGATGTGTCGTGCATCCCGCCGTGCGCTTGCGGCAGTGGCATTCCCGCCGCCTGTGTCTTCTTTGCATAAAGGACGGAATGTCGTCACGATGCCAATTCGGCACAATCGGGGTGGGCCAGCATGTCGGATGCAGCGAAGCTCATGGCGACGCCTGGGTTCAAGGCGGAGAATGCCGAGGGGTATGAAGGGATCATGGGGCGCTGGAGCCGGCGGCTCGCGCCGCTGTTGATCCGGCATGGTGGGCTGGCCGATGGGGATCAGGTGCTCGATGTCGGGTGTGGCACCGGGAGCCTGACTTTCATCCTGCCGACCCATGCCGATGTCGCGGGGGTCATCGGGATCGATCCTTCCGCCGCTTATGTCGCCTATGCCGCCGAGCGCAACACGGACCCCCGCATCAGCTTCCGCACCGGCGACGCGCGGGAGTTGCCGTTCGCGGATGGCGGTTTCGATCGCGTCTTCTGCCAACTCGTGCTGCAATTCATCCCCGAAAGCCGCAAGGCAATGGAGGAGCTGGTACGGGTGGCGAAGCCCGGCGGCATGGTGGCGGCCGCGGTGTGGGACAGTTTCGGCGGCGGGACCTCGTTCCGTATGCTGAAGGATATCGCCAGCGTGACCGATCCCGACTCCCGGTTCGGCAGCCATTATTTCTCGGCGCTGAACGGTATCGGCGAATTGGCCGCGATGTTCGCGGCGGTGGGGCTTGAGGCGGTCGAGCCGGCGGATCTGCTGATCCGCATGGACTATGCCTCGTTCGATGATTACTGGACGCCGTTCGAGGCGGGTGACGGCCCTCCGGGCCAATACATCATGGGCCTGACACCGGGCGCCCGTGCCATCTTCAAGGAACATGCGCGCAAGACATTCCTCGGCGGCCGCTCCGACGGTCCGCGCTCTTTCACCGCCATCGCATTGGCGTGCCGGGGCCGGAAGCGGGGGTAGTGGGCATGGGAGGAGTGGGGGTGTTTGGCGGTGGTGGGATGCAAGGGCATCCCACCCTACGCTTGCTGAGTTCCAATCGAGGTAGCTGTTCGATGCAGTGCTGTGTTACATAAAATTTTGTGTTCGCGGGCAGCCGTGGTGCATGCCACGGCCCACCCATCGCCGGATCAGCAGGCAGTCGGCGCGGTGACTGTGCCGGCACAGCCCGATCACCCCCGGGTTAATCGACCGGCCAATACTCCCACGGGCCGCGCGGCCCGTTCGGGCGTCCTGAGCGAGGTCTACGACCGGGCCGGGACCAATCCCGCCAGGCCGGTGAGACCTGCGGGCCTTCGGTCACCCGGCAGGCTGCTGGCCCGCCACGAATTCCCGCAGCGCCGTAGCGACCAATGCCGGGGCCGCTTCGATGGCGCCGTGGCGTTGCCCCGCAAGGAAACCGAGGCGGCTGCCTGGCAGGCAAGCAAGCAGCGCTGCGGCCGTGGCGACGTAGTCGGCCGGGCTCTCACTGCCGCGCAGGATCAGCGTCGGTAACGCCCAGCCGGCAAATGCGGATGCATCCAGGTGGTAGTCCGCAGTCGCTTCGAGTTCGCGAAGAAGCACCGACGCATGTGCGCAGCGCTCCGCCCAGCCCGGCATTCGCCGCATCTGCGCCATTTGCTCCGCCGTCGCGCCGCGTACCACGCGGGCGAACGCCATGATCGCCCCTTCACCGTCGCCCACGGCGACGGCACTCCGCATCGCAGGCAGCAGCTCGGGTGGAAAATAGGCATCTTGCGACGTAACGACCGGCGGCTCGTACAGCACCAGCCCGCGCACGGCAGCCCCCTGGCGCGCCGCCTCGAGCGCGCAGATCGCCCCGTAGGAATGCGCCAGCATGAAGGCCGGCCCAATGGTGGCAAACACGGCGGCGATATCGGCGGCCTCACTGGCAAGAGCGTAGGGCGCAGCATCCCCACTCTCGCCATGTCCACGCCGGTCCATCGCGACAACCGTGAAAGCGGCCTCCAGCAAAGGGCGCAACGCCGTATACTGCCGTGCGGACCCGCCGGAACCGTGCACCAGCAGCAGCGCCGGACCACTGCCGGTCACCATGCAGGCGATGGGCGTCGCATCAAATGACTGAACGATCATGCCGCCAGACTGGCATTTCCCGCCCATCCTGCGATAGACCCGCCTTGCGCCTGATCCGCGCGACGCCGAAACAGCCGCGCTCCAAGGACGATTGCCCATGAAATACCCCAACCCCGATTTCTGGCGCGGCCGGCGCGTGCTGCTGACCGGGCATACCGGCTTCAAGGGCTCCTGGCTCGCGCTCATGCTGTCCGAACTCGGCGCCGAGGTGATCGGCGCCGCCTTGCCGCCGGAGCCGGGGCCATCGCTGCACGCCATCACCGCGCCGGCCTCGCGCCTCGTCCACCACGTGATGGACCTGCGCGAGCCGGCGCCGTTCGCCACGCTCGTGCGCGAAACCCGCCCCTTCGTGGTCCTGCACCTCGCCGCCCAGGCACTCGTGCCGCGCGGCTTCACCGACCCCGTCGGCACATTCGTGGCCAACCTGACCTGCACGGTCAACGTGCTGGAGGCGATCCGCGGTGCGCCCGGCATCGCCGCAGCACTGATGGTCACGACCGACAAGATCTACCGCAATCCCGGTGACGGCCGGCACTTCCGCGAGGATGACCCGCTCGGCGGGGACGATCCCTACAGCGCCTCGAAGGCTGCCGCCGAGTTGGCGGTGGCGAGTTGGCGCGCCTCCTTCGCCGCCGAGCTGCCGCCGCTTGCCACCGCGCGCGCCGGCAATGTCATTGGCGGCGGGGATTTCGCGCCCACCCGCCTGGTGCCCGACCTTGTGCGCGCCCGCACCGGCACTGCGAAGCTCGTGCTCCGTCATCCCAGGGCGACGCGGCCCTGGCAGCATGTGCTCGACGTGCTCCGGGGCTACCTGCTGCAGGTCGAACATCTCGCAGCCCACCCCGGCGCGCCGCCGGCGCTGAACTTCGGGCCGGCGGAAACCGATCGTTCATCTGTTCTCGACATCATCGCCGGGTTCGAGGCGGCGTTCGAAACTGCCTTGCCGTGGCAACAGGCGGAGCACGTTCCGGCCGAGGCCCCGCTGCTGACTTTGGATTCGACCCTGGCCAAGAAAACCCTCGGCTGGGCTCCGCGCCTGGATCGCGACGGCTGCATCGCCGCCACGGCCTCCTGGTATGCCGCCTGGGCGCGCGGCGAAAAAATGCGCGCGCGCTGCGTCGGCGACGTGAAGGAGGCGCTCGGATGAACGGGCCGGAGTTTTCGACGACGGTATCCTCTGCCACAATCGCGGGTGATCGCATTGCCGCGTGCCGCTTCTGTGGCGGCCGGCTCGGCATCTTCTTCTGCGACCTCGGCGCCACGCCGCTCGCCAACTCCTACGTTCCGCCCGATCACGCTGGCATGCCCGACCCGGTGTTTCCGCTCCGCGCCATGGCCTGCGACGCCTGCCAGCTCGTCCAGCTCGACCATACCGCCGACGCCACCGGCATATTCTCCGACTACGCCTATTTCTCCTCGTTCTCCTCGACCTGGCTGACCCACGCCGCCGCCTTCTGCGCGGACGCCACCGGCCGCTTCGGCCTCGGCGCGCGAAGCCTGGTCGTCGAGATCGCCTCCAATGACGGCTATCTGCTGAAGAACTTCGTCCGTAACGGCATTCCGTGTCTTGGCGTCGAACCGGCGGACAACGTCGCCCGGGCCGCCATCGCCGCCGGCGTGCCAACACGCGTCGCCTTCTTCGGGCGCGCCGAGGCGGCGCGGATGGTCGCCGAAAGCGGTCACGCCGATCTGGTCATCGCCAATAACGTGCTCGCCCACGTGCCTGATGTGAATGATTTCGTCGGTGGCCTGGCACTGCTCGCCGGGCCGCGCGGTGTGGTCTCGATCGAGGCGCCGCATCTGCTGTCGATGATCGCGGGCATGCAGTTCGACACCATCTACCACGAGCATTATTTCTACTGGTCGCTGCACGCCATGGCGCAGGTGCTGGCCGTGCATGGGCTGACGGTGATGCGGGTGGAACTGCTGCCCACCCATGGCGGCAGCCTGCGCGTGAGCGCCTCCGCCGCGCCGCACGGCGATCCTGGCGATCTCCCCCGGGTGCAAGCCCTGGAAGCCGCCGCGCAGTTCGACAAGCCCGCGGGGTATGCAGGGTTCGGCGCCAAGGTCGGCGCCATTCTGGACGGGCTGCGGAATCATCTGCACAGCCAGCGCGGCCGGCGCATCGCGGCCTATGGCGCGGCGGCCAAGGGCAACACGCTGCTCAACGCCGCCGGCATCATCGCGGCCGACATCGCCATGGTCGCCGACCGCAACCCGGCCAAGCAAGGCAGGCTGCTGCCAGGGAGCCGCATCCCCGTTGTGACACCGGCGGCGCTGCTGGCGTTTCAGCCCGAGGAGGTGCTGATCCTGCCATGGAATATCGCCGGCGAAGTGGCGGGCGAACTCAGCGCCTTGCGGGAGTGGGGCGGACGGCTGATGGTCGCCGTGCCGCATCTGCAAACCATACCCTTCCCCACATGATCTTCACGGCCACAAAGCTCGCCGGACTGATCGTGGTCCGCGCCGAGAAGCGCGCCGATGCGCGAGGGTTCTTCGCCCGGCTGTGGTGCGCCGATGAGTTTGCCGCCGCCGGGCATCCGTTCCACCCGCGCCAGATCAGCACGTCCCACAACGACGCAATCCACACCCTGCGCGGCATGCACTGGCAAGCCGAGCCAGATGGCGAGACCAAGCTGGTGCGCGCCGTGCGCGGCCGGGTGTTCGATGTCGCCGTGGATCTGCGGCCGGGCTCGCCGACGCGGCTTGAATGGGCCGGCATCGAGCTCGACGCTGACGACCACACGGCCCTGCTCATTCCCGCCGGCTTCGCGCATGGCTTCCTCACGCTGACTCCGCATGCTGAGCTGCTCTACGCCATCGACACGCCCTATGTCCCCGGCGTCGGCCTCGGCGCGCGCCATGACGATCCCGCCCTCGCGATCGCCTGGCCGCATGCCCCCGCCGTGATCGCCGAGCGTGACCTGACATGGCCCTTGATCGCCAGATGACCCGGCGCGTCGTGCTGGTGACCGGTGCGACCGGCTTCATCGGCTGGCCAACCTTGCCGCATTTCGCCGGGACCGGCTTCCAGGTGGTCGGCATGGCGCGCAATGGCACGGCCGGCACCATCGCCGGCGACCTGTTCGATGCCGGGCGGGTTCGCGACGTGCTCGCCCAGGTGCGGCCGACCCATGTGCTGCACCTCGCCTGGGACGTGACGCCGGGCCAGTTCACCCACGGGCCGGAAAACCTCGACTACGTCGAGGCCACCCTGAAATTCGCCCGCGCGGCTGCCGACGCCGGCGTGCAACGCTTCGTGGGCGTCGGTACCTGCGCCGAATACGACTGGCGCGACGGCGGTGCCACGCCACGTCGGGAGATTGATCCGACCATACCCGACACAATGTACGGCATCGCCAAGCATGCCACACACATGCTGTTGGAGAAGTTTTTCGCCAATGCCGGCATCGATTTCGCCTGGGCCCGGCCATTCTTCCTGTTCGGCCGAGGGGAATCTTCCGCCCGCCTGATCGCCGGTGCCATCGAGACGTTGAGCCAGGGCCGCGTTTTCACCTGTAAGCACGGCCAACTCCGGCGCGACTACATGGCCGCCGAAGACGCCGGCGCCGCCCTGGCCCGGCTGGTGACGAGCGAGGTATCCGGCGCCGTCAACATCGCCAGCGGCGAGGATTTTTCCCTCGGCGATCTCGTGCGCATCGTCGCCACCGGGCTGGGTCGGGACGCGATGGCCGATATCCGCGCCGAGCCCTTGCCCGGGCAGCCCTTGGCGATGCGCGCCGATATTACCCGCCTGCGCGACGAGGTCGGCTTCACAGCGCCCGCATCGGTATCGACGCGGCTGACTAGGCTTCTGAAGGACGCAGCCCGATCGGCTTGACCAGCTCGATCGCCCGCGGCGCAAAGCCGAGACGCGCATAGAGTACCTCCGCCGCGACATTGCCCGCGAGCACCCCGATCATCATCCGCTGCATCCCGCGAGCCACAGCGAGCCGTTCCGCCTCAACCAGCAGCGCCGTCGCCACACCGGCGCCGCGCGCGTCTTCACGGACGAACAGGTCGGAAACATAGGCATGGGGCCGCAGCGCCTCGCGGACAAAAACGGGGTCACGCGGGAACTGCAGAAACAAATGCCCGATCACGCGCCCGCCCTGCTCGGCTACCAAAGCATGGCCGTCACTCTCGCGGGCAAGCTGCCAGGAGGCATCGAGCGACAACACGGCACCGTCGTAGTCGGTGCGCCGGTCATGCGAGAGCGGCTCCTCGTGCAGGTTCAAGCCGAGGAATTGCTCGACCAGGGCGGCGCGGTCCGCGTCGGTGGCGGGGCGGATCAGAAAGGGCATCCGACACGCCTATCCCGCATAGCAGCCGGCCTGACGCCCACGCTCGCGCACCAGGGAGAGCACCGTTTCGCAGATCGGCATCGCATGCCCGGTCACCGCGCCAAGCTCGACAACGGCCCCGAGTAGGGCGTCGATTTCCATCGGGCGACCGCGTTCGAGGTCTTGCAGCATCGAGGTCTTATGGGCGCCGACTTCGGCCGCGCCGTCGAGACGTTTCTCCAGAGAAATAACGAATTTCACGCCCAATGCCTCGGCCACGGTCTGCGCCTCAGCCATCATCGCGCGGCAGGTGGCGCGCAGGTCGGGGCGGGCGGTGATGATATCGAGCGTGGCACCGGTCAGGGCGGAGATCGGGTTGAGGCAGAGATTGCCCCACAGCTTGATCCAGATCTCATCGCGGATGCGTGGGCGAATTGGCGCCTTGAGGCCGGCGGCGATCAGCGCGCGACCGAGGGTTTCGATGCGATCGCTCTTGACGCCGTCGGGTTCCCCGAGGCTGAAGCGGTCGCCGTATTCGTGACGGATGATGCCGGGTTCGACCACTTCGGCGGCGGGATAGACGACGCAGCCGATCGCCTGGCGCGGCGGAATGATGTCCCAGAGCTTCCCCCCGGGATCGACGCTCTCGACGCGGCGGTCGCGCCAGGGGGAGTCCAGCCCGTAGAAATACCAGTAGGGCACGCCGTTGATGCCGGTCACCAGGGCGCTGTCTGGCCCCATCATCAGGGCGATATCGGGTGCCGCGGCGGGCAGGGAATGGGCCTTCAGCGTGACGAAAACAAAATCCTGCACGCCCGCGTCGGCCGCACTGGCGACGCAGCGCGGGCGCACGGTGGTTTCGCCCTCGGCTGTGCGCAGGATCACGCCATTCGCCTGCATCGCCGCCAGATGTGGGCCACGGGCAATGAATGTGACGTCCACCCCGGCGGCGGCCAGCTTCGCGCCAAGAAACCCGCCTATCGCTCCCGCGCCAAAGATCGCGATTTTCACAGGACCCCCCGTGCGAAAAAGGGATGAAAAGTTTTTGTTTCTTTTTTCAAAAAGAAGCGCTGTTCTTTTTTGAAAAAAAGAACCAAAAAACTTTTCCCTGTTTGGCTTGGCGGCTTCACCCGGAGACGCCGAGCTTGTCGGCCAGGCCGATGCGCTGGAGTTTGCCGGTGGCACCTTTGGGGATTTCGGTGAGGAAGACGATTTTCCGCGGCACCTTGAACGGCGCCAGCCGGGTGCCGGCGAAGTCGCGCAATGCGTGCTCGTCGAGTGTCATGCCTTCGCGCAGTACCACGGCGGCGGCGACTTCTTCGCCGAGCTTGGCGTGCGGCATGGCGAAGGTGACGACCTGGGCGACGGCGGGGTGGTCCATCAGGATCTCATCCACTTCGAGGGGCGAGATTTTCTCGCCGCCGCGGTTGATGATCTCCTTCAGCCGCCCGGTCAGCCGAAGATAGCCGGCGTCATCCAGCGTGCCCTGGTCGCCGGTGCGGAACCAGCCGTTGGTGAAAGCCTTGGCATTGGCGTCCGGGTTGTTCTCGTAGCCGGCGGTGACGTTGCGGCCGCGAATGACGATCTCGCCAAGGGCGCCGACGGGCAGCAGGTTGCCGTCATCGTCCATGATCGCGACCTCCGGGCCGGCGGCGATACCGACGCTGCCCGCATAGTGCGGGCGTGGCGGCAGCGGGTTCGACGCCATCTGGTGCGCCGCCTCGGTCATGCCATAGCTCTCGATCACCGGCACACCGAACGCGGCCTCGACCGCCGTCATCACCTGCGGCGGCAGCGAGGCGGAGGAGGAGCGGATGAAACGCAGCCGTCCTCGCCCGATGATCTCGGCATTGCGTGCGACCAGGCCGAGCATCGCCTGATGCATGGTCGGCACGGCGGTGAACCAGCTCGGCCGGGCTTCGTCGAAATGGGCGAAGAACTTGAACGCGTTGAAGCCGGGCGTGCAGATCACCGAGCCGCCTGCGGCGAGGGAGGAGAGCACGGCGGCAATCAGACCGTGGATGTGGAACAGCGGCATGATGTTCATGCAGGTGTCATCGGGCGAAAGGTCGAGGTTCGCGCCGATATGATAGGCCGAGGCGGTGATGTTGATATGCCGCAGCGGCACGATCTTCGGCCGCGAGGTGGTGCCGGAGGTGTGGAGCACGAGGGCGATATCCTCGGCCTCCGCGGTGCCGGGATGGGCGGGAGTGCCGGACAGGCTGCTCGCAAGGGTGAAATCCCCGGCCAGCTCGCCGGGGATCAGCTCGACAATGGCGATGTTGCGGGCGGCGGCCACCGCGCGGGCCGGGCTGTCCATGCCCTGCTGGATCAGCAGGCATTTGGCGTTGAGGTCCGACAGGTAGAAATCGAACTCCTCGCCGCGATAGGCCGGGTTGAGCGGCGCCGTCGTTGCCCCGGTCGCGACGGCAACGAAGGCGGCGGCCATCTCCGGCCCGTTCGGCAACACCATCGCGACACGATCATGCCGGCCGATGCCCATGGCATTCAGCGACTCCCGCGTCCGCCCGGCGAGCGCGCGCAGGCCACGATGGGTTAGCGGCTGACGGCCGGGCGCGCCGATCGCCGGCGCATCATCGGCACCACGCGCGAGCAGAACGGCAACGGTATCGGCGAGGTAGATGGTCATGAGCAGAACTCCCGGAACACGACAGACCACATCGCATACTCCGTGCAGGCAATCCCGTGAAGACTCAGGCAGAAGTCAGCACGCGCAGCGCGGTTGACAGCGATGAGCGGCCGTTCTCAGATCAGTAGCCCCCACGTCGCGCCAGGAGATTTCTGACATGCATTTGCGCGCTTTCCTCCCCGCCGCCGGCCTCGCCGCCGCCATGGCTGTCACCGCGCCGCCGGCCCATGCCGCGGGGACACTGACCATCGCGCAGGCGCAGGACCCCAACACCTGGGACCCGATTTCGACCTTTCTGATCGCCTGGGGCTCGGTCGCCTCCAATTTCTTCGACGGCCTGGTGCTGCGCGACGAGGCGTTGAACCTCAAACCGGGCCTCGCCACTTCCTGGGAAGTACTCGATGGCGGCATGCGGCTGCGCTTCAAGCTGCGCCAGGGCGTGACCTTCCATAACGGCGAGCCCTTCGACGCCGAGGCGGTGAAGTTCTCGATGACTCGCCTGCTCGGCCCGGAAGGCGCGAAGGGGCCGCAGCAGTCGAACTACACCTCGATCGGCTCGGTCGAGATCATCGACCCCTACACGGTCGACATCGTCATGCAGCGGCCCGATCCGGTGATGATCAGCAAGCTCGCGGGCTACGGGGCGATGATCGTGCCGCCGAAATACGTGGCGGAAAAAACCAGCGCCGGCTTCGGCACCGCGCCCATCGGCACCGGCCCGTTCCGCGTGACCGGCTACGAGAACAAGGTCAGCGTCACGCTTGAACCCAACCCGGGCTATTGGGGCGGGGCACCGAAGCTCGACAAGATCGTCTATCGTTTCATCGTCGAGCCGAACACGCAGGTTGCCGAATTGCAGTCCGGGCGGATCGATATTGCCAGCAATATTCCGGTCGCCCTGACCTCGACCATCGCCGCCAGCAAGGACCTGCAACTCCTCAGCATCACCGGCCCCACCGTCACTGTCGCACGGTTCAACACCCGCAATGGCCCGACCACGGATGCCCGCGTGCGCAAGGCGATCATCATGGCCGTCGATCGGGAGGCCATCGCCAAGCAGATCCTGCAAGGCCACGCGACCTCGGTGGTGAGCTTCCAGAGCGTGCTGAGCTTCGGGTTCGACCCCGCGCAGAAGGCCGTGCCCTATGATCCGGCCGGAGCGAAAAAGCTGCTGGCCGAGGCCAATATTCCGGCGGGCACCACGGTGATGCTGGACTTCCCCAGCAACGACACGACCTTCCGCGAGGTTGCGCAGGCGATTGCCGGCTATCTCAGCGCAGTTGGGTTGAAAGGCCAGGTTAAGCCACACGAGATGAACATCTACACCAACGACATCATCCCCAACGGCAAGACTGGCGAGATGTTTCGCATGGGCTGGGGCGGGTGGACGTTCGACTACGACAATACCGCCTATCTGATGTACCACTCCGGCGAGCGCTGGAACCCCTACGACAAGGACCCCGCGCTCGACGCGATGCTCGAAGGTCAGCGCAAGATCGCCGATCGCGGCGAGCGCCAGAAGGCGCTGCAGAAGATCGCCAATTTTGTCGCCGACAACGCGCTCGAACTGCCGCTCTATAACCTCAACACGATCTACGGCGTCAACAAGCGGGTCAAAGGCCTGGTGCCGCCGCCGGACAACCGGCTGCGTCTGACCGGCGTGTCGGTGGACTGAGGGCCTTTGTAGGCAGCGCGCCCCGATGGCGCAGTTCCTGCTGCGCCGCATCGCGCTGTCGGTGTTCGTCGTGCTCGTGGTCACGTTGCTGGTGGCCTGGGCAATCCGGCTGTCCGGCGACCCGGCGATGATGCTGGCGGAAGGCTCGTCGGTCACCGAGAAGGACTTGCAGAACATTCGCACGGCGCTCGGCCTGGACCGGCCGTTCAGCGCGCAATATGCCAGCTTCGTGGCGGGCATGCTGACCGGCGACATGGGCAAGAGTTTTATGGGTGGCGTGCCGGTCGCGCGCATGGTTGCCCAGGCGCTGCCGTTGACGTTGATGCTGGCCGGGTTGTCGCTCGCCGCCTCGCTGCTGATATCGGTCCCGTTCGGCGTGCACGCGGCCGTGCATCGCGGCGGTCCGGCTGATCAGGCGATCCGCATCGTCTCGCTGATCGGCCTGAGTTTTCCGAATTTCTGGCTCGCGATCATGCTGGTTCTCGTCTTTGCCATCACCCTCGGATGGCTTCCGCCGAGCGGGGCGGACAGCGCGCTCGGCGTGATCATGCCGGTGGCGACCATGGCGATCATCCTGACGGCGACCAACGTGCGGCTCGTGCGCAGTTCCATGCTCGAAATCCTGTCGGCGCAGTTCGTCACCGTGGCGCGCAGCAAGGGGCTGAGCGAGACCGTGGTGCTTTACAAACACGCGCTACGCAACTGCGCCATTCCGCTGATTACCTATATCGGCCTGCAATTCGGCGGCCTCATCGGCGGCGTAGTCGTGGTGGAGCGCGTGTTCAACTGGCCGGGCATGGGCAGCCTTGCTTTCGATGCGGTCGCCTCACGCGACTATCCCGTGCTGCAAGCGGTGGTCACCGTGCTTGCCACCTTGATCGTGCTGGTGAATTTATGCATCGACCTGATCTACGGCGTGGTCGATCCGCGGGTGCGCCGCGAATGAATATCGCACGGTTCCGTTCGCTGGAGTTCGTCCTCGGTGCCGGACTGACCGGCGCGATCGGCTTGGCCGTGCTGTTCTCCGGCCTCATCTTCGCCGGCGGCGCGGACGGCATGGACCTCGCGATGCGGTTGACCAAGCCGTTCCAGTCCCTAGCCCACCCGTTCGGAACTGACCCGCTCGGGCGCGACGTGCTCGCGCGGGTCATCGTCGGCGGTCAGGTTTCGTTGACCGTAGGTGTGCTCTCGGTCAGCGGTGCCGCCGCCGTCGGCACGTTGGCGGGGCTGCTTGCCGGCTATTATCGCGGCGTATGGGATACCGTGCTGATGCGTTGGGCCGACGTACAGCTCGCCCTTCCGTTCATCCTCATCGCCATCACCTTCGCGGCCATCCTCGGCACGGACATGTGGAAGCTCATCGCGTTCATGGCGGTCGCGCAATGGGTGCAGTATGCGCGGGTGGTTCGCTCCGCCACGCTGGTGCTGCGGGAGCGTGAATTCGTCGTCTCCGCCCATGCCGTCGGCGTGCGCGACCCCGCGATTCTGCGCCGCCACATCCTGCCCAATGCCATCGCCCCGGTGCTCGTATTGATGACGTTGAACGTCGCCAACAACATCCTTCTCGAAAGCAGCCTCACCTTCCTCGGCCTTGGCATCGACCCGCTGATCCCGAGCTGGGGCGGGATGCTCGCGGATGGCCGCACCTATCTGCAAACGGCCTGGTGGGTCAGCGTGTTTCCCGGCCTCGCCATCATGCTGACGGTACTCGGCCTCAACCTCCTCGGCGACTGGCTACGCGATTTCGTCGACCCCACGACACGGCCCACCTGACGGAGCGAACGATGACCCAGTTGCTCGACCTCATATTGCCGCGGAGCCTCGACGCGCTGGTTGCCCGTTTCGGCACCGGCCATGCCGGCGCCCGCATCGAGGCCTGGCTGTTCGACAACCACGCAGCACGCCGCAGCGCCGAGGCATGGCTGGCCGGCGCCGGCGTGCAGGCACGGCTGCGCAGCGCCTACAAGCCGCTGGTCCATCATTTCCTCGAAGACGCCGGTACGCCCGCCGGCGAGATCACCATCGGCCTGCCGAACCACGCCGAAGCACCGGCCGAACGTTTTCGCCTCGAAGCCTACCCACTCGCCGGCCTGTTGCCCGACTGCACGCTGCGGTTCGCATTGGGCACCGAGCCGCTCACCTACACGGTCGACTACGGCGACGCGCAGGCAACCATCTTCGCCCCCAACCGGATGCGCACCGACCATCTCGGCAATCCCGTACTAACCCCGTGCGGTTGGCTGCGCGTGTGGAACCGCGACGGCGCGTGCACCGAGGACGGGCCGTTGGAGACCGAATACGAAGCCGCCTTCCACGCGGTCATGACCATGCTGGCCGCCCATCCATGGCCCGCGACGCAGCCGAGTTTCGACGTGCTCGCCATCGTCGCCACCATTCCGGGCATCGAGCGCCCACTGGCCTATGGCGACGAGGTTTTCAGCACCGCCGAAGCGCTGCACGAAGACCTCTATTTCTCCATCCTTGAACTGATGAAGCGCCGCGCCGGCCTGCCCGCCGCGGACCGCACGCTCCAGCCGGGCCAGATCGTCCCCGATATCGTCTGCGCCGATGGCGATCTGCGCATCACCGTGACGCTGCGGCCTGGCTCGGCCGCCATCGTTTCACGTCCAGGTCCAGCCGAACTCGAAACCGCCGATCGGCCGCTGACCGAAGCACAGATCGCCTCCGAACTCGCCACACTCGGCGGGGCCGCGCATGACATCGCGTCCGTGCAGGGCCGGCCGCTTGCCGCGCGGGTCTACGACGGCGCCGGCCCCGCCGTGCTGCTCTCAGCGGGCCAGCACGCGAACGAAACGTCAGGTGTCGTCGGCGCGCTGCGGGCCGCCCATCGCCTGCGCGCGGCGGGCCAGGGTTTCGCCTTCATCCCCTGCGAGAACCCCGACGGCTATGCGCTGCATCACCAACTCCGCGCCAACAACCCCCGGCACATGCATCACGCCGCCCGCTACAGCGCCCTCGGTGACGATGTCGAGGCCCGCGAGGGCGCTGTCCTGCACGAGAAAGCCGCCCGGCTCGACCTGATCCGTCAGACCGGGGCGAAACTCCACCTCAATCTGCACGGCTATCCCGCCCATGAATGGACCCGCCCGCTCTCCGGCTATCTGCCGCGCGGCTTCGAACTATGGACCATCCCGAAAGGCTTCTTCCTCATCCTGCGCTACCTCCCCGGCCACGCGGCGCCAGTGATGCCGTTCCTCGAAGCACTGACCTCGACCCTTGCGGAAGACCCCGCCCTCGCCGCCTACAACGCCCGCCAACTGGCCATCTGGAAAGCCCATGCCGGCGCCGTGCCGTTCCCCGTCCTGAACGGCATCCCCTGCCATGTGGCCGAGAGCGACCGACAGACGGTGCCATTCCAGATCATTACCGAATACCCGGACGAAACCATCTACGGCGACGCCTTCCGCCTCGCCCACACCACGCAAATGCGCACCGTGCTGGCCGCCATCGACCTGCTCGGGAAGGGTGCCCTCGGCGTCTGATCCCTCGCGTGCATCCTCGTCGGCCTGCTAGACTCGGCCTGACCATGCGGGGGAAGCAACGTGACGATGCATGCCGATGATCTCGACCTGACGCGCCTGGCCGCCTGGTGTGCCGCGCACATCGCGGGCTTCCGTGGCCCGCTCACGGCCGCGCGTTTCGCCGGCGGCCAGTCCAACCCCACCTACCGGCTCGCCAGCCCATCCGGCCAGTATGTCCTCCGTCGCAAGCCGCCAGGCCCGCTGCTGCCGAGCGCCCATGCGGTCGATCGGGAATTCCGCGTACTGCACGCCCTCCAGGGCAGCGGCGTGCCGGTGCCGTCCGTGCACGCGCTGTGCGAAGACGACAGCGTGATCGGCAGCGCCTTCTACGTCATGGGCTACCTGCCCGGTCGCGTCTTCATGGACGCCCGCCTGCCCGGCATGACCGCGCAAGAGCGCGGCGCCGTCTATGACTCGATGAACGCGACCATCGCCGCGTTACATAATATCGACCCCGACGCCGTCGGCCTGACGAATTTCGGCCGCCCCGGCAACTATATGGCGCGGCAGGTTTCGCGCTGGACCAAGCAGTACCGCGCCTCGGAAACCACGCCCATTCCCGCCATGGACAGCCTGATCGACTGGCTCGCCGCCCATATCCCCGCCGACGGCCGCGTTTCGATCGTGCACGGCGACTACCGCCTGGACAACCTCATGCTGCACCCGACCGAGCCGCACGGGATCGCGCTGCTCGACTGGGAACTCGCCACGCTCGGCGACCCCGTGGCCGACTTCGCCTACCACGTCATGGTCTGGCGCATCGCGCCCGACCTGTTCCGTGGCCTCGCCGGCGAAGACCTCGCCGCCCTCGGCATTCCCAGCGAGGCCGACTACGTCGCGGCCTATTGCGAACGCACGGGGCGGGCCAGCATCGCAGACTGGGACTACTACATCGTCTACGGCATCTTCCGCATCGCGGCCATTCTGCAGGGCATCGCCAAGCGTGCGCTCGACGGCACCGCCGCCGCCCAGGATGCGACCGAACTCGGCGCCAAGGCCCGTCCGCTCGCCGAGCAGGCCTGGTCGATTGCTAGCCGGGCGGGCGGCCGACGCGCGCTATCGCGCGTTGGCGGGCGCATCAAGCCGCCATAGTTCGGCGCGCCAGCGCAGCGCGATGTAGAGCGTGAACACCAGCCCGATGACGCAATAGATGCTTGCGGTCGCGGCGAAACCGATCCGCCCGATCAGGACGCCGGCGGTCAGCAGCCCGATCGGCATGCTGTAGATCGCCAGCATCCGTACGCCCATCACGCGCCCACGAAACCGATCCGCCGCATTGCGCAACAGCATCACCGCGAGCGGGATCATGCACAGGCTCTGCATGAATCCGGCGAGCATCAGGATCACAATTCCGCTGATCGCCTGATCGGACTGCGCGAACACCAGCAGCAAGCCATGCCAGGCGAGACTGCTGACGATCATCACCCGCGCCGGACGAATGGCCGCGCCGCGCGCGGTCACGGTGATCGAGCCAAGCAGCGCACCGAAAGCGAAGCTTGCGGCAAGCGTGCCCAGGCCGGCCTGCCCCATGCCATAGACATCCTTGGCCACAAACGGCAGCAATCCGCCGGACAGCGGGAACGCCGTCAAATTCACCAGAAAGGCCAGCCACATCGCCGCCAGCAGCCGCGGCGTCGTCCAGACGTAACCCACCCCCTCCAGCAGATCGCGCCAGGGCGACCCTGGAGTCACGGGCGCCGTGGCCGGACCAGTCCGTTTGCCGGCAACCCCCAGCGTCAGGCCGAGGCTGAGCAGATAGAACAGCGTGATCACCACATAGGCCGGCCCCATGCCGAGGGTCGCGACCAGCCCGGCGCCAGCCAGGGAACCCGCGATGCGCGCGGAGTCCGACGTGGTGCGGGAGACGCCCATCGCGCCCATCAATTGATCGGCCGGCATGGTCTGCCCGATCAGTGCGTTGCGCATCACCAGGTCGGACGGCCGGACGAGGCCGCAGATCGTCGCAATGACGAAGACATGCACCGCGCCGAGCGTGCCCGCGAAGGCGAACGCCATCAGCACGAGAGCGAGCACGGCGTAGCTGGCGCGCATCAGGCAGAGCAGGTTGCGAAAGCCGATCCGGTCTCCGACGACGCCGAACATCGGGGCGATCAGCGCGCCAAAGAATTGCAACGAGCCAAACGCCGTCAGCAACACCACCGAGCCGGTTTCGACCAGCACGAACCAGCCAAGGATCAGCGTCTCCATCTCGAACGCCCAGGAGGTCGCGAGGTCGGCCGGCCACTGGAAGCGGAAGCTGCGCACGCGGAACGGTGCCAGCAGGGATGTGCCCGCCGTCCCGCTCACCCTGTTTCGCCGCCCCGCCCCGCATCGCCGCCCCGCATCGCCGCGCCGCTCCCTCTTCCCGGTCCACCCTCTGCGAGGTGGAGCGCAAAACACTGCCGTACCGGCCCGCGCGCCGCCAGCCACGCAGATGCACGTCCCGACCTGCACATAAGCTGGCCGGGGATTATGCCACCCATGGCGGGTTCTTTGCCCAGGCCGGCGTCAAGGTTGTCGCCAATGCGTCGGGCCGCGGCGCGAATATGTCAGCGCTCGTCGGCCCCTCCATCAGGGCAATCGGGTGAACAAGCAAGCCTCCGGCGGCAAAGGGCCGACGGCCCTTTGATCCCATTCATTTTGCCGCTGGACCGGTAGAATTTAGGTGCTGGGGAGCGATCCCGGCGAAGCGGGTCCAAAGCACCAGGAACTGCACCTGCATCGCCCCAGGCTCATCAGCGGCGCGGGATTCAAGCACCGGCGTTTGCAGGGGTTCGGCTGGGCGCGTATACGGCCGTGAACCGGTGGCACCGGGTTCATTTTTGTATTCGAAGCTGAGTGAGGCTGAGCGATGTCATCCACGTTCGACAAGGTTGCCGAGATCATAGTCGAGATCAGCGGCGTTCCCCGCGAGAAGATCACCCCCGCAAGCCACGCCATCGATGACCTCGGCATCGACAGCCTGGACTTCCTCGACGTCGCCTTCGCCATCGACAAGGCCTTCGCCATCAAGCTGCCGCTGGAGCAATGGACGCAGGAAGTCAACGAGGGCGCGGTGTCCTCGGAGCGCTATTTCGTCATGCAGGGCCTGTGCGAGAACATCGACAAGCTGATCGCGGCCAAGGCGGCCTGACGCCCACCCATGCGCCTCGAATATTTCGAAATGGTCGACCGGATCACCGCGATCGACCTCGATGGCGGCACCATCGCGGCGATCTGCGCGGTGCCGGAGCGTAGCCCGGTATTCGAGGGCCATTTCCCTGGCCACCCGATCCTGCCGGGCGTGTTGATGATCGAGGCGATGGCGCAGACCGGCGGCTGGCTGGTCATGGCCAAGCTCAAGTTCGAGCGGATGGCGTTCCTGGCCTCGGTGAAGGAGGCGAAGATGCGCCAATTCGTCACCCCCGGACAGGTTCTGCACACCGAGGCGACCTTCCTGCATGACGGCTCCGGCTATGCCGTCGCGCAATGCCGCATCCTGATGGACGGCCGCAAGGTGGCGGACACCACCATCACCTACCGTGTCATGCCGTTTCCCAATTCCGACCTCAATGCCGGCATGCTGACAGCGGCACGGCGGGTCGGCGTTCCCGAGGAGTTGCTGCCGCATGGCTGAGGGTCTCTCCGATCGCGATGCGCTGATCACCGGCATCGGCCTGATCTCCAGCCTCGGCGAGGGCCTCGACGGCCATCGCGCAGCACTCGGCGGCGCGGGCGGTTTCCAGCCGCACGTCGATGCTGTGAGCTTCGCGCCGTTCGCCGTCCACCCGATGGCGGCGGTCGCATATGATCGCCAGATCCCGAAGCGGCAGGACCAGCGGCAGATGGAGCCGTGGCAGCGCATCGGCACCTACGCCGCCGGTCTGGCGCTTGAATCGGCTGGGCTGAAGGGCAACGCGGACCTGCTGGGCCGCACCCACATGATCGTCGCCGCCGGCGGCGGCGAGCGCGACTACGCGGTGGACGAGGCGATCCTCTCCGGCCTGAACAGCGCGCCCGATCCGGCGGTGTTCCTTAACGAGCACTTGATGGCCGATCTCCGGCCGACGCTGTTCCTGGCCCAACTATCCAACCTGCTGGCCGGCAACATCTCCATCGTCCATGGCGTCGTCGGCTCGTCGCGCACATTCATGGGCGAGGAAGCGGCGGGGGCAGACGCGGTGCGCATCGCCTGCGCCCGCATCGGCGGCGGGCAGGGCGAGATTTTCCTGGTTGGCGGCGCCTATAATGCGCAACGCCAGGATATCCTGCTGCAATATGAAATGAGCGGGTTGTTGCGCAAGAAGCCGTTCGCCGGCGTCTGGAGCCGGCAGGCAGATGGTGGTGGGATGGTGATGGGATCGCTCGGCTGCTTCCTCGTCATCGAAAGCCGCGCCCACGCCACCGCCCGCGGTGCCGTCGCTCATGCCCGCATCGCCGCCATCGCCACCGATCGCTGCCGCCGCGCGCCGGGCCAGGCGACCGCCAACGCCGCCGCGCAATGGGCCGCCCTCGCGCCGACACTGACACCCGGCCACGCCGCAATCCTCTCCGGCGCGTCGGGCGCCGCCGCCGTCACCACCGAAGAGGCGGCCTTCCTGCAGACGACCGGCCTGCCCGTCCGCGGCATCGCGGGCGCATTGGGCCACAGCATGGAGCCGTCCTTCATCGCCACCATCGCCCTGGCGGCGGACTGCGTGGCCCAGCGCCAGCTGTTCGCGCCGTTGGATACCAGCGAAGCTCCGATGGGCGGCGAACTGCGCCAGGTCGTGGTCACCTCCTGGGGGCATTGGCGCGGCGAAGCGATGGCCCTCGTCACGGGAGCGGAGTGAACACGATGGCAACCGATCTTGACGCCCATGGCCGCCCCATCGTCGTCGTCACCGGCATGGGCCTGCTCACCTCCCTCGGCGAGGGCGTGGAGAACAACTGGCGCCGCCTTCTCGCCGGCGAGAGCGGCATTCGCCGCATCTCCCGCTTCGCCCTCGGCGGCCTGCGCACCACCATTGCCGGCACCGTCGATTTCGTCCCCGCCGACCCGCTCTCCGCCCCGGAACTCTCCGAACGCCTCGCCGAGCGCGTCGCCGAGGAGGCAATCGCGCAGGCCGGCATCGGCAGCGCCGGCAATTTCCCCGGACCGCTGATGCTGGCCTTGCCGCCGGTCGAACTCGAATGGCCGCAACGCCGCGCGCTCGCCGCCGCCTCGGGCGCCAATGACGGCGTCACCTACGCCGACTTGCTGCATGCGGCCGGCGGCGGCGGCTTCACCAGCGTCTATGAGCGCTTCCTGTTTGGTTCCGTCGCCGAGAATCTGGCGGACCGCTTTGGCACCAAGGGCTCCCCGGTTGCCATCTCCACCGCCTGCGCCTCGGGCGCCACCGCGATCCAGCTTGCCGTCGAAGCCATTCGCCGTGGCGACACCGACGCCGCCTTGTGTGTCGGGACGGACGCTTCGGTGAACCCGGAATCGCTGATCCGCTTCACGCTTCTCTCCGCCCTCTCGACCCGCAACGACGAACCCGAGACCGCCTCCCGCCCGTTCTCCAAGGACCGCGACGGCTTCGTCATGGCCGAGGGCGCCGCGGCCCTGGTGCTCGAAAGCCTCACCGCCGCCCGCGCCCGTGGCGCCCGCATCCTCGGCGTCATCGAAGGCTGCGGCGAGGCGGCCGACTCCTTCCACCGCACCCGTTCCAACCCGGACGGGCGGCCGATCATCGCCTGCCTGCGCAACGCGCTGGCCGATGCCGGCATCGCTCCTGACGCCGTCGACTACATCAACGCCCACGGCACCAGCACGCCCGAGAACGACAAGATGGAGTGGCTCGGCGTCTCCACCGTGTTCGGTGAGCGCGCCGGCAGCATCCCGATCTCGTCGAACAAGTCGATGATCGGCCACACCTTGACCGCCGCCGGCGCCGTCGAGGCGGTGATCTCGCTGCTTACCCTGCGCGACCAGCGCATTCCGCCCACCATCAACTACGTGAACCCCGATCCGACCCTGCCGCTCGACTGCGTGCCCAATGTCGCGCGCGACGCGAAGATGACCCGCGCCATCTCCAACTCCTTCGGCTTCGGCGGCCAGAACCTGTGCCTGGTGCTGAAAGCCGGCCCGGGCTGACCGCCATGCCGCATGCCCCCATTTTGCATGCCCCCATTCCGCATGCCCTCGTGATCGGCGGCGGCCGTGGCATTGGCGCCGCCACCGTGCAGGCGCTCGCCGCCGCCGGCATGTCCGTAACCTTCACCTACCGCTCCGACGCCGAACAGGCCGCGCGCGTCGCCGCCGATACGACCGCCACCCCCCGCGCGCTCGACCTCGCCGACCGCGCCGCGGTCGACGCCTTCGCCACCGAGCTTGAAGCCGGCCCGCCGATCGACGTCCTCGTCGCCGTCGCCGGCAGCACCTATGACACCCTGGCCGCCCTGCTCGACCAGGACCGCGCCGAACTGCTGATGCAGGTCAATTTCTGGGCCTTCACCCGCATCGCCCGCGCCGTCGTCCGCCCAATGACCCGCGCCCGCAACGGGCGCATCATCGCCATCGGCTCCGTGCTTGCCCTGCAAGCCAGCCCCGGCAACGCCGCCTACGCCGCCTCCAAGGCCGCGCTGCTCGGCTACGTGAAGAACCTCGCCATCGAAACCGCGCGCCGCGGCGTCACTGTCAACTACGTCGCCCCCGGCTTCGTCGATACTGACATGCTCGCCCCCTTCGCCGCCCACCGCGCCGCCACCGAGCAGCGCGTTCCCGCCGGACGCTACGCCAGCCCCGCCGAAATCGCCGCCGTCGTCGCTTTCCTCGCCTCGCCCGCCGCCAGCTACATCACCGGTGCGACCATCCCCGTCGACGGCGGCCTCACCGCATCGATCGGCGCTCCGCGAGGCTGAAGCGGGGGCGCCTTGCTCGCAGGCTATTGACCATGCGTTGCTCGCTTCCTAGCCTGCCGAATACGCCGCTGCCATGGCGCTTTGCTGGGGAACCCGATGGCCACGCACCGTTTTCGTCCCACCCGCTATTTCAATGTGATCGGCACCGCCGAGCCCTGCCTCCGGGTCGCCGATGGCGATACGGTGATCACCGACACGATTGACGCGTCCGGGCTTGATGCGCACGGAGCGACGGCCTCGCGTGGGCCGAACCCGATGACCGGGCCGTTCTTCATCGAGGGTGCCGAACCCGGCGACACGCTGGCCGTCCGCATCAACCGGCTGACCCCGAGCAGGGCAACGGGGTGGACCTATTCGCCCCTGGCCTTCACCGTGCTCGACCCTTCGGCCATCCCCGATCGGCCGCTCAATGAGCGTGCGGTGTGGGACATCGAGGCCAATGCCGGCACCGTGCGGCTGCGGGAACCGCCGCCGGGGCTCGAGAACTTTACGCCCCCCCTCCAACCGATGATCGGCTGTTTCGGGGTCGCGCCGGCGGGCGGGCAGGCGCTGTCCACCGCCACCAGCGCGCAGAACGGCGGCAATATGGACTATCGGCTGTTCGCGCCGGGGACGACGGCGTGGTTCCCGGTATCGGTGCCGGGCGGACTGTTCTATCTCGGTGACGGGCACGCCTGCCAGGGTGACGGCGAGATCGTCGGCACGGGCATCGAGACGTCCTTCGAGATGGAAGTGACCTTCCGTGTCCTGAAGCGCAGGATCACGTGGCCGCGCGGCGAGACGGCGGCGGATATTTTCACCGTCGGCAATGCCCGCCCGCTTGACCAGGCGTTGCAGCACGCGACGACGGAGATGCTGTGCTGGCTCGGCGAGGATTACGGGCTGGGGCAGCGTGCGGCCAGCCATTTGATGGGCCAGGTCGTCCGCTACGACGTCGGCAATGTCTTCAATCCCGCCTATACGGTTGCCTGCCGGATCGCCAAACGCTGGCTGACGAAGCTGTAGGCTTCAAAAAGCGGGCGTTCCGCGGCGAATCCCACCACCTGCCCGAAAACTTCCTTGGAGCCGCCGCGATGTTCGCGGTATAGCTATTATAATATCTACGACGATCGGTGTGCTGCTGGCACCCTTTCGGAAAAACGATGCCCCGACGGATGATCGGGGTGCGCGGGAATGGGAAGCGTCGGGTGCAGTGCAACCGGGTCATCACGCTCTGGACAGACAGCCGTATCGCGGCGGCGTTTGTGTTTCCGCCCCGCTGAACACAAGAAACAACGAGAGGAGACGTCCATATCATGACCGAATCCCGAGGCCTGACGCGTCGTGGACTGTTGGCCGCGACGGCTGCCGCCGGTGTCGTGCCGACGCTGGCCGCGCCGGCGATCGCACAGAACGCGTTGAAGGGCACCAAGCTCACGATCCTCGCGGGCAACTGGTATGTGCCCGAGTGCAACAAGATGCTGGATCAACTCGCCGTCGATGTCGGCAAGGATACCGGCATGGAAATCCGCGTCGAGCGTTTCGCCGATGCGGAACTCGCCACCAAGGTGGCGGCAACAATCGGTACCGGGCGCGGCGCCGATCTCGCGGTGGCCGACGAGTTCACGACGTTCCTGTATGCGTCGAAGCTCAATGACGTGACCGACCTCGCCGACGAAGCCGGGAAGAACTATGGTGGCTGGCAGCAGGCCGGCAAGGACGCCTGCGTGGTGGGCGGCCGCTGGAAGAGCTTGTGCATCGGCCAGGCTCCGGCAGCTTGGGCCTACCGCACTGACATGTTCAAGGCGGCGGGTGTCGAGAAGTTCCCCGATACGTTCGCGGACCTCACCAAGGCCGCGAAGGCGTTGCATGCGAAGGGCACGCCGATCGGTATGACGCTGGGGCACGCGGGCGGCGACGGGCGCTCCACCAACTATCCCGTGCTTTGGGCGTTCGGCGGGCAGGAGTTCGACAAGGACGGCAAGGTGACGCTGAACTCGGCGGGCACGCTGGCCGCGGTTGAGTGGTACAAGGACATCTACCAGTATTTCATCGACGGCACGACGGCCTGGCTCGACCCGGACAACAATCAGGCGTTCCTGTCGGGCAAGTGCTCGGCGACCGTGAACGTCAACACGATCTATCTTTCGTCGCGGGCGGCAGCGCCGACCGATCCGGTGAAGAAGAACATCGTCGACAACATGGATCACGGGCTCTGGCCGAGGGGCCCGGCCGGACGGTTCGCCAACTACAACATCAACGTGTGGCTGCCGCTGGCCTCGAGCCAGAACCCGGCGGGACAGAAGCATTTCCTGCGGGCGTGGTACAGCCGGGCGTTCCTGCCGAAGTGGACGAAGGCGGGGCAATCCTACTTCATTCCGACCTTCGCCGGGTTCGACAAGGAAGACGTTTGGCCGGACGATCCGAAGCTGAAAATCTTCCGCGAGCTGAACAAGATCAATCGGCTGCCGGGCTATTCCGGCCCGCCCTCGCAGGCCGCAGCGGAGGCGGTGGCGAAATTCATTCTTGTCGACATGTTCGCCAAGGCCTGCACCGGCATGTTGACGCCGAAGCAGTCGGTCGAATGGGCGACGAAGGAATACGAGCAGATCGCCAAGAAGCGGCGTGCCTGATCGGAGCGTGAGTGCAACAACGCTTTCCACGGCGCCGCGACGGCGCCGTGGACTGAGCCACTGGCTCGATCACGAGCGGGCACTCGGCTATATTCTGGTGGCGCCGGTGGTGATTCTGCTGCTGACGCTGGTGGCGTATCCGTTCTGCGTTGCCATCGGCTATGCGCTGTCGGACCGGACCCTGGGGGAGGAAGGGCAGTTCGTCGGGCTCGATAATTTCGTCGATTTGTTTGACAACCAGATCTACCTGCAAACGCTGCGCAACACGTTCATCTTCACCGCCGGGTCGGTAGCGATGCGGCTGGTGTTCGGCGTCGGGCTGGCGCTGTTGCTGAACGAGCATTTGCCGATGCGCCGACTGGTGCGCTCGGCCGTGCTGCTGCCATGGATCGTGCCGACGGTGCTTGGCACGATGGCCTGGCTTTGGATGTTCAATCCGAACTTTTCCGTCATCAACTGGGCTTTGGTGAATTCGGGGCTGATGGCGAAGGGTCTGAACTGGTTGACCAACCCGGACCTGGCGCTGTTCTCTGTCACGCTCGTCAACGCTTGGCGCGGCACGCCGTTCATGGCGATCACCGTGCTGGCGGGGCTGCAGGCGATTCCGCCCGAGTTGTATGACGCCTCGGCCATCGATGGGGCCGGCAAGCTGCAACGCTTCCGCTACGTGACCCTGCCGCTGGTGATGCCGGTGCTGTTGACGGCGCTGGTGCTGTCGATCATCTGGACGTTCTCGGATTTCGGCATCGTCTATGGCCTGACCAAGGGCGGGCCGATGAATGCAACGCATGTGTTGGCGACGTTGAGCTATCAGCAGGGGCTGGCGGCCGGGAATATCGGCGAAGGTGCGGCGATTTCGCTGACCATGCTACCGGTGCTGCTGATCCTGATCATCTGGCAGCTCCGCCGCATTCGCCGGAGCACGGTGATATGAGCGGCAAGCTCGCGCCCGGGGAAATCCGCTCGAACAATCCGGTGCTGGAGCGGTGGTTGTTCACCTACGCGCCGCTGGCGTTTGCGATGCTGTTCCTGGTCGGCCCGTTCTACTGGATGCTGATCACGGCGCTGAAGCCGGACAGCGAGCTTTATGACGGTGCAAAGAGCCCGCTCTATGTGGCGTCGCCATCGCTCGATCATTTTCGCTTCCTGTTCGAGAAGACCGACTTCGTGACGTGGACGATGAACACGATGATGGTGGCGACACTGTCGACGATCATCGCCCTGGCGATGGGAGTGCCGGCCGGATATGCGCTGGCGCGGCTGAAGTTCCGCGGCTCGGAATTCATCGGGACGGCGATTTTCGTGACCTACCTGGTGCCCTCCTCGCTGCTGTTCATTCCGATGGTGGAGGTGATGGCGCAGCTACATCTCGATGACAGCATCTGGGCACTGGTGGTCGTCTACCCGACCTTCCTGGTGCCGTTCGTGACCTGGCTGATGAGCGGCTATTTTCGCACCATTCCGACCGAGCTTGAGGATTGCGCCCGCATTGACGGGATGACGCGGTTCGGGGCGATGCTGAAGATCGCCATTCCGCTGGCCCGGCCCGGTATCCTTTCGGCTGGCATTTTTGCGTTCACCCTGTCCTGGAACGAGTTCATCTACGCGCTGACCCTGGTCACCGCGTCGGCCGAACGCACCATCCCGGTCGGGGTGATCGTGCAACTGACCCGTGCAGACTTCTATTTCTGGGGACCCCTGATGGCCGGCGCCCTACTGGGCTCCGTCCCCGTCGCCATCGTCTATTCGTTTTTCGTCGACCAATATGCCTCCGGCCTCACAGCGGGCGCTGTCAAAGGGTAATCCACTTTTGACAGCGGGCGGCACGGGTCGGACCGATGGAAGACAAGCCGGGGCATTGCCCCTCGCCCCCACTAACGGCAGAGCCCTGGCTTTTCCTCCCTTCCCGCCCGACCCGCGGCGCTCGATTTCATATGTGGAGGTAGTCTCGGATGCGGCCGTAGAGGACGCGGGCAGCCACGGCGGATTTCCAGAGGGCGTGGAAGGGAATTTCCTTCAGGGTCGTGATGGGCATGTCGATTTGGGTGGTCTCGTCTCCGAGGGTGCGTTTGGCGAGTTGAGGTCCCATGGCGGTGGCCATGGCGACACCGCGGCCGTTATAGGCAACACAGACGAGGACCCCGGGGGCGGGTTCGTGGATGTGGGGGTAGTGATCCGGCGTGATAGCGAGTTGGCCGTTCCAGCCGTGGGTCCATTTGAACGGTTTGATTTGCGGCCAGAGACGGCGGGCGTAGTCGACCATCCACTGGACATCATCGGGGCGGGCAATGTCGGATTGCCGGCTGCGGCCGCCCATCAGGATGCGGTTCCAGCGATCCAGCCGGTAGTAGGTGGTGATCTTGCCGAGTTCGTAGACGGAGGCGCGGTGCGGCATGATGGCAGCGGCGATGTCCTCGGGGATAGGTTCGCTCGCGGCGATGCCGCTGTAGACGGGGACGACGGATTTGCGAAGTTTGGGCCAAAGGTCGTCGGTATATCCATTGGTGCCGATGACCAGGCGGTCGGCGGTGACGGTGCCAGACGGAGTTTCGACTTTCCACGCGCTGCCGTCGCGAAAGACCCGGGTGGCCGGCGTGCCACCGTGGACTTTGACGCCGGTCTGGATGGCGGCCTGGGTCATGCCGCGGATGTAGCCGAGCGGGTTCACGTGGCCGCCACGATTGTCGAGCAGGGCGCCAAGGTAGCGGTCGGCCCCGGTCTTGGTGCGCATGGCGTCGCGATCGAGGAGTTCGACGGGCATGCCACGGCGGGCACCTTGTTCATAGGCGCTGCGGATCTCGGCAACGTTGTTGGGCTGGAAAACGGCGCGCATGGTGCCGGATTGCGAGGCTTCGCACGTGATCTGGTGGCGGGCGATGATGTCGAACACGACGTTCGGCGCGTTCCAGGACATCTCGACCATGCGGGCACCGAGGTCGGGGCCGAAGTCGGCTTCGACGGTGTCGGGGTCCCATTTCAATCCGGGATTGACCTGGCCGCCATTGCGGCCCGAGGCGCCCCAGCCGGGTTCGTGCTGTTCGAGAACGACAACATCGGTGCCGGCGGCCGCGAGGTGGAGCGCCGCGGACATGCCGGTGAAACCGCCGCCGATGACGCAGACGGAGGTTCGACAGTCGCCGGCTAGCGGCGGAGTATCCGCCGGCGGGCGGGCGGTGTCGGCATAGAGGCTCGGCGGGAGCTTGGCGCGGATGTGGGCGGACACGCGGGCCTCCAGTCAAAACGAGGTTATTTTCGAAATCGTAACCCGCAGTCGGGGTCGGCGGCAATTTTCCTCTTGGCGGGCCGGGCAATCCCGGTCGATGATGCGCGCAAGACACGCGTTCAAAAGAATGTAGGGGGCCACCGATGAGCCTGATGAAGAGCCTGGGCGTCGCGACGTTGCTCAGCGTTGCCGTCGCACTGCCAGCGACGGCGCAGACGACATTGACCTTTGCCTCTTTCGGGGGCGCCTATCAGGCGGCGCAGCGCAAGGCGCTGCTCGACCCGATCGAGAAGGCGCTGAACATCGTCATCAAGGAGGACACTCTCACCGGCATCGCCGACGTGCGCGCCCAGGTGGGGGCCAATGCGGTGAAGTGGGATGTAGCCGATCTCGGTGCTGCGAGCTGCGCGCGCGGTTCCGCCGAAGGGCTGTTCGAGCCGCTCGACTACGCGGTGATCAAGACCGAAGGCATCGACAAGGCGATGGTCCACAAGGACTGGATCGGGGTCATCTACTACTCGACGGTCATCGCCTGGAACACGCAGAAATTCGGCCAGAACGGGCCGCAGACCTGGGCGGATTTCTGGGACACGAAGAAGTTCCCGGGCACCCGCTCGCTCAGCCGCGGCGCCGGCGAGACGTTCGAGATCGCGCTGATGGCCGACGGCGTCGATCCCGCCAAGCTGTATCCGCTCGATGTCGAGCGCGCGCTGAAGAGCCTGGCGCGGATCAAGCCGAGCGTGGTGGCCTGGTGGGCCTCGGGCGCCCAATCCGCACAATTGCTGAAAGACGGCGAGGCCGACATCGTCGCGATCTGGAACGGCCGCGCCGGTGCGGTGATCAAGGACGGCGCGAAGGCCGCCATCACCTATAACCAAGGGATCTTCAACGCGGATTGTCTGATCATTCCGAAGGGCGCGAAGAATATCGCGCTGGCGCAGAAGGCGATCGCAATGATGGTCTCGGCGGAATTGCAGGCGAATATCCCGCAATACATCGACTACGGACCAGTCAACGCGGGCGCCTTCGCAACCGGCAAAATTCCGGCCGAGGCGGTCGGGAAGATCAACTCTTCGCCTGAAAACACCGCGAAACAGACGTTCATGAACTTCGACTACTGGCGCGAAAATCTTACCAAACTCACCGAACGCATGGACGCGTTCCTGCAACAGTGATGTGCGGGCGGCGGGGGGCGAGAAGCAAGGCCAGGGGCAATGCCCCGCCGGGTCGAGGGCAGCGCCCTCGCCTTGCTTCCTTCCCCTCCGGCCTCCGCCCATGACCGCCGCGGGAGCCTTGCCCATTGCGGTTCGTGGGTTGGTGCGACGCTACGGGCGAGTGGCAGCATTGGATGGGGTTGATTTGGATGTGGCGCAGGGCGAGTTCCTGACGCTGTTGGGTCCGTCGGGTTCGGGCAAGACGACATTATTGATGATCATGGCCGGGTTCACGCGGCCGGATGCGGGGAGTGTGAAGTTCGGCGGCGTGGAGATGGTGCGAACGCCGCCGCACAAGCGCAATCTGGGCGTGGTGTTCCAGTCCTATGCGTTGTTTCCGCACATGGATGTGGCCGCGAACGTCGCGTTCCCGCTTGTGCTCCGCGGGGTAGCGAGTGCCGAACGGGAGCGGCTGGTGCGGGCAACATTGGAGCTGGTGCAGCTTGGCGCTTTGGGCGAAAGGCGGGTGGATCAGTTATCGGGCGGGCAGCGGCAGCGCGTGGCGTTGGCGCGTGCGATTGTGTTCGAGCCTGGCATATTGCTGATGGATGAGCCGCTGTCGGCGCTGGACAAGAAGTTGCGCGAGCAGATGCAGATCGAGTTACGGCACTTGCACAAGCGGCTGGGTACAACCGTGATTTACGTGACGCATGACCAACGCGAGGCACTAACGCTGTCGGATCGGATAGCGGTCATCGATGACGGGCGCATTCGCCAGATCGACACGCCGCAGCGGCTTTATGAGGCGCCGACCAGTCACTTCGTAGCCGACTTCATCGGCGACTCGGCGTTCCTGCCGGTCCATGTGACCGCCGGCGTGGCGCATTGGCGGGACGAGGTTCTGCGGCTGCCACGGCCCGTGGCGGATGGGGCGCATCTGCTGGTGCTGCGTCCCGAGAAGCTGGTGCTGGGCGGTGGGGCGGAGTTGAACGGCATCGATGCCGTGGTGGCCGATGTCGTCTACCAGGGCGACTCGATCCGGATTGATGTGCGCATCGGCGACGGCGCGATCGTGACGTTGCGCGAATATGCCCGCGCCGGCCGGGCAGCAACGCTCCCCGTGGCGGGCGCCCAGGTGCGGCTTGGCTTCGACCCCGCGGATACCTTGCTGGTGCCCGCACCTTGAGCGGATCGAATGGGATGGGCCTGAACGAGGCCGGGATCCGCGCCGATGCAAGCCGCGAGCAGTCGATCCTGGCCAGCCTGACCGCGCCGTCGTTCCTGATCCTGGGCGCACTGCTGTTCATTCCCGTGGGGTGGCTGTTCTGGTTGTCGTTCTTCGAGCAGGACGGGTTCACCATCGAGAACTACACGCGCATGGTGAGCGAACCGGCCTATGTGTCGATATTTCTGACAACGTTTCAGTTGAGCGTGCTGGTGACGGTCCTGTCCGTGCTGCTGGGCTACCCGGTGGCCTATATGATCGCGATGTTGCCGCCACGGGCCGCATCCATTTGTCTGATGCTGGTGCTGGTGCCGTTCTGGACGGCGCTGCTGGTACGGACCTATGCGTGGCTGGTCATCCTGCAACGCCGCGGCATCGTAAATTCGGTGCTGATGAACTGGGGCGTCATTGATGCGCCATTGCAACTGGTGCATAATTTTACCGGCACGGTGATCGGCATGCTGCACATCATGATCCCGTTCCTGGTGCTGCCGCTGTATGCCAACATGCGGGCGATCAATCGAGATTATGTGCGGGCGGCGGCAAGCCTGGGGGCCAGTCCTGTAACCGCGTTCTGGAAGGTCTATCTGCCGCTCTCCATCCCCGGCCTGGCGGCAGGAACGGTGATGGTCTTCATCATCTGCCTCGGCTTCTACATCACGCCGCAATTCCTGGGCGGCGGGCGAGTGACAACGATCTCGATGAAAATCCAGCAGAATGTCGCGACCTATTTCAACTGGGGAGCCGCCAGTTCGCTTGGGGTGGTATTGTTCGTCGTGACCATCCTTGTGTTCTGGGGCTTCTCACGGCTGTTCCCGCTGCGGCGATTGACCGAGGTGGGCGGCTCGTGAGCGCCGAAGAGCGACGCTCGTGAACGAAGAATTCGTTCCGGCATTATCGCGCATCTGGCTCTATGCTCTCGCCGGCGTCGTCATCGCGTTCCTGGTCGTGCCGGTGCTGATCGTCATTCCGCTGTCGTTCTCCAGTTCGTCGCTGCTGGAGTTCCCGCCGCGCGCGTATTCGTTGCGTTGGTATGAGGCGCTGTTCGGCTCGGTGGAGTGGCGCGATGCGGCCTGGATGAGCGTGCAGGTCTCGGTGCTGACGACAATCGTCGTAACCCCGATCGGCACCGCCGCCGCCTACGGGTTGCACCTCGGAGGATTCCGCGCGACCGGGCTGTTGCGGATGCTGGTCCTGGCCCCCTTGCTCGTTCCCGTGATCCTCACAGCCGTCGGCATCTTCTATGTCTATGCGCTGCTGGGCCTGAACAACACGATCACCGGGCTGGTCCTGGCGCATGCAATGCTGGCACTGCCATTCGTGGTGATCAGCGTGAGCGCGGGATTGCGCAGCTACGACATGGCGCAGGAACTGGTCGCACGCAGCCTGGGGGCGTCATGGTTGCGAGCGTTCTGGTTGATCACCTTGCCGCAGATCCGGTTGCCCGTGCTGTCCGGCGCATTGCTGGCATTCATTTCCTCGTTCGATGAAGTGATCGTCTCCTACTTTATTTCCGGCGGGGAATACGCGACGCTGCCGCGGCGGATGTTCAACGCCTTGCGCGACCAGATCGAGCCGACCATCGCCGCTATTTCGACGATCCTGGTGGTCCTCTCGGTCGGCACCGTCCTGGCTCTGGAATTGACGCGCCGGCCCGCACGCCGAGAGTAAGACCGTTTCATGCTGACAGGCCAAGGAAACTTCCAATGCCCCTAGACGACGCCGCCATTCTCTCCGCCCTGCGCGGGGACAGTCCGGTCGCCGACGCCGGCACTTTCGCCGCCGCCCGCGATGCCTGGCTCGCACGCCAGGCGGCGCCACGGGATCGGCGGGTACGCGCGGCCGTGATCGGGCAGGTGGAGATTCTGCGCGACAAGGCCGGGGTGCCGCATATCTACGCTGCCCATACCTCCGACGTGTATTTCGGCCTCGGGCTGGCAATGGCCGAGGATCGGCTCTGGCAGATGGACCGGCTGCGCCGGCGTGCGCTGGGGCGGCAGGCGGAAATCCTCGGCGCCGCCTATGTCGCGGCCGATGCCGCCCATCTGACGGTCGGGATCGACCTGATCAGCGACCGCGAGGTGCACCTGATCGACCCCGCGACGAAGGCCATCGTCACGGCGTTCGTCGCCGGCATCAACGCGGGGATCACGGCGATGGGAGCCGATCTGCCGGTCGAATTCCGGATGCTCGGCTATGCGCCCGAACCGTTCACCGTGCGCGACGTGATCGCGACGGCCCGGGGGTTCTGGTGGTCATTGAACGGCCGCATCGATCGCCTGATAGCGGCTGAGGCGTCCCGGCTGCTGCCGGAGGGGTTGCGCACCGCGTATCTAACGCCCGAAGCCTCGGAGAACCTCGTGCTGCCCGGCGCGACCGTACCAGATTACGCGATGCCAGGCAGCCAGGCGGCGGGCACCGATGATGCGACCGGCAGCAACAACTGGGCGATCGACGGCAAGAAAGCGGCCGGCGGGCGGCCGGTGATCGCGGGGGATCCGCATCAGCCGTTCTGGATCCCCGCAAGCTGGTACGAATTCGCGCTGCATGGGCCGGAGGATGACGCCGCCGGCTGCGGGCATCCGGGCATTCCCGGCTTCTGGTATGGCAGCAACGGCACGGCGGCGTGGAGCCTGACGAACAACATGGCCTCGACCCGCGATTTGTATCGCGAGGAGGTCAACCCCGCCGACGCCAGCCAGTATCGCGATGGTGCCGGCTGGAAGCATTTCACCCGCCGCACGGTGGCGATCAAGGTGCGCGGCGAGGCGGCGCGCGATTTGGTCGTGCGTTCGACCGTGCGCGGGCCCATCGTCAACGCGCTCGTGCCGCCGATCGAGGCGAACGGCGACGCGCCGATGGCGCTGCGCTGGGTGGGCATGGAGCATATAGACGATCTCAGAGCCATCCTCGGTCTCGGCCGGGTCAAGACATGGGACGGCTTCCGCGCGGTGCTGCGGGATTGGTCGGTGGCCGTGTTCAACTACATCTATGCCGATCGGAACGGGCATATCGGCTACCAGATGTGCGGTCGCATTCCGCTCCGCGGCCGCGTCTGGCCGGGGGTGCGTGACGCCAACAACCCCACGGATCAGTGGTGCGGATACATCCCGTTCGAGGCGATGCCGCATCGGCATGACCCGGCCTCGGGGACAGTCGCCAGCGCGAACCAGCGGATCGTCGGGCCGGACTATCCGTTCCCGATCTACGGCGCCTATTCGCAGGGCCACCGCGGCGTACGGCTGGCGGAAGTGTTCGATGCCGCCGGGAAGATGGATGTGGCGGCCAATGTGGCGTTGCAGAACGATGTGAAGAACAGCCGCGCCGAACGAACAGTGCCGTTCATTCTGGCTGCTTTGGCCGGTGATACTGGGGCGGCGGCCCGCGAGGTCGCCGCGATACTCAGCGGTTGGGATTTCTTCTACGAGACCGAGACCGCCGCACCAACGCTATTCGAGACGTTCATGGCGATCTGGAACCGGCGCGTGCTGGCCAAGCATCTGCCGGCGCATCTGATCGATCTGACGCAGCAGCAGACCGGCCTGTGCACCTGCGTGCTGGAGGGCACCGTCGCCGGGTTCTTCGCCGATGGTCTGGCCGCGAACGTCGCGGCAGTAGCGCAGGAGAGCATCGCCGTGCTGACCGCGCGGTTGGGGGCGGATCGCGCCGCGTGGGGCTGGGGCCGCGTCCATATCGCGCATTGGCGGCACCCGCTATCGGACGCAGCGAACACGACCGCCTTCGACGTCGGGCCGGCCGCGGTGAATGGCGGGTCCCACACCATTCGCAACACCGGCGGCGAGTTGCCGCCGCACAATGCCGGATCGGGCGCGGAATACCGGATGGTCGTGGACTTCGCCGCGCCGGAGTCGTTCCGGGCCGTGCAGAATATCGGCAATTCCGGCGTGCCCGGCAGCCCGCACTACCGCGACCAGTTCAACCCATGGCTGCGCGGCGGCTATCACACGATCCATCTGACCCGCGCCGGCGTCGAAGCCGATCTGGTAGCAACGACGGTCATCGAACCGACTTAACGGGAGAGAAGTTTTTGCTTCTTTTTTTAAAAAGAAGCGCTGTTCTTTTTTGAAAAAAAGAACCAAAAAACTTTCACCCATAAGAGGAAGCAGCGAATGAACGACGCCGTGCTTTATGAACAGGATGGCCACATCGTCACCATCACGATGAACCGGCCGGAAATGCGCAATCCGATCTCCGAGGCCGGCATGGTCGACGGGCTGGTGAATGCGCTGGAGCGGATCAACGCGGACATGTCGGTGCGCTGCGCCATTCTGACGGGGGCCGGCAGCGCGTTCTCATCGGGCGGCGATCTCCGGCGGATGCACGAAGTGATGGCGGATCGGGCGGCGAACCCGACGGCGACGCCGCGCTACTACTCCGAGGGCATCCAGCGCATTCCGCTGGCGTTCCAGAAGATGGAAGTGCCGATCATCGCCGCCGTCAACGGGCCGGCGATCGGGGCGGGCAATGACCTGACCTGCATGTGCGACATTCGCATCGCCGGCGAGAGTGCGCGGTTCGCCGAAAGCTTCGTGAAGGTCGGCATCATCCCCGGCGATGGCGGCGCGTGGCTGCTGCCGCGCGTGGTCGGCTTCTCCAAGGCGTGCGAGATGGCGTTCACCGGCGATATCCTGAACGCGCAGGAGGCTCTGGCATGCCACCTGGTATCCAAGGTGGTGCCCGATGCCGAGTTGATGAACGCGGCGCGCGCGATGGCCGGCCGGATTGCCGCCAACCCGCCCAAGGCCGTGCGGATGACCAAGCGGCTGATGGTGCAGGGCCAGGAGATGACGCTCGCGGCCATTCTGGAGATGTCGGCGGCGATGCAGGCGCTGGCGCATACGACGGAAGATCATCGCGAGGCGGTGACAGCGTTCCTGGCAAAGCGCGCACCGGTCTTCACGGGCCGCTGAACGACACCATCTCTGGGCGTGCCGGGCGAATATCCGCCCGGCACGTCTACAGGCCGGGGCGGCCGTGCTAGGAAGGCCGCTTGGCGAAGCGGGTGGTGTGAATGCGGAATTTCAGCGAGTTGAGCGAGCGTGAAATCCTCGCCTTGGCGATCGGGGCGGAGGAGGAGGACGGCCGCATCTATCTCGATTTCGCCGAAGGCCTGCGGGGCGAATTTCCCGGCTCGGCCAAGGTCTTCACCGACATGGCGGCGGAGGAGAACGAACATCGGCGCTGGCTGATCGACCTCTATCGCGAGAAATTCGGCGAGCATATCCCCCTGATCCGCCGGCAGGACGTCCGCGGCTTCGTCAGCCGCAAGCCGGTGTGGCAGTTGCAACCGCTGCGGCTGGACATGGTGCGCAGCCAGGCCGAAAGCATGGAGCTTGAGGCGGCGCGGTTCTATCGGCAGGCGGCGTCACGCTCCACCGACGCCTCGATCCGCAAGCTGCTGGGCGATCTCGCCGAGGCGGAAATGGCGCATGAGCATCGCGCCGAGCAATTGATGCAGGAGAATTTGCCAACCAGCGTGCGGGCGGAGGAGGACGAGGCCGCGCGGCGGATGTTCCTGCTGCGGATCGTCCAACCGGGTCTCGTGGGGTTGATGGACGGCTCCGTCTCCACCCTGGCGCCGGTGTTCGCGGCGGCCTTCGCGACGCAGAGTTCGTGGGATGCGTTCCTGGTCGGCATGGCCGCCTCGATCGGCGCCGGGATTTCCATGGGGTTTGCCGAGGCGCTGTCCGACAACGGCAGCCTGACCGGCCGTGGCGCGCCCTGGATCCGCGGGCTGATCTGCGGATTGATGACGGTGCTCGGCGGCGTCGGGCATACGCTGCCCTTCCTGGTCTCGAATTTTTATACGGCGACGGTACTGGCGATGGTCGTCGTCATTGCCGAGTTGGCCGTCATTACCTGGATCCGTTGGAAATACATGGACACGCCACCACTATCGGCCGCCATGCAGGTGGGCTTCGGCGGCGTGCTGGTGTTCGCGACGGGGATATTGATCGGCAACAGCTAGGCAGAGATTCGCAGGTTGGCCAACGGAAGGGCGTGCGTTTGCGGCGACGGTAAGCGCGCCTCCGGCGGCCAAGGGCCAGTGGCCCTTGGAACCCCGGACTGCTCGCGGCTGGACGGCCGGCCTTCGGATAAGCCCCCGCGATCTCGCCGCATTCACCGGCGAAGCCCAAACTCCCGCGCGATCGCAATGCGGTCCGAGATGTCCATTGCCTGCGGCGCCAGCAGTCGGGGGGATCAAAGGGGCGTGCCCCGTCGCG
>JAYTUU010000024.1:0-10476 GCA_043744375.1 Rhodospirillales bacterium | reverse complement strand
CCGCGCGATCGCAATGCGGTCCGAGATGTCGATGGCCTGCGGCGCAAGCCAGTCGGGGGGATCAAAGGGGCGTGCCCCTTTGCCGCCGGAGGCGCGCTGCGCACGACGCCGCCGGAGGCGCGCTTGCCTTCCCTGGACTGCCGTGGGGAAACCGATCGGACTCTGCTTAGATGCCGTAGAATGTGGTCGCAGTGGCGCCGAGGATGGCGGGGTGGGTGGCGAGGTCGGGCGTCATCCAGCCGTCATCAGCGCGGGCGATCGTCCAGATGTGGTGGTGGGAGTCGACGCGTATCACGGGGTCGGGACGTCGGCGGGGAGCAGGTTGCCGCGCTTGAGTTCGGCCCAGAGGGCGCCGGGGATCGGGGCGGCCATCATCGCGGCGTTCTCCCGCACTTCCGCCGCCGTGCGGGCGCCGGGGATGACGGTGGCGACGGCGGGATGGGCGGCGCAGAATTGCAGGGCGGCGGCTTTGAGGTCGACGCCGTGGCAGGCACAGACGGCGCCGATGGCCTGGGCGCGGGCGGCGAGTTCGGGGGGGGCGGTTGCGTAGTTGAAGGTGGTGCCGCCGGCGAGCAGGCCGGAGTTGTAGGGGCCGCCGACGACGATTTTCACGCCGCGTTTCACGCAGGCGGGCAGCAGGTCGCGCAGGGCGGTGTGATCGAGCAGGGTGTAGCGGCCGGCGACGAGGAAGACGTCGGGGTCCGATTGTTCCAGCGCGGCGAGGCAGGGTTCGACCATGTTGACGCCGAGGCCCCAGGCCTTGATCTCGCCGCGGGCCCGCATGGCGGTCAGCACCTTGGCGGCGCCCGCCATTGCCTCGCGGAAGCGCTGCTTCCAGGCGGGGCCGTGCCAGTCTTCGGAGACGTCGTGGATGTAGACGATGTCGAGGCGGTTAAGGCCCATGCGGGCCAGGCTGTCCTCGATGGAGCGTGTCGTGCCGCCGGCGGAATAGTCCACCACGCGGCGGAATGGCAGGGCGCCGTAGAAGTTCTCGTCGGGGTCGGGAACGCCGGACGCGGGCACGAGGCGGCGGCCGATCTTGCTGGAGATCGTGTAGTCGTCGCGGTTCTGCTGGCGCAGGATGGCGCCCAGGCGGAGTTCCGACAGGCCGGCGCCGTAATGGGGGGCGGTGTCGAAGTGGCGGATGCCGGCATCCCAGCCGGCCTGCACGGTGGCGGTGGCGACATCCTCGGGAATGCGGGCGAAGAGATTGCCGAGCGGGGCGCCGCCCATGCCGAGGGGGCCGGGGATGCGACTCATGGGCGGTCTCCGGGGAGGGTTGCGTCCGGGGCGATGACGCCTTTGGTGAGCAGGATGTTGCCGTAGAAACGCCGTTCGCCGGTTTGCACGATGGCGTAGGCGGACTCCGCCGCGGCGTAGAAGGCGTGGCGTTCCAGCCCCGTCGCGGGGCCGGCGCCGGCGGCGTGGAGTTCGGCGTTCATCGCGGTGACGACATCCGGCACGGCGGTGGGGTCGTCGACGACCTGCATCACCGCGGTGGGATGGGGGATGAAGGTGTCGATCGGGAGCAGCGACAGCACGGCGCGCAGCACACGGGGGGTGTCGGCGCCGGGGATGGGGATCGTGCGCCGGCCGCGGGTGGCCGGGTAGTTCGCGTCAACCAGGACGATGGTTTCGCCGTGGCCCATGGATGCGAGGGCGTGGAGCAGGTCCGCCGTGAGGAGCGGGTCGAGGCCGTTGAGCATGGTACCTCCGGTTCGTTGGGGTGAGCCTAGCCAAGGTGGGGGGTCTAGCCAAGGCGGGGGGCCTAGCCAAGGTGGGGGGCCCCCCGGCCCTTCCCTTCCCGGCACTCCGGTGCGAAACTGCGGAAACGGCGGAAAGAACATCCCATGACAGATTGCATTCGGGGCCTGTGGGCCGCCATGTTGACGCCGCTCGATGCCGATGGCGGGGTGGATCACGCGAGCCTGGCTAGGCATGGCGCGTTTCTGCTGGCCAATGGCTGCGACGGGCTGGTGCCGTTCGGGACCACCGGCGAGGGCACGTCGTTCTCGGCGGTCGAGAAGCTCGCCGCGGTCGAGACGCTGCTGAAATCGGGCGTGCCGGCCAGCAAGATCGCGCTCGGCACGGGGTGCCCGGCGATCCCCGACAGCATTTCGTTGACGCGGGACATGATGGGCCTCGGCCTGGTGCATGCGATGATCCTGCCGCCGTATTACTATCGCGGCGTGACCGAGGCGGGCATCGAGGACGCGTTTGCGGCGATCATCGACGGTGTCGGCTCCGATCATCTGCGCGTTTGCGCCTATCACATTCCGCAGGTCTCCGGGGTTCCCACCCCTGCCCCGGCGCTCGGCCGGCTGCGCAAGCGCTATGGCGCGATCATGGCCGGGGTGAAGGACAGCACCGGGGACTGGGACTCGTTTCTCGCCTTTCGCCGCGAGGCGCCGGAGATCGGCAGCCTCGTCGGGTCCGAGGTGTTGATCGCCCGTGCGCTCGATGAAGGTGGCGTTGGCAGCATTTGCGGCATGGTCAATCTGGTGCCGCATCTGGTGAAGGCGATGTTCAACGGGCATGGCGGCACGGCGGCGATGACGGCGGCCTGTGCGCTGATAGAGGACCCGTTCATCTCGGTGATGAAGTCGATCATTGCGGCGCAGACGGGTGACGCGGCCTGGCGGACGCCGCGGGCGCCGTTCCGGGCGATCGATCCGGCGGTGGGGGTGCGGATTGCCCGCGCCTACGAAGCCTTGCAGCAGCTGCGCGCTGCCGAATAGCGAAGCGAAGGAACGACTGATGCGCAATGATACTGATGGCGAGTTTCTGAACCTGCACGAGCTGGTGAAGGAAGCCCGGCTCAAGCTGAACCAGTTCGCCTGGGACTATCTGATCGGCGGGACGGAAACCGAGACGACGCTGCGGCGCAATCGCCAGGCGCTCGACAGCATTGCCTTCCGTCCGCGCGTGCTCGTGGATGTGCGCGAGGTGGATAAGACGCATCATTTCTTTGGCAAGCGTATTCGCCTGCCGGTGGCGCTGGCCCCGGTGGGGTCGCTGGAGACGTTCGAGCCGGGTGGCGGGGCGACGGTGGCGAAGGCGGCGACCGCGTTCAACGTGCCGATTATCGTCAGTTCCGTGACCCAGCCGGGGCTGGAGGCGGTGGCGGCGGCGTCGGGCAGCGGGCCGAAGATATTCCAGCTTTATGTGCGCGGCGATGACGACCACATCAGCGAGGTGGCCAAGCGGGCCGTTGATGCCGGGTATGACGCGTTCTGCATCACGGTGGATACCGCGCATTACAGCCGGCGGGAGCGCGACATCGCCAAGCGGTTCCGCAAGCCGTGGCGGGCAAATAATACCGGCGTCGAGTATCAGGCGGGGCTGAGCTGGAAGAACATCGAGACGTTCAAGGCGCGGCATAAAATCCCGCTGATCATCAAGGGCATCGCGACCGGCGAGGATGCCGACCATGCGGTCGCCTGCGGGGTGGATGTTGTCTATGTGTCGAACCATGGCGGGCGGCAGCTGGACCATGGGCGGGGCGCGATGGACGTGCTGCCGGAGGTTGTCGCGGCGGTGGCCGGGCGGGCGCAGGTGTATGTCGATGGCGGGTTCAGCCGGGGCAGCGACGTGCTGAAGGGCATCGCGATGGGGGCCGATCTGGTGGTGCTCGGGCGGCTCTATGTGTACGGCCTCGCGGCGGCGGGGGAGGCGGGGGTGGTGCGGGTGCTGGAACTTCTCGAAGACGAGATCGAGGAATGCCTGGCGCTGATGGGGGCGACCAGTGTTGCGCAGTTGGACCGTACGTTCGTGCATCCGGCCTCGCCGGTGGTGCCCGCGCATGTGCTCAGCGCGTTCCCGCTGTTGACGCTCGACGACGGATACTGAGAAGCGTCAGCGCGGCTGCGATCGCCATGAGACCGTTCGGGCGGCTCTGGATTGCTTCGCAAGGGCTCGCAATGACGGTTGAGCACCGCCTTCCGCAAGCAGTCATGGGATCAAAGGGCCGCCGGCCCTTTGCCGCCGGAGGCGCGCTTGGCTTTGCTGTCTACGCTTTCGCGGCTTTGGCCTGATCGACGGCGCGGATCAGGGCTTGCATGCGGGGGCCGACGGTGCGGAGGTGGGTGAGGGCCTGGCTCATGCGGGCGAGAGTGTCATCCCCAGGTGATGGCTGCGAGTGCTACGGCCGCCAGTCCGACGGTGAGGCCTATGGCGAAGATCGGCCAGGCGAGTTGCCAGATGCGGCGGGGGGTGGCGTCGCCGCCGGCGAGGCCGGAGGAGATGGCGCAGACTTGCGGGGAGAGCAGCAGGAAGAGGGTGCCGTTCTGGATGGCTGGCAGGGTGACGGCGGGGAGTCCGGCGACGCGGCCGAGTTCGGCTTGCAGGGGCATCATGGCGGAGTTGGAGCCGACGTTGCTGCCGGCGAAGAAGCCGGCGATGCCGGCGAGGAGCGGGGCGGCGAAGGGGGCGGCGGTGCCGAAGACGCTGGCGAGGGCACCGGCGAGGGCGGTGGGCACGCCGGCATTGGCGAGCATGCGGGAGAACAGCACGAACATCAGCAAAGCGGCGGCGGGGCGGCGGCCGCGTCGGAGGGCGCCGGCGATGACGGCGATCGGGTGGCCTTTGCGGATGGCGAGTGCGAGGGCGACGAGCCAGAGGACGACGACGGCGTGGTTGAGCGGCAGCGCGGGCATGCCGTCGAGCGGGGCGATGGCGGGGGCGTCGCGCCAGAGGCGGCTGGCGAGGAGGGTGGTGGCGAGGAGCAGATAGGGGAAGGCGGTGGCGAGGAGCGCGCGGCGGCTTGCGCGGTCGCGGGGTGGGGCGGCGTGCAGGAGTTTCACCGCCAGGACGATGCCGGTGGCGAGCAGGCCGCAGACTTCCCAGGCAACCAGGTGGTGGGCGCTGACGAGGAGGGCGCCTTCGGCGAGGAGCCAGAGGAGTTGGGCGCGTTTTTGCGCGGCGGGGACGCGGTGGCCGGCGATGGTGCAGAGGTGCCAGAAGAGGGGGAGCAGCAGCGGCAGTTCGATGGCGAGGATGATCGCGTTGCGGCTGGCGAGATCCTGGGCGGGAATGCCGGAGAGGGCGGCGCCGATGGCGGTGCCGGGGCCGAGGCCGCCCCAGGGGATCAGGAGTTGCGAGAACAGGGCGATGGCGGCGGCGGGGGCGCCGGTGATGCCGACGCGGCGGAAGGCGGCCAGGGCGAAGACGGCGCCGACGCCGAAGCCGGTGACGGTTTCGGTGAAGCCGCCGAGGAGGAAGGCGCCGGTGAACAGGGTATCCGCCGTGTTGGTGCCGGGGGCTGCGACCTCCTGCCCGGGCCGGGTGGTGGCGTCGTGGAAGACCAGGCCGCCGCAGATGATGCCGACGGGGATGGCGGCGAGCCAGAGGCCTTCGGTGGTGGCTTGGCGGGTGAAGGCGGCGAGCCAGAGCAGGGTCGTGGCGTCGGGGGGCATGGCGAGGAGGGCGGCGGGGAGGGTCAAGGCGAGGGCGACGGCGCAGGCGAGCACGGCGCCGGCGCGGCCGGTGCCGAGCAGGACGACGAGGGCGAGGAGCGGGAGGGCCTGCAACAGGAGCGTCATGTCCGCACCATGCCTGCCCACGCGGTGCGTCACGACCGCGTTATCCGCCCTATTTCAGCGCGGCGGGCATGCAGTTGGCGCTTGCCTCGGAGGCCAGGAGTGGCGTTAGACTATTACGCCGGTGTCCGGTGACGGGCGAACGAGGGAGGCGGGACGATGGCGAAAATCTACCGTCTCGTGTTCAGCAATCCCGATCGCGAAGAAGCACTTCAGCGCGAGGATGCGGAGCGGCAGACCATGAGTCTCGCGGGTTTGGCGGTAACTTTGGTCGTGCTGGTGGTGTGCGTTTGGCTGACCAAGCAGTTGCAGGCGAAATCGGCGATTGAGAACTGCCTGATGGCAGGGCGTAGCAATTGCGATGCACTGGTCCCCAAGCTGAAATAGCAGGGCAATCGGGGGACGGCTCAAGCCGCAATCAAGGCTCCGCCGGCAAGCCCGCGTCAGGCGCGCGCTTGCCGGCGGAGCCTTGATTGCCCTGGCTTAAATGGCCGAGACGGTTGACCTGACGGCCCAGTGTGGCAGCGTTGTGTCCTGAGACATTGCCCAGGGGGCCTGAAATGCGCGTTGCCGACATGGACTGGCGGATGATCGAGGATTGGGTGCGCCATGACGATCGGTGCATTCTGCCGATCGGCAGCACGGAGCAGCATGCGGGGCTGTCTTTGATGACGGACGCCATTCTGGCGGAGCGGGTGGCCATTGAGGCGGCGGAGCCGTTAGGGATTCCGGTGTTTCCGGCGATTCCATACGGGCTGGCGCCGTATTTCCAGGCATTTCCAGGCAGCATCACGCTGCGGGTGGCGACGCTGTGCGCGATTGTTGGGGATGTGCTGGATAGCCTGAAGCGCTCGGGGTTTCGGCGGATCGTCATCGTCAATGGGCATGGCGGCAACCAGCCGGCGGCGGCGTTGGCGCAGGAATGGCTGATGGATAATCCGGATTGCCGGGTGCGGTTTCATGACTGGTGGCGGGCGCCGCAGACGATGGCGCTGGTGAAGGCGACCGATCCGGTGGCGAGCCATGGCTCGTGGCTGGAGAATTTTCCGTGGACGCGTTTGCCGAGCACGCCGGCGGATGATGTGAAGGAAATGGTCGATACTGAGCGGTTGAAGACCTTGGCGCCGTTCGAGGCGCGCAACATGCTCGATGACGGCAATTTCGGCGGACGGTCGCAGCGGCCGGATGCGGAGATGCTGGCGATCTGGAATGCGGGGGTCGTTGAGACCCGCGCGCAGTTGGAGAACTGGTGATGGATCCAATTCTGATCTGGGGCGCAGGGGCGATCGGCGGGACGATCGGGGCGTATCTGAAGCGGGCCGGGCATGATGTGACGTTTGTTGACGTGGTGCCGGAGCATGTGGCGGAGTGCCGCACTACGGGGTTGCGGATTACCGGGCCGATCGAGGAGTTCTCGGTGCAGGTGCCGTCGTTTATCCCGGCGGAGCTGACGGGGACGTGGAGCCGCATTTTCCTGGCGGTGAAGGCGCATCACACGGCGGAGGCGACGCGGGCCTTGACGCCGCATCTGAGCCAGGACGGCTATGTTTTGTCGGCGCAGAATGGGCTGTGCGAGAACGTGATCTCCCGCATCATCGGGCGGGACCGGACGGTTGGCGCGTTCGTGAACTTCAGCGCGGACTGGATGGGGCCGGGCGAGGTGATGTTCGGCGGGCGCGGGGCGGTGGTGCTCGGTGAGCTGAACGGGCGGATCACGCCGCGGCTGGAGGAACTGCATCGTGTGATGCTGGATTTCGAGCCGGGCGCGGTGACGACGACGGAAATCTGGGGCTATCTGTGGGGCAAGCTCGGCTATGGCGCGATGCTGTTCGCGCAGGCGCTGGGCGATCTCGGCATTGCCGATTGCCTGGCGCGGCCGGAGTTGTTGCCGGTGTGGCGGGCGCTGGGGCGCGAGGCGGTGGAAGTGGCGCTGGCCGAGGGGATTGATCCGAAGGGGTTCAACGGGTTCGATCCGCGCGCGTTCATGCCGAACGCGCCGATGGAGGGGGCGCGGGCCTGCGTGGAGGCGATGGTGGCGTTCAACCGGCCGAACGCGAAGACGCATTCGGGCGTGTGGCGCGACCTGGCCGTGCGCAAGCGGCGGACCGAGATCGATGTGCAGATACTGCCGATCGCCGAGATCGGGGCGAAGCATGGGTTGGCGTGTCCGACGGTGCGCAAGCTGGTGGACATGATCCATGAGGTCGAGCGCGGCACGCGGCCGATGACCGACAAGAACCTGCTTGAACTCATTCCAGTCTGAAGGATTACGGCCATGAATATTCGTTTTGACGGCAAGATTGTTGTGGTCACCGGCGCCGGCCATGGGCTAGGGCGGTGCATTGCGCAGACGTTTTCGGGGCTCGGTGCGGTGGTGCATGTGTGCGACCTGTCGGAGGCGAACCTCAAGGAGACGGCGAGCCACGGCAATATCTATACGCACGTGCTCGACCTGGCGGACCGCAAGGCGGCGACGGCGTGGGTGAAGGATATCGAGGCGCGGTCGTCCGGGCGGGCGGTGGATATTCTTGTCAACAATGCGGGGGGGGTGGCGGGGCAGAGCATGCGGCCGCTGGAGGAGGTGCCGGATGAGGACTGGGACCGCATCTTTGCCATCAATGTCGGCGCGGCGATGGCGATGTCGCGCGCGGTGGTGCCGGGGATGAAGCGGCATGGGCAGGGGCGGATCGTCAATATCTCGTCGGGCGCGGGGTTGCAGGCGTCGTTGACGGGTATCCAGGCGTATTGCAGCGCTAAGCATGCGGTGATCGGGCTGACGCGGCAGTTGGCGCATGAGTTGGGCGCGTTCGGGATTACGGTGAACTCGGTGGCGCCGGGGTTCATCCGCAGCAATCCTTCGACCGAGGTGCAGTGGGACAGCTATGGCGCGGCTGGGCAGGGGGCGCTGATCGATCGGATTGCGCTGAAGCGGCTGGGCACGGCGCAGGACATTGCCAATGGGGTGGTGTTCTTTGCCTCCGATCTCGCGAGTTTCGTCAGTGGGCAGATCATCCAGGTGGATGGCGGGCGATGAGTGCGGCGGTCGAGACCTGGCTGCGCGATCATCGCGGCCGGCTGCTGGAGGAGTTGCTCGGGTTCATCTCGAAGCCGAGCGTGTCCACCGACCCCGCCTATGCGGCGGGGATGGCGGAGGCGGCGGCGCTGCTGGAGGCGCGGCTGACGCGGATCGGCATGGGGAACGTGCAGCGCCTCAGTGCCGGTGGGCATGACAGTGTCTATGCCTCGTGGCTGGGAGCGCCGGGGAAGCCGACGATCCTGGTTTATGGGCATTATGACGTGCAGCCGCCCGATCCGTTGGAGTTGTGGGAGACGCCGCCGTTCACGCCGACGATCCGCGATGGGCGTATTCATGCGCGCGGGGCGTCCGACGACAAGTCGCCGTTGTGGATTGCGGTGTCGGCGATCGAGGCCTGGCTGGCGGTGACCGGCGGGTTGCCGATCAACGTGAAGCTGTTGCTGGAGGGCGAGGAGGAGGTGGGCAGCCGGTCGTTGCCGGCGATCATGGAGGCGCATCGCGATCTGCTGGCGGCGGACGTGCTGGTGTCCGCCGATGGCGGGCGGTGGCGGCCGGGGACGCCGACGATCAACACGAATAGTCGTGGCATCACGGCGCTGGAATTGACGGTGCGGACGGCGGGGACCGATCTGCATTCGGGGCGCTATGGCGGGCCGGTGGGGAATGCGGCGATGGTGCTGGCGCGGCTGCTGGCGACGCTGCATGACGCGCAGAATCGGATTGCCGTCGCCGGGTTCTTCGACGGGTTGCAACGGCCGTCCAACGCGGATTATGCGAGCATGGAGGCGCTGGGCTTCGACGAGGCGGCGTTTTTCACCGAGATCGGGGCGAAGCCGGGGGCGATCGAGCCGGGGGCGCGGCTGTTGGAGAGCCTGTGGCTGCGGCCCACGCTGGAGGTGAACGGGCTATGGGGCGGCTATCAGGGGCCGGGCGGCAAGACCGTTATTCCGGCCGCGGCGCATGCCAAGATCACCTGCCGGCTTGGGCCGGGGCAGAATCCGGAGAAGGTTTCGGCGGCGGTGGACGCGCATTTGCGGGCGCATCTGCCGGCGTGGGCGGAGTTGACGGTCGATCATGAGCGCAAGGGCACGCCGGCCTATGCGGTGCCGGAGGATGATCGGTTCCTGCTGGCGGTAGAGCGGGTGATCGCGTCCGTGCATGGGCAGAAGCCGCTGCGGGTGGGGGTCGGCGGCACGCTGCCGATCTCGGCGATGGCGAAGGAGCGGCTGGGGCTGGAGACGGTGATGCTGTCCTATGCGATCGCGGATGAGCGCATCCACGCGCCCAACGAGTTCTTCCGGTTGTCGAGCTTCGATGACGGGTTGGTGGCCTGGGCGCGGCTGCTGCCGGAACTGGCGGGGTTGCCGCAATAGGGTCAGGAGACGGCGGCGACCAGGCGTTCGTAGAGCGGCCTGAGTTGGCTGCTGAAGGCCGCGAGAATGACGGCGACGACGCCACCGACGAGGGCGGCGGTGGCGATGAAATCCAGGAACATGTTGGCGCGGCGATCGACATGGAGGCGTTTGGCGTATCCGGGCTTTGCCATGGGGTGACCTTTTGGTGCTTGCGTGTTGGACACGTATGAAATTACGCTTCTGATCTCAAATTATATCTGAAATGTTAATGTTTTATTATTTTCTATCGTTATAAGTTGTTATTGCCGATATTTTTATCTTTTTTCCTTTTTTAGTTACAAATCAGCATGATTCGACGGAGTCGAAAGCCTCTGATCGTGGCGATCTCGGCGTTATTCGTTAACATCCCCTGAACACCAGTGGCGCCACCCTGCTGCCGTCGCAGGTCCAATTTCGGACTGGCGACGAGGAGACAGGAATGCCCCCCCCGGTCAGGCGCAGCGATGATTCCCTGCAGGAGCCGATGGGGCGCCCGCACGGCCCGCCG
>JAYTUU010000023.1:0-36251 GCA_043744375.1 Rhodospirillales bacterium | reverse complement strand
AGGAACAGGTAGTCCTGCTTGAGGAAATGCTGAAACGCGGGTTTCGGCAGTGTGCCCGCGCCGAGCTGGCGGACGAAGGGATGGCGGACATAGGCGGTCCAGTGTGTGCCCGCATCGCGGCGGAGGCGGCCGATCAGGCCGGAGTCGAGGACTAGGGTGGTCGGCATGGCAGGCCTCCGTTGGCGTATCATCGGCATGTAGGCGCCTGCCCGCCGGGTGAACAGGTGCCGCTTGTTGCAATTGGCCACGCGCCCTTATCCTGCCCGCGGGACATGGGGAGACACGACATGGCCAACGGGCCGCTGGCGGGACTGCGGGTGGTGGAATTCGCGGGGATCGGGCCGGGCCCGTTCGCGGCCATGCTGCTGGCCGACATGGGCGCGGATGTGGTGCGCATCGATCGGCCCGGCGCCACACGGCGGCGCAATGACGTGACGCTGCGCGGGCGGCGCATCGTCACGCTCGATCTCAAGAAGCCCGAGGACGCGGATGCGGCGCTCGCGCTGCTCGACCGGGCCGAGGCGTTGATCGAGGGCTTTCGCCCTGGCGTCATGGAACGCCTCGGGCTCGGACCCGACGCGGTGCTCGCGCGCAATCCGGGCCTCGTCTACGGGCGGATGACCGGGTGGGGACAGAGCGGGCCGATGGCGCAATATGCCGGCCATGATATCGACTACATCGCCATCACCGGAGCACTGGCGGCCATCGGGCCGCGCGGCGGCAAGCCGGTGCCGCCGCTCAATCTGGTCGGCGATTTCGGCGGCGGCTCGCTCTATCTCGTGATGGGCATCCTCGCGGCCGTCATCGAAGCGCGGCGCAGCGGGCGCGGCCAGGTGATCGACTGCGCGATCAGCGACTGCGTGGTCAACATGCTCTCGATGTTCCACGGCATGCTCTCGGCCGGAACCTGGAACACCGAACGCGGCGCCAACCTGCTCGACGGCGGCGCGCATTATTACAACACCTATGAATGCGCTGATGGCAAACATATCGCCGTCGGCGCCCTCGAACCGCAATTCTACGCCACGCTGCGGGAACGCGCGGGCCTCACCGACCCCGCCTTCGACGAACAACGCAACCCGGCGACGTGGCCCGCACAGGGCGAAAAGCTGGCCGCCGTGTTCCGCACCAAGACCCGCGACGAATGGTGCGCGATCCTGGAGAAAAGCGACGCCTGCGTGGCGCCGATCCTGACCATGGCGGAAGCCCCGGAACACGATCACCTCAAGGCCCGCGGCGCCTTCGTTGAACGCGATGGCATTACGCAGTCGGCGCCGGCACCGCGGTTTGAGGCGACGCCGACGACGGCGCGTGAGCGGCCGGAGGCGGCGGCGGTTGGGGACGTTCTTCAATCATGGAGGTAGAAGCAAGGCTCCGCCTTGCCTTAACGCCTCTGGAGTGTTGCACTGGCGGCAATGAACGACACGTCCAAGGGAGATCACAATGTCATCGCTCGAAGCATTCCGCGCTGATACGCGTGGCTGGTTGGAGGCCAATTGTCCGCCGGTGATGCGGACGCCGATGCCGGCTGATGAGATTGTCTGGGCCGGCCGCAATCCGACCTACAAGATGCCGGAGCAGAAGGTTTGGCTCGACCGGATGGCCGCCAAGGGGTGGACCGCGCCGACCTGGCCGAAGCAGTACGGAGGTGGCGGGTTGTCTGGCCCGGAGGCGCAGGTTCTCGAGGACGAGATGCGGGCGTTGGGGTGTCGCACGCCGTTGCAGAGTTTCGGGCTGAACATGCTTGGCCCGGTGTTGCTGGAGTTCGGCAACGAGGCGCAGAAGCAGGAGCATATTCCGAAGATCGTGCGTGGCGAGATCCGCTGGTGCCAGGGTTACAGCGAGCCGGGCGCTGGGTCCGATCTGGCGGGGTTGCAGACACGGGCGGTTTTGCAGGGCGATCATTTCCTGGTCAACGGGCACAAGATCTGGACGTCCTATGCGCATTATGCAGACATGATTTTCGCCCTCGTGCGCACCGATCCGACGGTGAAGAAGCATGAGGGCATCAGTTTCATCCTGATCGACATGGCGGACCCCGGCGTGCGGGCGCGGCCGATCCGGCTGATCAGTGGCGCCTCGGTGTTTTGCGAGACGTTTTTCGAGAACGTGCAGGTGCCCAAGGAGAATTTGGTCGGGCAGATCAACAAGGGTTGGACGATCGCCAAGCGGCTGCTTGAGCACGAGCGCAAGTCGATCGGCGGGATTGGCGACCGGCAGGCGCAGCGGACGGAGAAGCCGGTGTGGGACCTCGCCAAGCAGCATGTCGGCGACGTCGGCGGGCGTATCGCGGACCCGGCTTTGCGCACGCGGATCGCTTCCTATGCGATGGACGCACATGCGTTCCAGTTGACCCGCCGCCGGGCCGCCGAGGAGGCCGAGGCTGGGCTGCCGCCGGGGCCGATGTCGGCGATGTTCAAGTATTATGGGACCGAGCTGAACAAGCGTCGCTATGAGATGATCATCGCCGCCTCCGGGTCGCAATCCCTCGGCTGGGATGGCGACGATTTCAGCGCCGACGATTTGCGTTGGACGCGCGAGTGGCTGCGTTCGAAGGCCAATTCCATCGAGGGCGGCACCACCGAGGTCCAGCTCAACATCGTTGCCAAGCGCGTGCTTGGCCTGCCGGATTGAGGATACGCGCATGACCCTTGTTCTCTCCCCCGAGGCGTTGCTTGTCCGTGATGGGGCGCTTGATTTCTTCCGTAAAAAAAGTCCGGTCATTGCCCTGCGCAAGTTGCGGGACAGCGCCGATGCCGATGGTTTCTCCCGCCCGCTCTGGCACGAAATGGCGGAGCTTGGCTGGACCGGATTTCTGGTGTCGGAGGCCCGTGGCGGTTCGGGCTTCGGCATGCTCGGGCTGGGCCAGGTGCTGGAGGCGGCCGGGCGAACCTTGGCCGCGTCGCCATTGATCTCCACCGCGTTGATCGGCGCCAGCGCGCTCGATCTCGCGGGCTCGCCGGCGCAGATCGCGGCGCATCTGCCGGGGCTGCTCGATGGCAGCAAGCTGATCGCGCTCGCCAGCGAGGAAGGTTCGCATCATGCGCCGGAGCGGATTGCCACTACGGCCATGCGGAGCGGCGCTGGCTGGGTGCTGAACGGCGCCAAGAGCTTCGTCCTCGACGGCCATGTCGCGGACCTGCTGATCGTTTCGGCAAAGACCGATGCGGGGCCGACTTTGTTCCTCGTTCCCGCCGTTACTGCCAACGTCCAGGTGACGCGCCTGAGTATGGTGGACAGCCGGAACGCGGCGCGGGTGCGGCTCGACAATGTCGCGCTTGGGGCCGATGCGGTGCTCGGCACGGTCGGCGGGGGCGCTGGTTTGCTCGCCACGCTGCATGATCGCGCCCGCGCCGGGCTGGCGGCTGAAATGCTGGGCAGTGCCGCGGAGGCGTTCGAGCGCACCGTGCAATATCTGAAGGACCGCAAGCAGTTCGGTGTGCCCATCGGCTCCTTCCAGGCGCTCAAGCATCGTGCCGCCGAGTTGTTCGCCGAGATCGAGGTGACCCGTTCGGCCGTGCTCGCGGCACTCGCCGCCCTCGATGCGGGGGCGCCGGATGCGTCGGCTCTGGCCAGCCTTGCCAAGGCGAAGGCGAACGAGACGCTGCACCGCGCTGGCAACGAGGGGGTGCAGATGCATGGCGGCATCGGCATGACCGACGAGCACGAGATCGGGTTCTTCATGAAGCGCGCCCGGGTCGCCGAGGCGACGTTCGGGAATACCGATTTCCAGCGCGATCAGTACGCGCGGGCAATGGGGTATTGAGGCTGGGCAGGGCCTGACGGCCCTGCCCTTCCCTCGTCAGTCGAACAGCGTGGCCAGGCGCTGCTTGATGTTGTCGGCGATGTAGAGGGCGAGCGCCTGGATGGTCGAGGTGGGGTTTACGCCGCCCGATGTGACGAAGATGCTGCCGTCGACAATGAACAGGTTCTTCACATCGTGGCTGCGGCCCCAGCCGTTGACGACCGAGCGCTCGGGATCGTCGCCCATCCGCGCGGTGCCCAGCAGATGCCAGCCGCCGTAGAGGATCGGCCGATCGACGCCGATATCGGTGGCACCCGCCGCGCCCAGGATGTCCTTCGCGCGGGCGATGGCGTGGTCGAGCATGCGGTGGCTGTTCGGGCTGATGGTGTAGTCGATTTTGGGCGCGGCGATGCCGTGGATGTCCTTCAGGACGGGATCGAGCGTGACGCGGTTATGCGCTTCCGGCAGGTCTTCGCAGATCGCGGCCATGCCGATGCGGCGATGCAGCAGGCGGCGATAGACGTCGTGGTGATCGGCGCCCCAGGGCAGCCGGCCGGCGGCGGTGCTGGTGATCGCCTCGGTAATCGCGCCGACGCCGCGGCCGAGTTGGTAGCTGTAGCCGCGCACGAAGCCGCGTGACGGGTCGGTCTCGTAGAATTCGTGGCTCCACAGGCAGAGCGGCGGCGCCTTGTTGCCGTCGAGCGCCTCGTCCACGTAGCCGTAGATATTGGCATAGGGATGGAACATCAGATTGCGCCCGACCTGGTCGGACGAGTTCGCCAGGCCGTTCGGAAAGCGGCCGGAGGCGGAGTTCAGCAGCAGGCGCGGCGTGCCGACGCCGTTGGCCGCGACGATCACGACCTCGGCGGGCTGGAACTGCTCCACCCCGTCCTTGTCGTAATAGACCACGCCCGAGGCCATGCCATGTTCGTCGGTGGTGATCTCGCGCACCCGGCAGTTGGTGCGCAGTTCCACGCCGGCGCGGATGGCGTGCGGCCAATAGGTGATGTCGGTGCTCGCCTTGGCGCCTTGCGCGCAGCCGAAGGTGCAGTGGCCGAGGTTGATGCAGGGCGCGCGGCCGTCATACTCCGTGGTCGCCACCGTGGTGTCGGACGGCCACCAGTGCCAGCCGAGGCTGTTCAGCGCATGGGCGAAGCGGGTGCCGGACTTGCCGAGGCCGAGTGGTGGCATGGGCGGTTCGTGGGCGGGATAGGCGGGGTCCCCGGCCATGCCTGAGACGCCCATCATGCGGTCGTTCTCGGCGAAGAACGGGTGCAGCTTGTGGTAGTCGACCGGCCAGTCATCGGCCACGCCGTCGAGGCTTTTGACCCGGAAGTCGGACGGGTGCAGGCGCGGGTAGTGGGCGGCATAGAGAATGGTGCTGCCGCCGACACCGTTGAAGTTCAGCACCTTGATCGGCGAGTTGTCGTCGTTCACCGGATAGTCGGCCGGCCGGCCGCGCCGGTTGGGGCTGGGGTGGAAATCGTCGAACTGGCGAGCCTCCCAGTCGCGGCCGTTGGTGGGGTATTCCGCCTGCTTCATCCAGTCGCCCTGCTCCAGGCAGAGGATTTTCATCTTGGTCTCGGCCAGGCTCCAGGCGACCGCGGCCCCGGAGGCGCCCGAGCCGATGATCAGGACGTCCACTTTGTCTTTCATACGACGGCGCCCCTTACGCAACCGGTCGCCAGAACGGTTTGCGCGCCCGCACGGGATCGAGCAGCGACCAGTCGCCCTGCTCCAGCACATGGCCCTTCGGGAACGGCGGTCGCGCTTCAAGCCCGAGCGAGTGCATCACCCGGTCATCGCGGTAGTAGCAGAGCAGCACGACGCGGGTGAGCACCGCCACCGCCGGGCCGCCCGCCGCGCGCAACTGCTCGGCCACCGCAACGCGGCGTGCCGGTTCGAGCGCCGCAAGACTGCCGCCGGCGAGCCGGCCGAGATCGGCGAGTGCCGCGCGGACATCATTGGCGTCGCGGCCGACGCTCCTGAGGATATCGGCGAAGATCAGGTCGTCATCGGCGCCGGGCACGCCGTGTTTTGCGCTCGCGGGGATGATCATGCCTGCGAGGCAGCGCAGTTCGGCGGCATCGGCGGGGGAGAGCAATTCGGTTTGCATGATCATCCTCAATCGAACAGGGTTGCGAGGCGCTGCTTCATGGCGTCCGCGATATAGAGCGCCAGCGCCTGGATGGTGGAGGTCGGGTTCACGCCGCCGGAGGTGACGAAGATGCTGCCGTCGACAATGAACAGGTTCTTCACGTCGTGGCTGCGGCCCCAGCCGTTCACCACGGAGCGCGCGGGATCGTCGCCCATGCGCGCCGTGCCGAGCAAATGCCAGCCGGCATACATCACCGGGGCCTGCGTGCGGATATCGGTGGCCCCGGCGGCGCGCAGGATGTCGGTGCCGCGGGCCATGCCGTGCTCCATCATGCGCTGGGTATTCTCGCTGACCGTGTATTCGATCCGCGGCGCGGGAATGCCGTGCGCGTCCTTCAGCACCGGATCGAGGGTGACGCGGTTGTGTTCCTCCGGCAGATCCTCGGTGCAGACGCCGACGGCCACGCGCCGGCCCATATGGCCGCGGAAGGCGTCGTGATGCCCCTCGCCCCAGGGCAGCCGTCCGAGTGCCATGTTGGTGATGCCCTCGGTGATGACGCCGGTGGTGCGGTTGAATTGCAGGTTGTAGCCGCGCACGAAGCCGCGCGAGAGGTCGGTTTCGTAGAATTCCTGGCTCCACAGGCAGAGCGGCGGGCCGCGATGCCCGTCGAGCTGTTCTTCGACATAGCCGTGGATCGAGGCCCAGGGATGGAACATCAGGTTCTTGCCGACCAGGCCGCTGGAATTGGCCAACCCGTTCGGGAAGCGTGCGGATTTCGAGTTCAGCAGCAGCCGCGGCGTGCCGACGCCGTTGGCGGCCATGATCACCACCTCGGCGGGCTGGAACTGCTCCACCCCGTCGGCGTCATAGTAGATCGCGCCGGTGGCCATGCCGTCCGGGCCGACGGTGATCTCGCGCACCCGGCAGTTGGGGCGCAGTTCCACCCCGGCGCGGATGGCTTCCGGCCAGTAGGTGATGTCGGTGCTCGCCTTCGCGCCCTGGGCGCAGCCGGGGGTGCAGTGGCCGAGGTTGATGCAGCGGGCGCGGCCGCCGTAGTCCTCGGTCGCCAGCGCGGTGTCGGACGGCCACCAGTGCCAGCCGAGCGTGTTCATCGCCTTGGCCATGCGCGTGCTGTATTTGCCGAGCGGCAGCGGCGGCATCTGCGGTTGATGGGCGGGGTAGGCCGGGTCGCCGGCGAGGCCGGAGACGCCCATCATGCGGTCGTTCTCGGCGAAAAACGGCTCCAGCGTGGCGTAGTCGACCGGCCAGTCATCAGCCACGCCGTCGAGGCTTTTGACGCGGAAATCGGAGGGGTGCAGGCGCGGGTAATGGGCGGTGTACATGGTGGTCGCGCCGCCTACCGCGTTGAAGTTCAACACCTTGATCGGGGAGGCGTCGTCGTTCACCGGGTAATCCGCCTTGCGCTGGCGGATGTTCGGGGAGGTGGCGAAATCGCTGAACGACCGCGCCTCCCAGTCGCGCCCGTTCGACGGATAGTCGGTCGGCTTCATCCAATCACCCTGCTCGAGGCAGAGGATTTTCATCTTGGTCTCGGCGAGGCTCCAGGCCACCGCGGCGCCGGACGCACCGGAGCCGATGATGAGCACGTCAACCTTGTCATTCATGATGGTCGTACCCCGGTTCGCTTCCCTCGGTCGCCATCGTGCCACCGCTGCGCGGGCAATGCTACTGCGCGTGTGGGTGCCAGGAAGACAGCGCAGCGCTTCTCTTTGGCCGTTTGAGAGGTTAGTCGGCGGCCTGGCCGCGGTGTTCGATGTGCTGCCGCAGGCCGGGGACGCGGCGGGCGGGAAAGCAGATCGGCTCGGACAGGCCGGACAGCACCGCGTCCAGGGTCGTCTCGATCACGCGGATGCGGCGCGCCTCGGTTTCGATGATTTCAGCCTCTTCCGCCATGCCGGCCGCCCGCAGGCGGCTTACCAGGGCCGTCAGTGTCTGGCTGCTGCGCATGAGTGCCATCCTCCGGCGTCGGCCGGCCAGGTGTTGATCGGGAAGATGTCGGAGACGGCGGGCGCGGGGGCGGTGTCGGCGCGTCGGAGATGGCGCAGAATGGTCGTCGGGGCCGGCGGCCGCGTGGACGTGCGCGGCGGATCGAGGAGGATCGTCGCCGCGATCATCGCGCGCCGACGCTGGTGGGATACGCTGATCTGGGTGCGGGTCATCGCGCATACTCCCGGGGTCTGATGGCGCATGGTCCACCTCCGGGATCAAGGATGCGTCAAGGAATCACGCTCCGTTCAGAAAGCATTCACGAATGCTTGCTGGCAGGGCATGCTGGCGGCGAATAGTGAGGGCTCAGGCATGGATGGGCGCGAGGCGATCGCGGCGTTGGCACGGGAAGTCGAGATGGCCGAGCGGATCGCGCTGTTCACCGGCGCTGGCATCTCGACGGAGTCGGGCATTCCCGATTTCCGCAGCCCCGGCGGCGTGTGGTCGAAGATGAAGCCGATCGATTTTGCCGATTTCGTCGCCTCGGAGGACGCACGGCGCGACTCCTGGCGGCGCAAATTCGCCTCCGACCCGGTGATGCGCGCGGCCCGCCCGAATCGCGGCCACCTTGCCTGCGCGGCGCTGGTGTCCCGTGGCCAGGCGCGCCAAGTGATCACCCAGAACATCGATGGGCTACACCAGGCCGCGGGAGTGCCGGATAGCCAGGTGATCGAGGTGCACGGCAACGCCACCTACGCCCATTGCCTCGATTGCGGCACCCGCTATGAGCTTGACGATATCAGGGCCGCGTTCGAGCAGACCGAGACGCCGCCGCGCTGCCGCTGGTGCGACGGGCTGGTGAAAACCGCGACGATCTCCTTCGGGCAGGCGATGCCCGTGGAGGCGATGCGCCGCGCCGAGGCGGAGACGCTCGCGGCCACTTGTTTCATCGTGCTTGGCAGCTCGCTGGTGGTCTATCCGGCCGCCGGGCTGCCGCTATTGGCGAAACGCAATGGCGCGCGCCTCGTGATCGTCAATCGCGAACCAACGGATATGGACGAAATCGCGGACCTCGTGATCCATGACAGCATCGGCGCCACGCTGGGCGCCGCCGTGGGCCTCAACTGAGGCCGGTTCAATTAGGCGAAAAACCGCCACGCCATCGCGCCGCCGGCCACAACCATGGCGGAGACACCGAGCCAGTAGGGCGACGGCAAGCGTTTGTCCTGGAAGATGCTCCAGAACGCCACACGGTTGGCTGCCCGCACTTGCTGGCGGAGCGATATCTCTGCGAGCGTGTGCCGATGCTGCGCCATACCAACTGCTCTCCTGTCTCGTTTCGCACAACCGTTTCGCGGGTCCCGAACGAGAACACAAACTAGCACGGGTGGCCCGTAGCCTATAACTGCGAATTGTTTAAAATTGTTTCACCTGTCCGGGAGAAAGAGATGACCACAGACAATAGCGAGCCGCGCCTGCCGCCGATGGCGCTCGACGCGATGACGCGCGAGCAGCGCAGCGCTGCCGAAGCGATCATGGCCGGCCCGCGCAAGGGCCTGCGCGGGCCGTTCAATGCCTGGCTGCGCAGCCCGGAACTGGCCGACCGGCTGCAACGGGTCGGCGAGTATCTCCGCTTCAACTCGTCGCTGCCGCCGCGCCTGAACGAGATGGCCATCCTGATGACCGCCGCGCACTGGCAGAGCCCGTTCGAGTGGTATGCGCATGCCCCGCTCGCCATCGCCGGTGGCCTGTCGCCCGCAATCGTCGCCGCCCTCGCCGTCGGTGCCCGTCCGGATACGATGCAGGACGATGAGGCGGTGGTGTGGGATTTCTGCACGCAGTTGCGCGCCAAGCGGACCGTCGACGACGCCACCTACGCTCGGGCCAAGGCGGCTTTCGGTGAGCGCGGGATCGTCGATCTCATCGGTGTCAGCGGCTACTACGATATTGTGTCGATGACCCTGAATGTCGGCGAAGTCCTGCCGCCGGAGGGTGCGGAGGTGCCGATTAGCGCGCCGAAGAAGTAGCGGTCAGGCGAACTTGCCGCGCAGGAACCCCAACGCCGGCAGCGGCGTCCATCCGCGCGGCAGGTCGGCCCGGCGCACCGGTGCGACCGTGTAGTTCGGCACCGGCTGGCGCGCCGTGCGGATGAAGCCCGCATAGGCGGCTACCTGCTGTTCGCGCCACGCCCTGTCGGCCAGCGCCGCGATGCGGCTGGGGAAAATCTCGGCCACCCGGTTGTTGCGGCCGATCGAGGCGATGACCGCCCACAGCGTATCCTCCCCGGGCGCGCGCGGGAGACTGACCACCTGGCTCATGCCAGCGAGGGTCCGAAACTGTGAGCGGCGATGGCGCGGCGCAGCGTGATCAAGCCCGACCTCGGCGAAGCGTTCGTGGACCGGGAGCGGAGCACGCGGGCGTCATGCACGTCAAGCATGTTACGCAAAACGCCCGGTTCCGGATATCAGGATTTCGGCTTGGCCGTCTCCAGCACGAACCGAACTCCCGCCCGTGCCAGCCCGCCGGACACGCCGATCGGCGTGCCGTCCGCGCGCCAGCAGGCGGCGCCGGTCAGGCTGCCGTCGTCGTTGAACCCGACGCCGTTCATCCCGCCGGCCACCGTCGGCACCACCGCCACGTCGTGGCCGCGCGCGCTCAGGCCCTGGCGGACATCCTCGGAAATCCCGCGCTCGACCTCCAGCGCCACGCCTTCGGTCCACAGCCGCGGCGCCTCGACAGCTTCCTGGAGCGACATGCCGTGATCGATGATGTTGATGATCGCCTGCATCGCGCTGGGGAAGATCTTCTTGCCGCCGGGGAGGCCGAGCGCGAACCTGATCTTGCCGCCTTGCAGCGCCATCATCGGCGACATCGACGTCGTCACCCGTTTGCCTGGCGCGATCGACTGCGCGGCACCCGGCCTGGGGTCGAAATTATGCATGTAGTTGTTCGGGATCATGCCGGTGCCGGGCACGATGTAACGCGCGCCGAACAGGTTGTTGATCGTCTGCGTGCTGGCCACCACGTTGCCGGCCGCGTCCGCCGTCGTCAGATGGGTGGTCGTCTTGCCCTCGCCGGGCACCACGCCGGCGGCCCATTTCTGCGACCGCGACATGTCGATCGCCGCACGCCGTTCGTCGGCGTAGGATTTTGATGTGATGCGGGACACCGGGACCTCGATGAAGTCGGGGTCGGCCGAGGCCGCGGCGCGGTCGGCGAAGGCGATGCGCAGGACCTCGGCCAGCAGGTGGCAGGCGTCGAGGCTGCCGAAGCCCATCGCGCGGAGGTCATAGCCTTCGAGGATATTCAGCATCTGCGCGATATGGATGCCGGAAGCGGCCGGCGGCGGCGGCCCGACGATCTCCCAGCCGCGATACTGCGCGCGGATCGGCGTGCGGATGCGCGGCTGATAGCCGGACAGGTCGCTGAGCCCGACGAAGCCGCCGGTCTGCTCCATATGCGCCGCCACCGCTGCGCCGAGCGCGCCGCCGTGCAATGCCCCCTCCCCTTCCTGCGCGATCAGGCGCAGAGCGTCGGCATAATCCCCCTGGACGAGCCGTTCGCCGGCCTTCAGAGCCGTGCCGCCGGGCAGGAAGCGCGCGGCGATCAGTGGGTCCTTCAGGAAATCGGGTGCCGCGGTGGTGATGCAGTCATGCAGATAGGGTGTGACCGAAAACCCGCGTGAGGCGTGGCGGATGGCCGGTTCCATCACGTCGGCCAGCGACATCGTGCCGAAACGGGACAGCGCGAGGCACCAGGCGCGCAGCGAGCCAGGGGCCGCGACGGATTTCGGGCCGACCATGTTCTCCTGGTCCAGCGTCTCGTAATTCTCCGGCGCGCCGCCGGGGACCGGGCGATACATCGTCGCGTGCCCGGCGGCGGGGACGGCGCTCATGCCGTCGATGATCGTGTGCGTGCCATCGGCGGTGCGGATGTGGGCGGTGCCGCCGCCGATCAGCCCGATCATCATCGGCTCGACCACGGTCAGCGTGAACTGGGTGGCGACGGCGGCGTCGATCGCGTTGCCGCCAGCGGCGAGCATTTCGGCCCCGGCGGCCGAGGCGAGCGGGTGGTTCGAGACCACCATGCCGCGCGATCCGGTCGCGGGCTGCTTTTCGGTGGTGAAGGCGCTGTTTCGCGCGCGGATGGATGCATCGTTCATCGGACGGGTTCCCTCTTCTCGACGGCGCAGCGTGCCACGGCTACGCACCTGGGGCCAGCCCGCGCCAGGATGCGTGTTGCTCCGGGCGTCCGTCGGATGCGATCATCCCGGCAATTCGGCGCGCCCAAGAGTCGCATCCGAGAATGCCGACGGGGAAGCAAACAGGATGGCCATGAAACGTCGCCAATTCGTCGCTGCCGCTATAGCCGCCACCGCGGCCGGCCGTGCCGTCGCGCAGCCGGCGATCGGCGGCAAGGCCAAGACGCTGATCCATGTGCCGCAGGCCAACCTCGCCAGCCTCGATCCGGTGTGGACGACGGCCGTGGTCACGCGCAATTTCGCCCATATGGTGTTCGAGACGCTCTATGGGCGCGACGAGAACCTCGACCCGAAGCCGCAGATGGTGGAGGGGCATCTGGTCGAGGAGGGCGGCGATCGACCAGGTGGAAGTGATGACCGCGGTGATGGGCGAGGACCGCGGCCTGTTCCGCGCGCCGGTCGGCTATTTCCTGCCCGGCACGCCCTCGGCGTGGCGCAAGACCCTCACCGGGCTGCTGCCGGGGCCGGTTCCGGTGTTCTGGAACGTCGCGAAGGGATAGCCCTACGGCAGGCGCGCGATGCGTTCGGCGAGCAGGGCGAAGAACCGCTCGGCGTCGAGCGTGTCGAGCAGGCGGGCGTTCGGCGTATCCGCCACCTTGCCCCAGCGATCGATCACCGTGCGCCCGCGGCTGGGGCCGGGGCCGAGATCGACGACGGCATGGACGGCGCGCGAGGTGAACAACTCCGGCGCGATCAGCCAGGCAATCGCGCAGGCGTCATGCTCGGGATGGCCGCGCCCGCCGAGACGTTTGGCATTCGGCACGCTGGCCATGATGTCGCACGCCGCGCGCAGGCAGGCGCCCCCTTTATGGCCACGCAACTGCGCCACCCATTCGGGTGTGCACAGCGCCTGGGCCGTGAGTTCGAGCGTCGCCAGCGTGACGGGGCGGCCGCAGGACAGCGCGATGGCGAGCGCCTCCGGATCGCTCCAGGCGTTGAACTCGGCGGCCGGCGTCACGTTGCCTTCTGCCCAGGCGCCGGTCATCAGCACGATCTCGTCGATACGGTCGACCAGCGCAGGTTCGCTGGCAAGTGCGATGCCGAGGTTGGTCGCCGGGCCGATGCCGACGAGGGTGATCTCACCGGGCGCGGCCTGACGGAGGAGGCCGCGGATCGCGTCGGCGGCGATGCCCGGTGTGGCCTCCGGTCCTTCGGGCAGCACGACGCCGCCGATGCCGTTCTGGCCATGGACGCGCGATTCCGAAACGAAACTGCCGAGCATCGGGCGGTCCGCGCCGGCGATCACCGGTACTGCGCTGCCCGCCAGCCCGGCCAACGCGCGCGCATTGCGCAACGTATGCACCAGGCCGACATTGCCGCCGACTGCGGTGATCAGACGGACATCAAGCTCGGGGCTGGCCAATGCGAGGAAGATCGCGATGGCGTCATCGGTTCCGGGATCGCAGTCGATGATGATTTTTCTCGATGTCATGTCACGCTCCGGTTCGCACGGCACCGCACGCGGGCGCCAATGGCTTGTGGCGCTCGGCCAGGGTTGCAAGCGCCGCCTCGATTTTCTGCACGGGGTCTCCGGTGGCGACGGTCCCGAGGGCGGCGAACAGTTCCTTCTTCAGGAACTCCCGCCAGTGCAGGGGAATTGCCGCCATCGCCTGCCCCATGCGCGCATAGGCGGCGGCAGTCCAGACGCGCTCGTGGGCGACGCGTTCCGGGCCGAAATCATAGAGGGCGTCGGAGTTTCGATGCCCGCCGCGCAGGGTCGCCGTCGCGTCCGACGCCACCGCATCGGCTGCGATGACGACAGCGTAGTCGCGCCGGGCCGCGGCCACGGAGAGGAAGCCGCGCCGGACGTCGCGCAACACATCGGCGGGATCGCGTAGATACGGGTCGCCGCGGCCACCGCCGCCCGGCGAGACGATGCGCAGGACGTCGCCGGGCTCGAGCTTCACGGTGTCGATATTGCCGAGCTCGGTCGCCCGGTTCGTTCCTGGGTTGAGGGTGAACGTCGATGGCATGCCCGGACCGCCGCCCAGCAGGCCCCAGGGGCGGAACCGGCAACGATCGCGATTGCGCGCTGTCACCACGCTGCTGGGGTTGGCGACGGTGAAGATGAGTTCCGTCGCCAGGCCGCCGCGTGTCATTCCGGCGCCGCCAGTGTCCTGGGCGAGACCGTAGCGGATGATGCTTACTGGAAGTTCGGCCTCGGTGATCTCCACCGGGGTGTTCTTGAGGTAGGCGGCATCGGCGCCTGAGCCATCCGTGCCGTCGCGGTGCGGCATGCCGCCGCCGCCGCCGACGATCGGGTTGATGGCTGCGATCAGACGGCGCCCGGTGCGGTCATCGAAGGTCATGACGTTGACGATTGAGGACGAACCGGCGGGGGCGGCCGGCATCCGTTCGGGGGCGGCACGGCAGAAGGCGCCGAAGACGAGGCTGCGCAAGCGCGCGCAGGTCAGGCTGCGCATGCCGACGGCGGCGGGCGGAAGCGGGTTCACCACGGTGCCTTCGGGCATGATGCAGGTGAACGGGCGGGTGAGGCCGTAGTTCAGCGTAATACCGCGATGCAGGGTGAACAGAACATAGTAGACGCCGACAAGCACAAGCGAGTGGCGCGGGCGCCCGCCAGTTGGCACGTTCAGCGACGCGGCAACCTGCGGATCGGTTCCGGTGAAGTCCAGGACAGCGGAGTCGCCGGAAATCGAGAGCTTCAGCGCGAGACGAACCGGCTCGCCGCCGGGCAGGTCCTCATCGCAATAATCGACAAACTCGTAGTCTCCATCGGGGATCGATGCCAGAACGGCGCGCGCCTGGGCCTCGGCGTAGTCCTGCAGATCTTGCAGGCCGTCGATAAACCGCTGCCGTCCGAAACGTTCGAGCATGGTGCGGATGCGCCGCTCGCCGGTTGCGGTGGCGCCGAGGAGGGCCTTGAGATCGCCGAGATTCTGCTCAGGAACACGCACGTTGGTGAGGAAGATGCGCTGAATTTCGAGGTCGAGCACGCCTTCCTTGACGAGTCGCAGCGGCGGCAGGCGGATACCTTCCTGCTGCACGTCCGTCAGCGCACGCGACAACGAGGCCGGCACCGCGCCGCCAACGTCGGTGTTGTGGATGTGGCCGGACGTGTAAGCAACGATCTCGCCGTCGTGGAATACTGGCCGCCAGACGTGCAGGTCGGGCGAATGGGTCGACAGGAAACCGGAATACGGATCGGAGCAGGCGCAGACATCGCCGGGCCGCACGTCATCGACCATCGCCATCGCCTCGCCGTAGTCGAGGCCCGGATACCAGGTGGCCCCGAGATCGAGCGGGGTCGCACAAGTTTTTCCGGCGGCGTCGAGTATCTGGATCGTGAAGTCTTCAGTTTCCTTTACGAAGGTTGAGTGCGCCGTGCGATACAGGGTGTACGCCATGCCTTCGGCCGCGGCGCGGCAATGGTTCGACAGCACCTGCAAAGTGACCGGGTCCGTACGGAGGTTCGTCATCTTGGGGATCATAGCGTCACCATCAAATGGCCGTTTCGTTGTACCGTAGCACGGGAATTGCGCGGCAAGAGGAACGTCGTATCGTCCTGGACAACGACGGCGGGACCGGCGATTTCGTGGTTCGCCAGCAGCGTGGCGCGGCGATACAGAGCGACATCGCACCAGTCCCCATCGAGGAAGATGCGGATCGTCTCCGATGGGGGTGGCCCATCGGCTGGTTGCAGAACGGGCGATGCGAGCGGTGCTGTGCCGGCGCGGATCGCCAGCCGGAGATTGACGACCTCGATGGGCGCGGCGATGTCGGCGTGGTCGAACACTTGATGGTGGCGGGTATGAAACGACGTTGCCATCGCGGCGGTTTCCACGACGCTGAACGGCACTTCTATTTCATAGGATTGCCCACGATAGCGCATGTCGGCGGAGAGTTCGATCGTGCCTATGGCGCCTGGCTCGGCGACGTCGGCGAGCCAGGCCCGTGCGTCGCGTTCGAGCTCGGCCAGGATGGCGCTGAACATCGGCATGACGCTATCGTCGAGCGGCACCATCACCGTGCGCAGCAGATCGTTGCGTATCTCGGCCACCAATCCGCCGAGCGCGCAAACAACGCCGGGGGCCATCGGGATCATCACGCTGGAGATGCCAAGCTCGCGTGCGAGGGCACAGCCGACCATCGGGCCGGCGCCACCGAATGCGATCAGCGTGATATCCGCGAGATCGGCGGCGTTGCGGGCGAAGAGTTTTGAGACTTCGAGATACATGGCCGATACTGCGACCGCCGCAATGTCTTCGGCCGTCATCTCGATACTGCGGCCGAGGTCGCGTGCCACAGTGGCGATGGCAGCGCGCGCAGCGGCCAGGTCCGGGCTGACGGCGCCGAAACCGAGCGCGCCATGGCCGAGGACGCCACGCACGGCGAACGCGTCGGTGAGTGTTGCCGCCAGGCCGCCGCGCCCGTAGCAGGCTGGCCCGGGCGTGCTCCCCGCACTGTCCGGCCCGACCTTGAGAACGCCAAATGCATCGACGCGGGCGATCGAGCCGCCACCGGCGCCGATCGAGGAGACGGCGACGGAGGGGACGAAGAGCGGGAAGCCGCCGACATTCTCACCGGTGGCGAATTGCGCCCGCCCGCCGATCAACAGTGCGACGTCGGCGCTGGTGCCGCCGACATCGAGCGTGACCGCATCGCGCACGCCTGCTTCGGCGGCCACGAAGGCGGCGCCCATGACGCCGCATGCAGTGCCCGACAGCAGCATCCCCACGCAATCCCGTCGACCCTGCCGCGCCGCCATCACGCCGCCGTTGGAGCGCGTGAGCAGCGGGCGGGCGCGAACGCCGGCCGCCGATAGTTCCGCTTCGAGGCGTTCGAGGTAGCGGGCAATGCGCGGGTGGACATAGCCGTTGAGCACCGCCGTACTGGTTCGTTCGAATTCACGGATGGCGGGCCATATCTCGGTCGAACGAAAGACAAACAGATCCGGCGCGATCTCCGTGATGCGGGTGACGACGGCGATTTCATGGGCGGGATTGCGCCAGGAATGCAGGAGCGAAACTATAACTCCGGTGGCACCGGCGGCACGCGCGGCGGCGATCGCGCAATCGATGTTCGCGATCTCGAGCGGCGCCAACTCGCTGCCATCGGCGAGCAGACGGCCGACGATGCCGAACACCCGGTCTTTCGGCACCAGGGGGGCGGCGCGCTCGCCGAACAGGCTGTAGGCATCGGGCATGCGCAGACGGGCGAGTTCGAGGACGTCGGTGAAGCCCTCCGTCGCGAAGAGGGCGAGCACCGCGCCACGGCGTTGGATGATCGTATTGACCCCGACTGTCGTCCCGTGGGTGAAACGCATGACATCGGCCAGCGCCACGTGGTGCGTGTGGGCAAGGTTGGTGACGGCGAGGGCCACGTCGGCGCCGGGATGATCGGGTTGCGACAGCACCTTCAACGTATGGATGATGCCGGTTTCATCATCATGGGCGCAGAGATCCGTGAAGGTGCCGCCGATATCCACGCCAATTCGCCACGCCATGCTCACGTATCTCCATCAGTCGACCACTGTCAGCCGTACGGTCGGGCCGGTTGGTGAAACCGCTCAGGCGAGGGACATCCACCGCATGTCCTGGGCGTCGCCGATCGGGCAGAAGCGGACGCCGCGGACATTTTTGTTGAACGGGCCGAACCACTTGGTGTTGTAGATGAACAGGCCGGCGGCCTCCTCGACGAGGATCCGCGACACTTCCTCGTAGAGTGGCCGGCGCGCCTCCTGGTCGGTGACCAGAAGGGCTTTGTCAGTCAGTTCATCGACGCGCTTGTTGCGGTAGAAACTCGCATTGCCCGAGCCGATGTTGCGGCTGTTGAAGAGGTAGCCGGTCCAGTTATGCGGGTCGGCGAAGTAGGCGCTGCGCCAGAGGGGGATCAGGTCGTGCGTGCGGTCGGGATCGTTGTACTTGCCCTGGATGACCGACCACGGCTCGGACACGAGTTTCGCCTCGACGCCGATCTTGGCCAGCCCCGCTTGCAGCATGACCGCCGCCTGCTCGCTCTGGCTGAATCCGGCGAGCACGCCGATTGTCAGCGGTCGCAGCGGCGCCTTGACCAGGGCGAGGTATTCCTTTGCCTTGGTAATGTCGTAGTCGTAGCCTTTGAGGTTGCTCGGCACGCCCCAGAGCGTATTGGGAATGATGCCATAATTTCGCGCTACCGAGCCGCCGAGGATATTGTTGATGAAGCCGTCATAGTCGAACGAACACAGGATCGCACGGCGCAGGTTGACGTCGTTCAGCGGCGCGCGCTGGTTGTGGATGATGAAATACATCGTCCGCAACGATTCCGCCTCCTCTATGCGAATGGTCTCGCTGGCGCGGAGCCGGTTGATCTGGTCGAGCGGCAGGTATCCGTCGGTGATCTGGAAGTCGCCCTTGAGCATCCCGAGCACGCGGCTGGTGGTCTCCAGGGCCACACGAAACTCGATCTGGTCGAGTGGCTGGGCCGGCCAGGGCATGAAGTGCTGCTCGAAACGATCGGCCTGGAAGCCAATGGCGGGGTCGTAGCGTTTCAGCTTGAACGAGCCGGAGCCCGCGACGTTGCGGGCGAGCCAGGCGGCGCCCCAGTCGCCTGATTTCTCGTTCGCGCGCACCAGCTTCGCGTTGACTATCCAGAGTTCGGCCAGCACCGACATGAACACGGAGAACGGCCGTTCCAGGGTGAAGCGGACCGTACCCGGATCGATCGCCCGGGCCTTGCCGGGTTCGAGCGCGCCGTTGAAGAGGCCATAGGCGCCCTTCTTCATCGCGAGAATGCGTTCCATCGAGTAGACGACATCCTCCGCGGTGACCGGGGTGCCGTCATGGAAGGTGGCACCCTTGCGGATGGTAAAAGTGTAGTCGAGGCCGTCCGGGGAGATATCGACCTTCTCGGCCAGCCACATGATCAGCTTTGGCGGGTTATCGACCCAGCGCACCAGGCAGTCATACATGTTCAGCCGCGACGCGATGCGGCCGATATCGAAGACGACATGCGGATCGAGCGTGTCGTAGGGGCTGTTATTGGCGGTGACGATGCGGCGCAGACCCTGGGCGTAGGCCGGTTTGGCGAGCATGGCGGCTCCCGATCCGGCAAGCATTGTGCGGCGAGGTAGGTGCATGCGGCGCGCTCCTATCGTTCTGAACGAGGATCAAATGCGTGTTGCAGGCCGTCACCGAGGAAGTTCACGGCGATCACGGTGACGAAAATCAGCAGGCCGGGGTAGACCGCAAGTGCGGGCGCGGAGATCACGAGTTCCTGGGCGTTGTTGAGCATGTTGCCCCAGCTTGGTGTGGGCGGCACGATGCCGAAGCCGAGGAAGCTCAGGACGCTCTCGAACAGGATGACACGGCCGACCGTCAGTGTGAAGGAGACGATGATGGGCGTTGCAACGTTCGGCAGTATGTGGGCCACCATCACGTAGGCGGGGCCGGCACCGCTGGCACGGGCGGCGCGGACAAAATCACGCTCCTTGATCGCGAGGGTCGCGGCGCGCACCAGGCGGGCGATCGCCGTCCAGTCGACGATGGCGATGATGATGACGATGCGCCAGAAGCTGGCGGCGCCGGAGCGGGCGAATTCGCCGGTGAAGCCGAGTTTCGTCAGATCGACCGCGCCGAGCACGATCAGCAACGGCAGCAAAGGCAGGGCGATCATTCCGTCTGTGAAGCGCATCAGCAGGGCATCGAGCCGGCCGCCGAAATAGCCGGCGCAGACGCCGATGAGAAGGCCGAAGAGGCCGCCGATGCCGGTGGCCAGCAGCCCCACGAGCAGTGAAATCTGGCCACCCACCATCAGGCGGATCAGCACGTCGCGGCCGGCCTCGTCGGTGCCGAGCCAGTGGGACGCAGACGGCGTGCCGAAGCGATTGAACAGATCGGTCGCATCCGGATCGATGCCGAGACCGTGGCGCAGCGGGAAGGCGGCAAGCGCGAACAAGATCAGGGCCAGCAGGGCCAGCAGGCTCGATACGCCGGCGCGATGGCGCATGAAGCGACGGCGGCGCAGGTGCCAAGGGCTGAGGGCGGCCTCGGCAGGCGGCTGGACAGCAGCACTCATTGCAGCGAAATCCGAGGATCAAGCCAGCCATAGATGAGGTCGGCGGCAAGGTTGCTGACCAGGGTTACGAAGGTTGCGAACAGCAGGCCGGAGAGGGCGAGGTTGAAATCATTGCCGAGAATGGCGTCGAAGATCATCTTGCCCATGCCCGGCTGCGCGAACATCGTTTCGGTGATGAGGGCACCGTTGAACAGCACGCCGAAGCTGAGCGCCATGATCGTCACGACCGGAATGAGGGCGTTGCGCAAGGCGTGGACCATCACGACGCGCCATTCCCCCGCCCCTTTCGCGCGGGCGGTGCGTACCAGGTCCAGGCGCATGACCTCGATCATGCTGGCGCGGACGTAGCGGATGAAGCCGCCGGTATTGGCGAGGGCCAGGGTGGCGACGGGCATGACGAGATGCAGCGCCTGGTCGCGAAAGCCGCCGTCGCCGAAGGTGGCCATGCCGCTGGCGGGGAACCAATGCAGTTTGACCGCGAAGACGAGGATGAACATCAAGGCGAGCCAGAAGACCGGGACGGAGATGCCGGCGAAGGCGATCAGGCTGATCACACCATCGACGAGTCCGCCCGGTTTGCGGGCGGCGAGAATACCGAGGACGAAAGCCAGGATCACGCTGAGGATGAAGCTAATGACGAGCAGTTTCGAGGTTTGGCCGAGCGCGGGCACGAGCATGCGAAGCACGGGCTGGTGGTGGGTTCGCGAGTAGCCGAGGTCTCCGCCGAGGGCCGCGGTCAGCCAGCGCCAGTAGCGCAGCAGCAATGGCTGGTCGAGACCATGAAGCCGTCGCAGGCTGGCGGCCACGTCGGGCGAGATGTTCGGGTTGGAGGCGACCATGATGTCGATCGGGTCGCCGGGCATCAGGCCGATCAGGCTGTAGATCACGAAGGACATGACGAGCAGAACCACGGCGGTTTGCAGGATGCGGCGGAGGATGTAGCGCGCCATGCCGCTATTCCTTGAAATGGCAGGCGGCAAGCTGGCCGGGGCGGCCGGGCGCCGGTTGCAGGCTCGGGATATCGGTGCGGCAGATGCTTTCGGCGCGCGGACAGCGGGGGTGGAAGACGCAGCCGGGCGGCGGTGCGAGGGGGCTCGGCATTTCCCCGGCGATGGTCTGGCCCCGCGCGCGGCGGCGGCCGATGCGGGGGACGGCGTGCAGCAGGGCGTTGGTGTAGGGATGGGATGGGGTTGCGAACAGGTCAACTCGCGCGGCGATTTCGACGAGGCGGCCGAGATAGAGGACGGCGACGCGATCGACGAGGTGGTTCACGACGGCGAGGTCGTGGCTGATGAACAGGTATGAGAGCCCGTGCTGCTCCTGGAGTTCCTTCATCAGGTTGAGAATTTGGCTCTGTATCGAAACGTCGAGGGCGGAGAGCGGTTCGTCCGCCACGATGAGGGCGGGGGACGGCGCGAGCGCGCGAGCGATGGCGATGCGCTGGCGTTGGCCACCGGAGAATTCATGTGGATAGCGGTTCAAGGCGTCCGACGGCAGGCCGACCTGGGCCGCGAGTTCGGCAGCGCGCGCGCGTCGCGTGGCGGCGGTGCCGGTGCCCTGGATGCGCAACGGCTCGGCGATGATGGCGGAGACGGGCATGCGCGGATCGAGGGCGCCGAAGGGGTCCTGGAAGACGATCTGGATGGCGCGGCGGGCGGCCGGGGAGGTGGCGCGTGGGAGCACCTGGCCGCGGAAACGCAGTGTGCCGGAGCTCGGGACTTGCAGGCCGGCGACGACGTTGCCGAGCGTGCTCTTGCCGCTGCCGCTTTCGCCGACGAGGGCCAGGGTTTCGCCTTCGTCGATGGTGAAGCTGACGTTCTCGACGGCACGCAGGAGGCGCGGGCGGCCGCCCAACAGCCCCCCGCCGCCGAGTTTAAAATGCACGCTGATGCCGTCGAGGGCGATCAGCTCGCTCATGTTCCGGCCTTGAAGCAGGCGACGAAGTGGCCGGGCGCGATCTCCTCGGCCGGCGGTTCGGCGGCGCGGCAGCCGGCATCGGCGCGGGCGCACCGATCGGCGAAGCGGCAGCCGGGGGTGGCGGCGTCGAGGTCGGGCACGCCGCCGGGGATGACCGGCAGGCGGGCGACGCGGTGGTCGGGGTCTGGCAGGGTGGCGATGAGGCCCCGGGTGTACGGGTGCAACGGATTGGCGAAGAGTGCGCCGGCGGACGCACGTTCGACGATGCGGCCGGCGTACATCACGATGATCTCGTGGGCGATCTCGGAGACCACCGCGAGATTATGGCTGATGAACTGGATTGCCATGCCGATGCGGTCCTGGAGGTCGTGCATGAGGTCCAGGATTTGCGCCTGGATGGTGACGTCGAGCGCGGTTGTCGGCTCGTCGGCGATCAGCAAGGCGGGCTCGCAGGCCAGCGCCATCGCGATCATGGCGCGCTGCCGCATGCCGCCGGAGAGTTGGTGGGGATAGGCCGCAGCACGTTCGCGCGGCGAATTGATGCCGACGGCCTCGAGCATCTCGATGGCGCGGTCGCCGGCGTCGCGCCAGGAAAGGTTCTTGTGCAGGACCTGGACTTCGGCGATCTGCCGGCCGACGGCCATGACCGGGTTGAGGGCGGACATCGGCTCCTGGAAGATCATCGCGATACGGTCGCCGCGCAAGGCGCGCCACGCGGCGGCGGGCTGGCCGAGCAATTCGCGCCCCTCGAAGCGGAGCGAGCCCGTGACGATCCCGGGCGGCGGCACGAGGCCCATCAGCGCCAGCGCGGTCACCGACTTGCCGCAACCGCTCTCGCCGACGACCCCAAGCGTTCGCCCTGCATCGACGTGATAGCCGATGCCGGCGACGACCTGCCTCATTCCGGCGTGGCGTAGGCCGCCCGACCGTGGAAAGCCGACGCCTAGCCCCGTCACTTCAAGCAGCGCTTCGGCCATCCCGCGCGCCGGCGTGCGCTCAGCCCGGGCGCCAGTTCTCCGAGAACAGCACGCTGAGGTCACTGTGACCGGTCGGCGTGTAGCCCTTCAACCATTTCGGTACCACGTGCGGATCGGCGCGGAAGAACAGCGGGAGCACGCGCACCTGCTCGACATAGATCTTCTGCATCTCCGCCCAGATGATCTTCTGCTTGGCCTCATCAAGCTCGGTCTCCGCGAGGTCGATCAGGCTGTCCATCTGCTTGTCGTTGAAGGCGATGCCGTTATTGCCGCCCCAGTTGTTGGCCGCCGTCGGAATGCGGTCGCTCCCCAGCGTGGAGCGCGGACTGGAGCCGACGCCCGAGGACCATGCATACATGATCATCCCGGTGTATTTGCGCTGCTTCAGCGTCTCGCCGAACAGCGTGCGGGCCGGCTCGTTGCGGATCGTCACCTCGATGCAGGCGGCCTTCCACATGTTCTGCAACACCTGCTGCGTCAGTTCGCGCAGCCGGTTGCCGGCGGTGGTGTTGATCTCGATGGACAGCTTATCGCCGGCGGCATTGCGGCAGATGCCGTCAGCCCCGGCACGCCAGCCGGCCTCGGCGAGCATGGCGCGGGCGAGATTGGGGTCGTACGGATAGCGCGCCAGGGTCGTGGAGAAATTCGGATCGAGCCGGTTCACCCAGCTATCGGCCACCGGCTGCATGCCTTCGAACAGCCGATCGACCAGCGTCTGCCGGTCGATCGCGATCAGCAAGGCGCGGCGGATGCGGATATCGGTCAGGAACGGGTTCTCGATCTTGAGGTCGATATGCTCGTAGGTCAGGCTCGGCTTGAAGATATACTCGAACTTGTCCGGGTTCGTCTTGCGCAGCGCGATCACCTGGTCGATCGTCAGGCCGACGCCTTCGCCGGCGACCATGTCGACGTCGCCCGACAGCAGGTTCGCCTGTAGCGCCGCGGTGTTCTCGATCAGCTTGATGATGATGCGCTTGAAGCCGGGCTTCACACCGCCCCAGTGCGGGTTCGGCTCCAGCACCACCTGCACGCCGGACTGGTAGGCCACGATCATGAACGGGCCGTTGAACAGGCCGGGCGTGGTCGGCGCGCGGCTGAATGTCGTCTGCTTCTGGTACTCGGCGAAATTGCCCGCCTTCTCGAAGGCCGGGCCCTCGATATGGGCCGGCAGCAGCGTGCCCCACTGGTTGTAGTCGACGCGCACTTTCTCCAGATGCAGCGTGACGGTCTTGTCGTCGATCACGTCGATCGATGTAGCCCGATCCCACGGATTGTCGTTTGAAAAGCCGGAGTTCGGGTCGCGGCCGAGCTTCCAGGTGAACAGGACATCCTGCGCCGTCACCGGCACGCCGTCGCCCCATTTGAGGTCGGGTTTGATCTTGAAGGTGACCGCGACGCCCTTGCCGCCGCCGGGTCGGTCCTCGAATTTCGCCAGTCCGTTCTCCAGCGTCGGCAGTTCCGTGCAGAGCAGGCAGGACAGCTTCCAGTCCTTGTCGAAGGCGGTGACCGGGCGGATGCCGAAGCCGAGCACGTAGGATTTGATGGTCAGCGAGTCGTAATAAGGGTTCAGGCTGGCGGGGAACTGCGCCACCCCTATGGTCAGACTATCTTTGCCCTGGGCCGCCGCCGGCGCGGAGATCGCCGACAGCGCCAGCAACGCAAACGCCGCCAAGGCCTGGTGAAATCTCATGCAACCGGTCTCCCTTTGGCCCAGTGAAGGCTAGTCATGAAGCCGAAATCTTCTGACGTGCCGCGATTGTAGCGACTAGCGGATACTTGTCACGTTCTCCGGTCCGGCCGCGACCTCACCGCGCTCGACGCGCTTCACCGCCTCGGTGAGCGCAAGATGCGCGCCGGCCGCCAGCCCGACTTCGGCGCCCTTGGCGGCGATGAAGCCGTTCATGAAGTCGATCTCGGTGCGCCGTCCCTTGAGCATGTCCTGGCCCATCGACGGCCGTTGCAGGTTGCTGCGGGCGCCGGAGTTGGAGCCGGCGATCATCAGCGCCTCGATCTCGGCCAGGGCGTCCGCGCGGCCCTCCATCGCTTGCGCGAGCTTTTCCGGGTCGAGCTTGCCGATATGTTCAAGCTGGTAGCCGAGCGCCTGGCCGATCCGCACGGCCTCGCCGCCGAGGCGGATGCAGAAGCGGCGGACCGCCTCGTCCTGGTCGAGCGCGTTGCCGGGCAGGCCGGTGGCGGCCGAGACACCGTTGCGCATGCCGTTGAGGCAGAGCTTGGACCAGCGCTCGCCCCACAAATTGGTCGTCACCTTCACGCTGTCGATGCCGGCGATCATGTCGGCCAGTTCCTGCGCGCGCGCGGTCACGCGGCCATGCACCTCGCCGACGCGAAACACGGTGTGGGTAGCGCCGCCCTTGGGCACGGTGCGGCGGATCTTGCCGGCCTCGAACATGTCCACCGAAATAGTCGCGGCGATGGCGCCGACAACGCGGCCCCAGCCGACGATGGCGGCGATGCGCTCCTCGTTGATGCAGTTCTGCAGCGAGACGACGTAGCCGCCCGGGGCCAGATACTGCGCGATCATCGTTGTGGCCCAGGCGGTGTCGTAGGATTTCACCGAGATGATGGCGATGTCGATCGGCCGCTGCTTGGCGAAGTCCTGCACCTGCGTCAGATGCAAGGTCGGCACCTGCACGGTGACACATTCCTCGGGCGTCATGCCAGTCAGTTCCAGGCCGCGGGCGCGGATGGTCTCGACATGCTCGGGCCAGGCGTCGATCAGCGTCACGTCATGGCCGAGGCGCGCCAGATGGCCGCCGACATAGCCGCCAACGGCGCCGGCGCCCATCACCGCGATACGTGGTCCCATGGCAATCTCTCCCCTTGGCATCGTTTCTGCACCATAGTAGCGCCAACGCACGCATCGGAGAACACGTCATCATGAGCCTGACCGCACGCCGCGAAAAATTCCGCGCCATCCTCGCGGGCGACGCCTGCGTCCATCCCGGCTCGGTCTTCGACCCGATCTCGGCCCGCATCGCCGAGGACCTCGGTTTCGAGATCGGCATGTTCGCGGGTTCCATCGCCTCGCTGACGGTGCTCGGCGCGCCCGATATCATCGTCGTGACACTCAGCGAGTTCGCCGAGCAGATCCGCCGGATCACACGGGCCGGCACGCTGCCCCTGCTCGTCGATGCCGATCACGGCTACGGCAACGCGCTCAACGTCATGCGCACCGTCGAGGAACTGGAGACCGCGGGGGTGGCGGGGATGACGATCGAGGACACGCTGCTGCCGCGCGCCTATGGCGACGGGCGGGTGCAATTGCTGTCGCGCGAAGAGGGGCTGGGGAAAATCCGCGCCGCCCTGGCCGCCCGGCGCGATCCGGCGACCGTCATCGTCGCGCGCACCAGCGCCATCGCGGTGACCGGGATCGACGACGCCGTGGCACGCGCGCGCCTCTATAGCGAGGCGGGGGCGGATGCGCTGTTCTTCACCGGCGTGAACACCCCGGCGGAAGTGGCGGCGATCGGCGCGGTCAGCCGGCTGCCGATCATCATTGGCGGCAGCGATGGCGATCTCGGCGGCAAGGCGGGCATGGCGAAGCTCGGCGTGCGCGTGGCGTTGCAGGGCCACCAGCCCTTCATGGCCGCGGTGCGCGCGGTGCACGAAACCTTGAAGGCCTTGCGCGACGGCGTTACGCCGAAGGCGCTGACCAACCAGCCCTCCGCCGACCTGATGAAGCAGGTCACGCGTGACGCCGCCTATAGCGATGCGACGCGCGATTTTCTCGGCGGCTGAGGCTCAGGCGTAGTGCGGTCGCGGCGCGAGCAAGCCGAGCAGCCCGATTGCAAGCCGCCGCAGCGCCCCCGGGCGGCGTGGCGTGGTAGCGGCCTGGCGCGGCGCGGATTTGCTGGCCGGGGTGCCGGTCAGCACATCGATCGCCACGCGGACCTTGCCGCGCGCGCGATGCAGCAGAACGCGCTGATTCTCCGGCGATATCTGAAGCAGTTCGCAGGCTTCCTCCGCCGTCCGGTCCTCGATGTCGCGCAGGATGATCACCGCCTTCTGGCCGGCCGGCAGGGACTGGATGACGTCCTGGACGTGGCCCCATAATTGCCGCCCGCCGATCTGCCGTTCCGGATCCAACACGTCCCAAAGTTTCGGCGGATCGACCCAGTGGCCATCGGCGCTGAACTGGGAACGCGGCGCGTCGCCCTCCTCGCGCTGGATGCCGTCGAGCACCGCGGGCAGCGCGACCATCCGCCCCTCGCGGCTGATGCGCGTGCGCGCGCGGTTCATCACAATGGTGAATAGCCAGCTTGCCAGCGACGAGCGCCCCTCGAAGCGCCCGATGCTGGAAAACACCGCGAGCCAGGAGTCCTGCACCACTTCCTCGGCCTGCGCCCGGCTCCCGATAATCCCATTGGCGACGCCGACCATCGACGCATGGAACCGCCGCACCAGCGCGCGATAGGCCCGCTCCTGGCCGCTGCGCAGGGCGGCCAGGAATTCGGGGGTGTCGAACTCCGATGACGCGGTGGGGGGCTTGCTCATGGGTATTTTCTCACATCAGCATAGTGCCGAGGCTGGCGTAACGCTACGGTTCATGAAAGAGTCTTCATGTCTGCAATCGCAATGCATGCGCTGGAGATCAACGTGCTGAAGTGCCGCGACGTGTCGGAGTTGGCGACGGAGTATGACGAAGGCGCCCTCGGGCGCCGGCGCACGCTGGCCGTGCGCATGCACTTGCTGATCTGCCGGTCGTGCCGGAATTTTCTCGACCAGATGAGCAAGACGCGCGGCCTGCTACGCTCACGCCCGCTCGACCCGCCGCCGCCAGAGGTTGAGGCGCGCATTCTCGACAGGCGGCCCTCGCCGGACAGCGCCCCGCCGCCCTGATCGGATAAAAGTTTTTTGGTTCTTTTTTTAAAAAAGAACAGCCCTTCTTTTTGAAAAAAGAAACAAAAACTTTCTATCCTTTTAAGTGTATACGCGATGCCCGCCTCGGCCTTGATCCGAGGCGGGCGCCGTAGTTCATGCCTCGTTGGTGAAGATGATCGTCCCCGACGCCGCGAACATTCCGCCCACGCCGTGGCAGACCGAGATTTTCGCGCCCTTCACTTGTGCGGGCGCCGTGCCGCGCATCTGCCGCACGCTCTCCTGTAGCGCGAACATGCCGTACATGCCCGTGTGCGTGTAGGACAGCCCGCCGCCGTTGGTGTTCATCGGCAGTTTGCCGCCGGGCGCGGTGTTGCGTTCCATGATGAAATCACCGGCCTCACCGCGCCCGACGAAACCGAGGTCTTCCAGGCCGTAGATCGGCAGATGGGCGAAAGCGTCGTAGATCATCAGATGATCAACGTCTGCATGCTTGATGCCCGCCGCCTTGAACGCCGCCGGCCCAGCGACCCGGAAGGCACGTGAACGGGTGAAGTCTTCCATCTGGCTGACCATCGGCGTCTCGACGCTCTCGCCGGTGCCGAGGATATAGACCGGCTTCTGCGGCATGTCCTTGGCACGCTCGGCCGATGTCATGATCAGCGCGCCGCCGCCATCAGTAACCAGGCAGCACATGAACAGGCGGAACGGCCAGGCGATCATGCGCGAGTTCAGAACATCATCGACGGTGACGAGATCTTTCATCGCGGCCCGCGGATTCTGCGACGACCATTCACGCTGGACGACGGCAACCATCGCCAGTTGCTGCTCGGTCAGGCCGCACTCCTTCATGTAGCGCAGCACGGGAATGGTGAACATCGACGGCGGGCCGTAGACGCCATAGGGCATCTCGAACTGCCCCAGCAGGCTCTGCCGCGACGGCGGCGCGCGGTTCAGGCCGATCTGCGATTTGCCCGACTCGCCATGGGTGATCAGCACCGTCTTGCACAGCCCGGCGCTGATGGCGGCGGCCGCGTGGCGCACATGGATCATGAACGAACAGCCGCCGACGCCGGTGCCATCCACCCAGGTCGGCGTGATGCCGAGATAATGCGCCATGTTCACCGGGCTCTCGCCGGCACAGGCGATGCCATCGATATCCGACGGTTTCAGCCCGGCATCCGCCATCGCGTTCAACGCGCAATCGGCATGAAGCTGGATGTTGGACATGTCGGGGATGACGCCGAGGCGGGTGGTTTCGGCGGCGCCGACGACGGCAATGGATTTCTGTTTCATGGTGATCAGCCCTTCGCCGGACGGAACAGAGGCAGCGTGATTTCGTCGTTCATCTTCTCGAAAGCCGGCTCCAGCGCCATGTCGAGCGGCAGCGCCTCGGGGGTCTGCGGGCAGCCGACGATGTTGGTCATCATCCGCGGGCCCTCTTCGAGTTCCACCACGGCGATGGCGTACGGCGGCGTGAAGCCGGGCGCCGGGCGGTGGTGAATGACGTAGCTGTAAAGCCGCGCCTTGCCGGATGCCTTGAAGACGCTGACCTTGCGGCTGGCACAGCCCGGGCAGAACGGACGCGGCGGGAAATACACTTTGGCGCAGTCATCGCAACGCTGCAGGCGGATTTCCCCCGCCTGGGTGCCTTCCCAGAAATGCTTCGTCTCCGGGGTGGGTTGCGGCAGGGGCCGCTTGCTCTCGGACATGGCTGTAGTTTCCTTTCCTGGTCGTCACGGTTAGCGATCGTGGTCCCGAGTTTGCCTTTTGCACCTGAACGTGAACCGTCTAACCTGTCAATCGAACGGCCCGTACGCGGCCGGCGGCGGGGTGAAACATCATGAATTTCGACTTTTCCGACGACCTCAACCAGTTGCGGGACCAGGCGCGCCGCTTCCTCGCCGAGCACGCGACGCCCAAGCATGTCCGCCGCGTACTCGATGGCGAAAAATCCTATGACGGCGCGCTGTGGCTGAAGATGGCCGAAATGGGCTGGCTCGGTGCCGCAATTCCCGAGGAGTACGGGGGCGCCGGCATCGGCCATGAGGGGCTGTGCGTGCTTGCCGAGGAACTCGGCCGCGTCGTCGCCCCCGTGCCCTTCGCCTCCTCCGTCTGCCTGGCGACCGAGGCGCTGCTGATCGCCGGCAGCGTGGCACAGAAGCGCTCCTATTTGCCGGGATTCGCCGCCGGCATGCATATCGGCACGCTCGCCTGGGCCGAGGGTGCCGGCAACCCGCGCGCCGGCGCCTTCACCGCGCGCTACGTCGGTGGCAAGCTGAGCGGCACCAAATGGCCGGTGCTCGACGGCGGCAGCGCCGATCTCGCCGTCGTCACCGCGCAGAACGAGGCCGGCCAGCCCGTGCTGGTGCTGGCTGATCTGCGCGCCGGCGGAGTGACGCGGACGGTGCTGGAGACCGTCGATCCGAGCCGCCCGCAGGCGAAGCTGGTGCTCGACCGGGTGCCGGCGGAATTGCTCGGCGCGCCCGGCGAGGGCCTCGCCTTGTTGCAGCAACTGCTCGACCGCGCCGCCGTTCTGATGGCCTTCGAGCAGCTTGGCGGCGCCACCGCGTGCCTGGAAATGGCCACCAACTACGCCCGTGAACGCTACGCCTTCGGCCGCCCGATCGGGTCCTTCCAGGCGATCAAGCACAAGCTGGCGGACGTCTACATCGCCAACGAACTGGCGCGCTCGAACGCCTATTACGGCGCCTGGGCGCTGCAAACGGGAGCCGCCGAACTGACCCTCGCCGCCGCCTCCGCGCGGATCTCCGGCATCGAGGCGTTCCATCTGGCGTCGAAGGAAAACATCCAGACGCATGGCGGGATGGGCTTCACCTGGGAGGCCGATTGCCACCTCTTCTATCGCCGCGCCAAGCTCCTGGCATTGACGATCGGCAGTGCCACACACTGGAAACACCGCCTGGTCGACGCGCTCGAAGCGCGCAACGCCGCTTAAGGGGAACGCAGATGGATTTCGATGACACCGCCGAAGAGGCCGCCTTCCGCGCCGCAGCCCGCGCCTTCCTCGCCGCCAATGCCACTCGCAAGAGCGAGGCCAAGCCGGTCTCGCGCGGCCGGCATATCCGGGAGGCCGAGATCGCCCGCGCGAAAGAGTGGCAGGCGAAGAAATACGCCGCCGGTTTCGCCGGCATCACCTGGCCGAAGCGCTGGGGCGGGCGCGAATTGTCACCGATCATGAACGTCATCTACCAGCAGGAGGAAGACGTCTACGCGGTGCCGCGGGGCGTGTTCGAAATCGGCCTGGGCATGTGCATCCCGACGATGATGGCCTATGCGACGCCGGAACAACTGGAGCGCTTCGTCGGCCCCGCTTTGCGCGGCGAGGAGGTCTGGTGCCAGTTGTTCTCCGAACCCGCCGGCGGATCGGACGTGGCGGCCCTGCGCACCCGCGCCGAGCGCGACGGCGATGATTGGGTGATCAACGGCCAGAAAATCTGGACATCGGGCGCGCATTATTGCGACTACGGCATCATCGTCACGCGCAGCGATCCGACCGTACCGAAGCATGCCGGTCTGACCTTCTTCTTCCTCGATATGCACGCGCCGGGCGTCGAATGCCGGCCGATCAAGCAAATATCGGGAACGTCGCATTTCAACGAGGTGTTCTTCACTGACGTCCGCATCCCCGACGCCCAGCGCCTCGGCGCCGTCGGTGCCGGCTGGAGAGTCTCAGTCACCACGCTGATGAACGAGCGCCTCGCGGTCGGCGAGGTGCCGCGGCCGGATGTCGAGGACCTCATCGCATTGTGCCGCGCCGTGGTCATCGACGGCGTGCCGGCGATCAACGACCTCGGCGTGCGCGAGCGCATCGCCGAATGGCATGTGCGCAGCCAGGGCCTCAAGTTCACCCGCTTCCGCACGATGACCGCGCTCAGCCGCGGGCAGACGCCGGGGCCGGAGAACTCCATCGCCAAGGTCGTCAACGCCAGCAAGCTCCAGGACATCGCGTCCTACGGCATGGACCTGTTGGGGGCCGCGGGCATGGTGATGGATCCGGAACTGGCGCCGCTGCATGCGCTGTTCCAGGAGGGGCTGCTGTTCTCGCCAGGCCTGCGCATCGCCGGAGGCACCGACGAAATCCTGCGCAACATCATTGCGGAACGCGTGCTCAATCTGCCGGCGGATATCCGCGTCGACAAGGACAAGGCGTTCAACCAGGTGGCGCACGGGCGGAGGTAGAAAGGACAGAGGCAGGGCTGTTCAACGCTCTTTTGGCTTGACGAGTTTGAGCCGATTTCCGATGCCTGCGAGAGCGGCGCGGTAGCGGTCCTGGTTGAGCGTGTTGGTTCGGTTTGCCTTGAGGATATTGCAGGCGAAGCTGCGCAGGCGGGCAAACACGCCCGGATTGACACGGCTGCGCGAGCGGTCTTCGCCGAAGCTACCGTCACGGCTGTAATGGGAGGTGTTCTCGATCCCCCAGTGGGCACGGATAGCCTCGGCGGCACGGCTGGCGGTGAGCCGAGTGTTGGCAACGTAGAAAGCGGTCTCGGTGGAGTTGTGCAGCAGCCCGGTTGCGGTGTTGCGGGTGAAGACATTGCGCTCGACGCGAATGATGGCGGCAAGGTGAGGATGCCAGTCGGTGCCGGCCAACTTGTCGGCGGGATCGAAGATGGTGACGGTGCGGCGTTCGTCGCGGTTGCGGCCGCGGTTGCGGCTGTCGTGAGAGCCGATCGGCGGCGTGGTGTTGGCGATTTCTTTGGCCTGTTGGTGCAGGGTGGGCTGATTGTCCTTGAGCTGGACGATCAGGGCGATATTTGCTTGTGCTGCGACCTCGGAATGTTTTTTTGACAGTGTAGCGCATCGAGAGTGACGATAGCGCCGGGGCCGACGCCGAGTTCGGCCAACAGCGTTTGCGCCGCCGGGATCTCGTTGGATTTCTCGGCGACGTCGATAGGGGCGAGCACGAGGGCGGTGGCGGTGGCGAGGATGGAAAACAGCAGCACGTGGGGCAGCTGATAGAGCTTGCCCTCCGCCCGGCGCGGATCAGGGATGTCCGCCAACACGTCCAGCAACGGCGAAAACGCAGCCACGGCAACCTCCAATGCAGTTGCCGCCCCAGCGGTCACACATTTACCGGGTTGGGGATCCCCTCTCTGATCAGCCGCTTCGCTTCGCCGTTCCTGTGTTGCAGATTAAACTCAGTGCAGCCGACCAGGCAGCGTTGAACAGCCCTGACCCGCAACCGGGTCGCCATCGCCTGGCGGGCCAACGACTTCGCCATCGTTGCCAATGGCGGGACGCCTGCGCTCGACACCAGCGGCGCGCTGCCGGTCGGCCCGGAGCGGCTGATGGTCGGCGCGGTCCCCTATTCGGCCGCCGGTGACACCAACAGCTGCGAGGCGATCAGCCTGGCCGCTTACTATCCCCGCCGGTTGGCCGACAGCGGGTTCCGGGACCTGATCGCGGCATAGGAGGCACCACCATGTGGACCCCACATACAACCCACGCCTTGGCGGTCCCGCAGCGTTCCATGTGGCCTGTGACGCTACAAATTGGCCGCGGCAATGGGGCTCAGCACCAATCAGGTGAACCAGGTGCATTGGGAGGCGGATGCGAAACAGGGGTGAACGTCGTAGCCAGGACCAGGCTGACCGGCCTCCAGATGAAGTCTCCGGAGGCGTGAGGTCCACGTGTTTGGCATCCATCGACCGGCTGGCAGAAAAATGGCGCCCTTCCGGTTGGACGAACGGTTGCGGGATGCCTGAGACCGCAGTCGCTCGGCCCCCTGGAAGGGCAGACGGTCTGCTCATCTGGGAAATGTCGAATAAGGCTCAAAGCCCTCGGCGGTGCGTGATCCTGCCGCCGCCGAGGGCCGGTGCTGGATCAGAGACCGGCGAGTCGCTTCGCCTCGCGCAGGCTCGCCCGCTCGGTGTCCGGCGCGTCCGCAAGGCGCAGCAGCTCGGCCGCCAGCGCGCGGGCCTTGGCCATGTCGCCGGCGCCCTTCACCGCCTCCATGGCGCCTGCCATCGCGCGGTAGCGGTTCGGTTCCTTGACCATCACCGCCTGGTATTCCGCCAACGCCTCGCCATGGCGCGCCTGGCCGAGCAACGCCTCGGCGAGCAGTTCGCGGGCCGGCACGATCGGGCCGGGGGAGACCACGTGCTTCTCGGTGCTGTCCTCGCGCCGCGCCGCCACGCGCAGGGCGGCGATGCAGTCGGCCGACTTGCCCTCGGCGCACAGCGCCAGCGCGCCGACCATCGCAGCCTGGATGTCGACCTGTTCGGCCCAGTAGCCGAGCCGCATCGCTGTGCTGGCGTCGCGCAGGACGATCAGCCGGACCTGCTGCTCGCGCGCGGCCGGTGCGTTGCCGCCGCGGGCGGCGCCGACGCCGCGGGCGAACGCGTTGACCGCCTCGGCCTGCGGATATTTCGCCCAGGGATAGGTGCCGGTGGCGGGCACCAGCGGCAAGGCAGCGGCAGCGGCCCAGTCTCCGCTTTCCAGCGCGATGCGGGCGGGCATGGCGGCGTAGGCATAGGCGCCGGCCAAGTTGTCGACCGGCTTGCCGGGGGTCTGTTGCAGCGCCTGGGCGGCGGCCTTGTCTTGGGCCAGCTGCATATGGGCGTAAACAATGTAGTCGGCGGCGTGCAGGCCATTGATGCTGACCGCGCCGGCGACGCGGGTGGATTCGAGGTTAGCGGCGATCGAGGCTTTCCAGGCGCCGACCCGGGTGAAGATGTGCGAGGGCATGTGCAGCGCATGCGCCGCGTCGGGCGCGATAGCGGCATAGGCGCGCGCCGCTGGCAGGCCCTTGTCGGCGATCGGGGGGTAGTCGTAGCTGTGGATCAGATAATGTGCCACGCCGGGATGGTTGGGGTGGGTCTTGAACAGCGGCTCCAGCACGGCGGCGGCGCGCAGCTGGTTCGTGTAGTTCTTGTCGGTCGGGTTGAAGTTGGCCGAAGTCACCAGGGCGGCAAGGATCGCCGCCTCCATGTCGTCGGGGTTGGCGTGGGCGAGCGCCGTCATCGCGTCGTCGAAGGCTTGCATGCGGCTGGCATGCGGGACGGTGGCGTGGTCGCGCACATACCGGCCCAGCGCCGCGACATAGGCGCGTTCGCGGTCGTTCTTCAGCCCGGCGGCCTGGGCCGCCGCCAGGGCGCCAGCGATCTCGTCCAGCCGCGCCGCCGACAGGCTGGCCGGCAGCGCGAAGGGGTTGTCGAGCAGCGACATCGCCAGACCCCATTGCGCCATGCCGCAGGTGGGGTCGGCCGCCGCGATCGCCTTGAACGCGGCGATCGCCTCGGGCCAGGCGAAGGAGTGGTAGAGCGCCATGCCGGTATGGAACTGAAGCTGGGCGGCGGTGTTGCAGTCGACCTTGAATTCGACGTTGCCGAGCCGAGCGATACCATGGCCCTGCTGTTGCGTGGCGGCCGGTGCGGCGAGGCAGGCGAGGCCGAGCGCGGCCAGCAAGGCGCGTGTGCGGTACATGGTTGCTTCCCCCGGCTTTTTGTCGAATGCGAGCGATGAAGGCAGCGCGTTTTCTGGCATGCCAGTCAGCCGTTCCGAAGCAGATTAGCAAGGTTGGCGGCCCCGCGCGAGTCAAATCACGCGTTGAACGCCCGCCCGGTTCCCGGCCAGGATGGCGCGACCGCATGAGAGGAACGACGATACTCCCTCATATTGAAGCCGAAGCCTGCGATGACCGACGCCGAATGGCGTGCGCTGCGAGTTGGCCGCGCTTTACGGAGTGTTGGACCAACTCGGCTGGACCGACCTGGTCAAACCCACATGTCGGTACGGCTCCCGGATGTGCCGGGACACTCTCTGATCAACGGGCCGCTTGCCGGCACGACACGCCGTCGCGCGGGTGGGATCTGGCGCCACTGCCAGTTGCTTGCCCGCCACCTGTCCCGGCCAGTGTGCCCGCCTGGAAGGGCAAGGCGGCGTTGCGCGAGGCCGCTGCTGGAGCGAGTGGAAGTGGCGGTACAGGCCTCCGGGGGGCGCGACACCAGGGACGGTGCTGCCACCTGGGACCGCAGCAGCGAGTTTCTGGCCGATCTCGCTGCCGCGCTAGCAGCCTGTCGGACTTAAGGAAACTCTGAACTGACTGACTTTCTTTCACGGAGCGGTTTGCTGCACGTACTGCGTGACGCCAAGTCGGTCCTGGAGCAGTCTCAGCATGGCCTGGAGCGGTCTCGGCATGGCATTGCGTTGCGATGATCCGCTTGTCGGTGGCTGACTGTGCTCTTTTCTCCGGCGGTCGACACACTCCTCCCCCGGAGCTCAACCGGCAGGGACGATCAGATGCCGTGCCAGATACAAATCCACCAGGGCAAACTGGCTGAACAGGTGCTGCTCGTTCTTGAACAACCCGCGATATCGCACCTTCGTATGGCCAAACTGGCGTATGGCCAAACTGGCGCTTGAGAACCCGGAACGGATGCTCGACCGCCGAACGCAGCGCCGCCAGCAACCGGTTCAGCCGCT
>JAYTUU010000022.1:0-10677 GCA_043744375.1 Rhodospirillales bacterium | reverse complement strand
GACCTCAACGATCTCGGCGGCAAGGTCGTGCGTCTGAAGAACGACGGTTCGATCCCCGCCGACAATCCCTTCGTCGGACGATCCGATGCGCGGCCGGAAATCTTCACCTGGGGCCATCGCAATCCGCAGGGCCTCGCCATGCATCCCGACACCGGCCGCATGTGGGTGATGGAGCATGGCCCCAAGGGCGGCGATGAACTCAACCTGCTGAAGCCCGGCGCCAATTACGGCTGGCCGCTGGCCACGCATGGCATCGACTACAACGGCTCGATCATCACGCCGAACAAGAGCTTGCCCGGCATGGAAGATCCGGTGCGCTTCTGGGTGCCGTCGATCTCGCCCAGCGGGCTTTGCTTCTATACCGGCGACAAGTTCCCGGGTTGGAAGGGCTCCGCCTTCACCGGCGCGCTGTCGAACTACGCGCTGTTCCGCATCGAACTCGACGGCGAGCGCTGGCTGGGTGAGGAGCGGCTGATCGCCGATCAGCTCCCCTATATTCGCGACGTGCGTCAGGGCCCGGATGGCTTTATCTACCTCGTCACCCACACCGACGAAGGCGGACTGTACCGCCTCGAACCTGCCTAGAGTTCAGATTGCGTTCATGCCACCGCTCATCCTCGCCTCGACCAGTGAATCGCGCCGCCAGCTCATGACCGATGCCGGCCTCTCCTTCGATATCGTGCAGCCGGGCGTCGACGAGGAAGAGGTCAAGCGCAGCATGGCGGCCGAGCGCGCGCCGCCACAGGCCGTGGCCGAGGCGTTGGCCGAGCTCAAGGCGCGCCGCATTTCCACCCGGCATCCCGACGCTCTCGTGGTCGGCGCCGATTCGACCCTCGCCTGCGTTGGCCGCATGTTCGACAAGCCGCTCAGCCTGGCGGCGGCGCGCACGCAGCTGCTGGCGCTGCGCGGCCAGACGCACGAGCTCTTCTCCTCCGTCGTCGTGGCGCGCGGCGGCCAGCGCATCTGGCATTGGGGCGAGCGCGCACGCCTTACCATGCGGCCCTTCACCGAGAGCTTCCTCGACGCCTATCTGGCGCAGGCCGGCGAGACCGTGCTGACCTCGGTCGGCGCCTATCGCCTCGAAAGCATCGGCGCGCATCTTTTCAGCCGGGTCGACGGCGATTACTTCACCATCCTCGGCCTGCCGCTGCTGCCGCTGCTGTCCTTCCTCGCCAATCACGGCATCGGCCTCGAAGCGCCACCGGAGAAGGCCGCGTGAGCGCCTACGACACGCTGCTGTCCGAAGCACGCGGGCGCCCGTTTGCCGCCATCGTCGGCTGGCCGGTCGAACATTCGCGCTCGCCGGCGCTGCACGGCTTCTGGCTGAAGCAGAAGAACATCGACGGGCATTACGGCCGCCTGCCGGTCGAACCCAAGCGCGCCGCGCTGGAGGAGCTGGTGGCCTTCCTGCGGCGCACGCCCAACGCGCGTGGCTGCAACCTCACCTTGCCGCACAAGCTCGAGATCATGCCGCTGCTCGATTACATCGATCCGCTGGCGGCGCGCATTGGTGCTGTAAACACCGTGATCAAGCGGCCCGACGGCTCGCTCGAAGGCCGCAACAGCGACGGCTTCGGATTTCTGGCGGCGCTGAAGGCCGGCGCGCCCGGCTGGTCGGCCACGGCGGGCCCGGTGGTCGTGCTGGGCGCCGGCGGGGCAGCCCGCGCCGTGGTCGCAACGCTGGTCGATGCTGGCGTGCCGGAACTGCGGCTGCTCAACCGCACGCAGGACAGTGCGACAAGACTCGGCCTTGCCTTCACGCCCAAAGACGGCCGCCGCATCGCCATCGAGCGCTGGGATGAACGTTCGGCGATGCTCGACGGCGCGACACTGCTGGTGAACACGACGGCGCTCGGCATGAAGGGCCAGCCGCCGCTCGACATCGATCTCGCCAAATTGCCCAAGACCGCCGTCGTCGACGACATCGTCTATGTCCCGCTCGAAACGCCCCTGCTCGCCGCCGCCCGCATCAGCGGCCACCAATGCATCGACGGATTGGGCATGCTGCTGCATCAGGGCCGTCTGGGCTTCAAAGCGTGGTTCGGCCCCGACGTCGACGTCAGCCCCGAACAGCGCCGCGCGGTGGCGGCCGATCTCGGGGCTTGAGGCAGGCCATGGACTCCAATCCCCCCGACGGCTTCAAGCCGCTGTTCCGCAGCAGCCCGTTCCTCGATCACAACGGGCCGTTCTTCTATCGCGAGACTAACGACGGCACTTTCGTCGTCGGCCTGCGCATCCAGCCCAAACATGCCAATGCCCGCGGTATCGCCCATGGCGGGCTGCTGATGACGCTCTGCGACATCTCGCTGGGCTACCGCACGACACGCAGCCAGACGCCGTCGCCGATGCTGACCACAGCCAGCGTGAAGACCGACTTCGCCGGCTCCGCCAAGATCGGCGACTGGGTCGAGGCCCATGTCGATGTCCAGAAGGTCGGCGGGCGCCTCGCCTTCGCCAATTGCTACCTGATGGTGGGCGACGAGCGCATCGTCCATGCCAGCGCTGTCTTTGCCCGTAGCGGGGACCGCGCATGAAAACAAAGTGTGGTGATCGCGCTTGAGGCTCGTCTTCACGGCCTTCCTGCCGTTCGCATTGGGCTATCTGCTGAGCTTTCTCTTCCGCTCGCTGAATGCCGTGGTGGCGCCGGCGCTGCGCAGCGAGCTCGGCTTCAGCGATGCCGCCATCGGCGTCATGACCTCGGCCTATCTCGCAACCTTCGCGCTCGCGCAACTGCCGGCCGGCGTGGCGCTCGACCGTTTCGGCCCGCGCCGCGTGGCGCCGATCATGCTGGGCGTCGCGGCTCTGGGCGCTGTCGTCTTCGCGCTGGGCAATGACGTCACCACGCTGACGATCGGCCGTGCGCTGATCGGGCTCGGCGTTTCGGTGGCGCTGATGTGCGGCTTCAAGGCCAACACGCTCTCGTGGCCGCTCGCCCGCCTGCCACTGGTCAATGCCGTGATGATGACCTTCGGCGGGTTGGGCGCGGCCCTGGCGACGCGACCGGTGCAGTGGCTGCTGATCGACCACGACTGGCGCGATGTCTTCTTCGGTCTCGCCGCCGTTACGCTGGGCGTGGCGATCTATCAGCTGCTGGCGGCGCCGGCCTATCCTCGTGCCCTGGCACGTCCGTTCGGTGCCGAGATTCGCGGCCTCGGCAGCGTGCGGGGCAGCCGGCTGTTCTGGAGCGCCGGCCTCGGCCCCACGCTCTCGCTGGGCGTCTGGGTTTGCTACACCAGCTTCTGGGCGGCCGGCTGGCTGCGCGACGTGGCGCATCTCGACGAGCCCGGCGTCGGCGTCGCGCTGTTCACCCTCTCGCTGGCCATCGTGCCGGGCTACTTCTTCAGCGGCATGATCGTCGACTGGCTGGGCCGGCGCGGCGTGCGCGGCGGCCGGTTGCAGTTGCTCTTCGGCGGGCTGTTCCTCGCCATCCATGTCCCGGTGGCGCTCAACATCACGACCGCGCCCACCCTGCTTTGGTTCGCCTACGTCATGTTGGGCGGCGGCTCGGTGGTCTGCTACGCCCTGATCACGCGGGCTTTCGCCACCGAACTCGCCGGCCGCGTGAACACCGCGCTCAATCTCGTCTGCATGGTCTTCGCCTTCGTGGTCCAGGCCGCGATCGGCCCCGGCATCGCCTGGCTCGGCACGGCGCAGGGTCTGTCCCGCGCCGAAGCACACCAGGTCGTGACTTTGATGCTACTGGCCATCCAGGCCGCCGCCTGGGCATGGTTTGCCCTGAGCCGCGAGGCGCGCGATCTGCCTTAATACTCGGCGTAGATCTCGATGATGTTGTCTTCGGGGTCGCGGAAGAACAGCGTGCGGTGGCGCCAGTCCGGCAGATCGGTGGGGCCCCGCAGGATGGGCACGCCGCGGGCGACCAGCTCGGCATGGCAGGCATCCACCGCGGGCGGCGCAACGCGAAAGGCAAGCTGGACCGACGCCGATCCGGGCACGGCCTTGCCGTCGTCGCAGACGCTCCAGACGCCGCGCGGCCGCAGCGTCAGCAGCGCGGCGCCGATGCGGAAGCTGACCCATTTTTCCTGATCGGTCTCGATGGGGAGCTTCATGACGTCGCGATAGAAGGCGCGTGTCTCGGCCATCCTGCTGCACAGCAGGACGGTATAGTCGAGGTTGGTAATGCCACCCAGAGTCATGGCGGGGCTCTTTTCTTGCTCTTTCTGCACCGTGTGGGCTCTCGCGCTTGATGACAAGCGCTGCCGCCCACCCGCGCCTGTGAAGGCGCGTTACTGATTCATAGACCCGAAGAAGTCCTGGTTGGTCTTAGCGGTGCGCAGCTTGTCGAGCAGGAACTCAATGGCATCGACGGCGCCCATCGGCATGAGGATGCGGCGCAGCACCCACATCTTCTGCAGCGTGGCACGATCCACAAGCAGCTCTTCCTTGCGGGTGCCCGACTTGGTGATGTCGATGGCCGGGAAGGTGCGCTTGTCGGAGACCTTGCGGTCGAGAATGATTTCCGAGTTACCGGTGCCCTTGAACTCTTCGAAGATGACTTCGTCCATGCGCGAGCCGGTATCGATCAGCGCCGTGGCGATGATGGTGAGCGAGCCGCCTTCCTCGATGTTGCGGGCGGCGCCGAAGAAGCGCTTCGGCTTTTGCAGCGCGTTGGCGTCCACGCCGCCGGTGAGCACCTTGCCGGACGAGGGGACGACGGTGTTGTAGGCGCGCGCAAGGCGGGTGATGGAGTCGAGCAGGATCACCACGTCGCGCTTGTGTTCGACCAGGCGCTTGGCCTTTTCCAGCACCATTTCGGTGACCTGGACGTGGCGGGTCGCCGGTTCGTCGAAGGTGGAGGCGACGACTTCGCCCTTCACCGTGCGCGCCATGTCCGTGACTTCCTCGGGCCGCTCGTCGATGAGCAGCACCATGAGGAACACTTCGGGGTGATTATGCGCGATGGCGGTGGCGATGTTTTGCAGCATCACCGTCTTGCCGGTGCGCGGCGGCGCGACGATCAGTGCGCGCTGGCCCATGCCGATCGGCGCGATCAGGTCGATCACGCGCGGCGTCAGGTCCTTTTGCGGTCCCTTGGCGACCGACTGGAAATTCTCCATTTCCATTTTCAGGCGGCGATCGGGGTAGAGCGGTGTCAGGTTGTCGAAGTTGATGCGATGGCGCACCGCCTCCGGCGCCTCAAAATTAATCGTGTTGACCTTGAGGAGGGCGAAATAGCGTTCGCCATCCTTGGGCGCGCGGATCTGGCCATCGACGGTATCGCCGGTGCGCAGACCGAAGCGACGAACCTGGCTGGGGGAGACATAGATATCGTCCGGGCCGGGCAAATAGTTGCTCTCGGCGCTGCGCAGGAAGGCAAAGCCGTCGGGCAGGATCTCCAGAGTGCCGTCGCCGAAGATGGCGTGCTCGTTCTCGGCGAGGTTCTTCAGAATGGCGAACACCATGTCCTGCTTGCGCAGACTGGACGCGTTCTCGATGCTGAGGGACTCCGCGAAACTCAGAAGATCCGCAGGAGATTTTGCCTTCAATTCGGCGAGGTGCATGCGGTGGCCTCGAAACATGCCGGTCGCGTGGTTGGACCGGGCGGTGGGAGGGGGGGTTGAGCAGCCGGGCGAATTTGCCGGGTGCTCGTTTGCCGGTTCCGACATGACCAGTCCGAAACGGACCATGTCTTTCAGGATGGCGGCACAGACCCTAGGGAGGTGGGAAAATCGGCGAGACAAACGGCCGTAGGGCGAGAACCACCCTGGCCTTCTGTGCGGCGAAACTAGGCGCCTGCCGCGTAGCCGTCAACCATGGCGAGCAGCAGGCTTCAGAACGGCCGCACGATGACCATGATGACGATAATGAACATCAGCAAGGTCGGTACTTCGTTGGCGAAGCGGTAGTAGCGTTGGCTGCGAACATTGCGATCGTCCAGGAAGTCGCGGCGCCAGCGCGACATAGCACCGTGAAAACCGCTCATGGCGATGACAGCGATGAACTTGGACCACCACCAGCCGCTCGCCCAATCCACGACGCCCGGTGTCAGCACCAGCAAAACTCCGAACAGCCAGGTCGCGATCATCGCGGGGTTGATGATCTGCTTGAGCAAACGCCGTTCCATCACCTTGAAGCGCTCACTTTCCGTCGATCCGCGCTTGACCATGCAGTGATAGACGTAGAGTCGCGGCAGGTAGAACATGCCGGCCATCCAGGCGATGACGCTGATGACGTGCAGCGCCTTGATCCACAGATAGGCGGGGGCGAGGAAATCGATCGTCATGACGTGCCCCGCGCCGCGCTGGCGATGAGGCCGGGGAGGTCGAACATCGACCTGAATATGCCAGCACCAGCGGCGCGCAGGGCCGCGCCGTCGCCATGCGGGGCGTAACCGAGGCAATCCATAGTGGCCGCCGCCGCGGCACGGGCGCCGACCACGCTGTCCTCGATGACAAGGCAGGCGGCGGGGGCAACCCTCTCGGCGGCCGCAGTGGCAAGGAACAGGTCCGGGGCTGGTTTGCCCTGTGCGACGTCCTGGTAGGAATGCACCCGTCCTGCCACCAGACCGGAAACGCCCAGGCAGGCGAACTTGGCGATCATCTCTTCATGTGAGGAATTGGAGGCGACACGCCACTTCACATCCATGGCTGAGAGTGCGTGCAAGGCCTCGATGGCGCCGGCGATGGCAGTGGATTCACGCCCGAGAGTGTCCACCAGCATGGCAGTCATGTCCGCCACCCAATCCGAGGGGAGCGCGCGGTTGAGTTGGACCTCGATGATCGGAACCATGGCTTCGAGGTTGAGGCCGATGAAGCACGCCTCCGTTTCCGCTGCCGTCATCTGCCAGCCGAGCTGCGTCAGGGCATGGGCGAGTGCCGTGTTGGCGACGGTCTCGCTGTCCACCAGAACGCCGTCGCAGTCGAAGATCACCAGACCGAGCGGGTTGCGGCGGCGGGCGATGGCCGCAACGGCGGTCATGCGGCGTGCCTTGCACGGGCGTGCGGGCAATCGGCATGGGCCGACGGGCAGACCGCTTCGCCGGCGTAGCTGCACAGGCCTGGGCCGAAGGCGATGGCATGGTGAACGAGGGCGACCAGGCTGGCGATGAACGCCGCATCGGAATTCTGCGCGGGAACGCGGAAATACCCGGGGACGCCGAGCTTTTCCGCCAGTTCGTGGTACTCGACATCCAGTTCCACCAGCGTCTCCGAATGCTCCGACACAAAGGCAATGGGAACCACGAGGACGGCGACCTTGTCCGTTGCCGCGCGTGCGAGTTCCTCCTCGGTCGAGGGGCCGATCCATTTTTGTGACGTTGCGCGCGACTGATAGCAGATTATCGCATCAAGATCAGGAATGCCCAACTGGCGTTGGACGGCGGCAGATGTCCGTTCGATCTGGAACTGGTAGGGATCGCCGGATTTGATGATCGCTTCCGGGAGTCCGTGGGCGGAGAACAGCACACGCAGCGCGATCGCGGGATCGAGCGCGGCGCGAGCCTGATCGTAGCTGCGACGGACGATGGCGGCTGTGGCAGCCACGTAGGGTGGGAAGGAATGGTAGCAACAGACGCTGGTGACCGGTTTCACCAGGCCGCAGGCGGCGGCAGCCTCGCGCCAGGCGGTCAGGGAACTACCGGTCGTGGTGGTCGAATACTGCGGATAGAGCGGCAGCAGGACGACGTGGTCCGGATCCCAATCCCGCACCTCCCGGGCGACGGCGTCGCTGAACGGATGCCAGTAGCGCATGGCGACGAAGCAGCGAACCGTGTTGTCGCCAAACTGGGATTCGAGGTTGCGCGCCTGCTGCTCGGTGAGTTCGAGCAGCGGCGACTTGCCGCCGAGAAGGGCGTAGTTCGCCTGCGCCGGCTTTTGCCGGGCACCGGCGATGATCCGGGCAAGCAGGGGGCGCACGAAGAAGGGCACGCGCAGAATTGCAGGGTCGTTGAAGAGGTTCAACAAGAACGGCTTGACCGCGGCGGGACTGTCGGGACCGCCAAGATTGAAGAGAACGACGGCGATTTTTGGCTTGTTCATGATGCAGGACATGGCAAGCAGGCGCCGGGCTTCAAGCGAGAGATGAGAAGGGAAAACGTAGCCTCGCTCATCCTGCCCTCACCGCCTGGAGCAGATCGGCCACGTGCTGCGGCGGCGTATGCGGCACGATGCCATGGCCGAGGTTGAAGATGTGAGGGCGCCCGCGCATGGCCTCGGCGATCCCGCGCGCTTCAGCGGCTAAAGCGGGGCCGCCAGCGACGAGGAGCAGGGGATCCAGATTGCCTTGCAGGGCGATGGTCGCGGGCACCAGGCGATGGGCGGCAAGGGGATCACCGGCGGTATCGAGGCCGACGCCGTTCACCCCGGTCGCGATGGCGTATTCGCCGATCAAGGTGCCGGCGAGGCGGGGGAAGCCGATGACGGGGATGGTGGGGTGGCGGGATTTGAGGGCGACGATGATCCGGGACGTCGGGGCGATGACGTGGCGGCGGAATTCGCTGGGGGGGAGCACGCCAGACCAACTGTCGAACAGCATCACGGTTTCGGCGCCGGCGCATATCTGTGCGTCGAGATAGAGGATGGTGGCATCCACGAGCAGGTCGATCAGCGTGGCGAACAGGGCAGGATCGCGGTAGGCCAAGGCTCGGGTCTGGGCAAAATCGCGGGAGCCGGCGCCTTCGACCATGTAGCAGGCGACAGTAAAAGGGCTGCCGGCGAAACCGATCAGGGTCGCGTCGCCGACCTCGCTGTGCACCCGGCTCACGGTTTCCAGGATGGGAGCGATGGCGGATCGCACGCGGCCGAGGTCCAGTTTCCTGAGCCCTTCGGCATCGCGGATTGGCGGCAGGACGGGGCCTTCGCCCTCACGGAAGGCCAGACCCTGGCCGAGCGCCCAGGGCACCATCAGGATGTCGCTGAACAGGATGGCCGCATCCATGCCGTAGCGCCGCAGCGGTTGGAGGGTGACTTCGGCGGCCATGGCGGGGGCGGTGCAGAGTGCAATGAAATTGCCGGCCTTGGCACGAATTTCGCGGTATTCTGGCAGATATCGGCCAGCCTGGCGCATCAACCACACCGGCGGCGGCCACACCGCCTCGCCGGCCAGCACACGCAACAGCTTCTTCGTCATCGCCACATCCGTCCTGCTCATCTGCTTTCATCTAGCAGAAAAAAGAATCTAGAAACTGGGGGAAGTGATAGTGGGGCCTGTGGATATCGGGGTACCCGTGACCGCGGCAAACGGTCCACGCGGTTGTCCACAGTCATGCCGCCGGGTAACCGGTTGTTTACGAAGTCCTCTGCCGGATCATCCCCGTTCGCGTGAAAACTGAAGGGGTCCGCTGGCGGTGTGATCGTGAAATGGGCGGATATCCCCGGAATGCGCGGTGCGTGTCCGGATGGGGCTGCCAGATCGCGTTATCCCCGCTATTCTCAGGCCATGCCGAACCGCATCAACCTGCATCTGGTTTCCGACGCCACGGGCGAGACACTGAACTCGATCGCACGCGCGACCGTGGCGCAGTTCGACCAGGTGACGATTATCTATCATCGCTGGAGCCTGATCCGCACACGCTTCCAGTTGCATCGCGTGCTCGAGGGCATCGAGGCGGAGCCGGGGCCGGTGTTGTCGACACTGGTGGAGAAAAGCCTGCGTTCAGAGCTTGAGTTGGCGTGTCAGCGGTTGGGTGTCTCCGTGGTGCATGTGCTCGATCCCATCTTGGCGATGTTCCAGGACCAGTTCGGCGAGAAGGCCTTGGCGCGGCCAGGCCGGCAATATGTGCTGGATGCCGATTATTTCCGCCGGATCGACGCCATTCACTATGTGCTGGCGCATGACGATGGCCAGGCGCAGGCCGGGATCACCGAAGCGGACGTCATCCTGGTGGGCGTGTCACGCAGTTCGAAGACGCCGACGTCGTTCTATCTCGCCAATCGCGGCATCAAGGCGGCGAACGTGCCGCTGGTGCCAGGTACACCCGATCCGCCTGGGCTGGAGGCTCCAATCTGCCCCGTGATCGGATTGACGCTCGACCCAGCGGCGTTGATTGAGATTCGGCGGCACCGGCTCAAGCTGATTTCGGCCGGTAGCGACACGGGCAAGGTGCGGCAGGATAGCGGCGATTACGTTGACGAGGATGCCGTGCGCGCCGAGCTGCTATGGGCCCGGCGGATGTGCACGCGCCGGGGATGGCCCGTGATCGAGGTGACCCGGCGCTCGATCGAAGAGACCGCAGCGACCGTGCTTCAGTTGATGGACGCGTGGCATGCGCGGAAGGCTCGCGCTGTGCCGTGACCAGCGGTGCCGGTATGATCTTGGCAAGCCAATCGACGGCGCGTGCGGCAGTTTTGCGCAGTGCCGGCGTGGTGTTCCGGCAAATGGCGTCCGCTGTTGACGAGGATGGGCCGAAGCGGGCGCTGCGAGCGCGGGGTGCGGCGGCAGTGGCGCTGCATTTGGCCCATGCAAAGGCCGCTGCCGTCGATCCGGGGGACGGCTCGCTGGTGATCGGGGCGGACCAGATTTTGGTGTGCGAAGGCGTGTGGTTCGACAAGCCGGATGGGCTGGTCGGGGCGCGATCGCATTTGCTTGCGTTGCGGGGGCGGACGCATGAGTTGGTGACGGCTATCGTTTTGCGCCGGGGCGGGCACGCAGTTTGGGAGCATGTGGCGGTGCCGCGGCTGACGATGCGGGACGTGTCGAACGCAGGGATCGATGCAATGCTGG
>JAYTUU010000021.1:0-10731 GCA_043744375.1 Rhodospirillales bacterium | reverse complement strand
CAGCAGATGTCGAGCGTCCGCCGCCTGCGGCTGGACCTCGTGCCGGTCGTCGGGTTCACCTGGTATGGCCTGACGGACATGGTCGATTGGGACGTGGCACTGCGCGAGAAGCGTGGCGTGGTCAACGAGGTCGGGCTGTTCGACCTCGACCGCCGCGAGCGCCCCGTCGCCGCCGCTTACCGCCAGCTCGTCCGCGACTACGGCCACGTCCAGGCGTGGGACTCGGCCCTGGCGCACCTGAAGATCCCAGCCGCAGGCGAACGCCCGGCGGGCACCCCGTGGACCACGCCGAGTTAGGGGGCTGTCCGGGCGCGATCGAATGGGTGCCATACTGACGAGTCTGTACGCAGGTTGTCATGCGCCGTCTCGCTCACCCCCGGCCCACGAACGGCATCTTCGTCGCCATGATCGTCATGAACAGGACGTTCGCGTCGAGCGGCAGGCTGGCCATCGAGACGACCGCGCGGGCCACGAGGTCCACGTCGATCGTCGGCTCGACGGCGATCGACCCGTCGGCCTGCATGATGCCGGCCTTCATCCGCGCGGTCATCTCGGTGCCGGCGTTGCCGATGTCTATCTGGCCGCAGGCGATGTCGTACTTGCGACCGTCCAGGGCGGCGGACCGCGTCAGACCGGTGATGGCGTGCTTGGTGGCCGTGTAGGGCGCGGAGTTTGGCCTCGGCAGATGCGCCGAGATCGAGCCGTTGTTGATGATCCGTCCGCCACGCGGCGTCTGATCACGCATCATGCGGAACGCCGCATTGGCGACCAGGAAGCAGCCGTTCAGGTTGACGGCTACCACCTGCTGCCACTGCGCGAAGGTGAAATCGCCGAAATTCGTGCTCGGCACGTTCCCGCCGGCGTTGTTGAACACCACGTCGAGGCGCCCGAACTTGGCCTTCGTGGCGGCGAACAGTGCGTCAACCGCCGCGGGGTCCGTCACATCCGTCGGCACCGCCAGCATCCGTGCTCCGTTCGCCCCGGCCAAACCGATCGTCTCGGCCAGCGCATCCGCCCGCCGCCCCGCCAGCACCACCGCGTATCCGTCCGCCGCCAGGGCCAGGGCTGACTCGCGTCCCACACCGCTGCCCGCACCGGTCACCATCGCCACCTTGCCATTGCCGCTCATCTCGCGCTCCCCCATGTTCATGCGATGGCCCATTGTGGCACCATCCGCCGCCGCTGGCACGGGGGCACTTGCCCGAGCGCTGCGGGAGCTAACAGACCGCATGAGGCATATATGACCCCGACGCTCCGCCCGGCCATCACCGCCTATGTTCATGCCAACCGCGACGCCATCACCGCGCTGCTGGCCGAGGTGGTGAAAATCCCCTCCGACAATCCGCCCGGCGACTGCGCGCCCCACGCTGCCCGCACGGCGGAACTCCTCGAAGCCCTCGGCCTCACCGTCGAACGCCATCCCGTTCCCGCCGAGACCGCCCACGCCCACGGCATGGCCTCCGCCACCAACCTGATCATCCGGCGCAAATTCGGCACCGGCGGCCCGACCATCGCGTTGAACGCCCATGGCGACGTGGTCCCCCCCGGCGAAGGCTGGACCACCGACCCCTACGGCGCCGAAATCCGCGACGGCTGGCTCTACGGCCGCGGCGCCGCTGTCTCCAAATCCGACATCTCCACCTACGCCTTCGCCCTGCTCGCCCTCGACCATGCCGGCACCCTCCTGAACGGAACGGTCGAACTCCACATCACCTACGACGAGGAATCGGGCGGCGAGATCGGCCCGGCGCTGCTCCTCTCCGAAGGCCTCTCCAAACCCGACATTGCGCTCGGCGCCGGTTTCTCCTACGGCGTCACCCAGGCGCATAACGGCTGCCTGCACCTGGAAGTCGAGGTCACCGGCCGCTCCGCCCACGCCGCCAAACCGTTCACCGGCATCGACGCGCTGGAATGCGCGACGCAGATCCTCAGCGCCCTCTACGCCTGGCGCGGCAACCTCGCCGCGCGCGCCTCCGCCATCCCCGGCATTGGCGCGCCGCAACTGACGATCGGCCTGATTTCCGGCGGCATCAACACCAACGTCGTCCCCGATCGTATCAATTTCCGCCTCGACCGTCGGATCGTCCCCGAGGAAAACCCCGCCAGGGTCGAGGCCGAACTCCGCGACGTCATCACCCTCGCCGCCACCGCCCATCCCGCGCGGGTAGATATCCGCCGCCTCCTGCTCGCCACCCCGCTCACCCCGCTGCCCGGCAGCCAGGCGCTCACCGATCTCCTTTGCGCCCACGCCACCCGCGTCATGGGCGAACCTGTCATCGCCGCCGGCGTGCCCCTCTACACCGACGCCCGGCACTACGCCGCCGCCGGCATCCCGGTGATCCTCTACGGCGCCGGGCCGCGCAGCATCGAGGAAGCGAACGCCCACCGCGCCGACGAGCGCGTTCCCCTCGCCGACCTCCATCGCGCCACCGAGATCGTCGCCCTCACCCTCGCGGATTACCTGTCGCCATGACCCAGCCCGCCCCCCGCGCCGGCCGTCGCGTTCGCCGTGACGCCGAGGCGCTGCATCAGTTGCCGTGGCAACAGCCGGTCAATCGGCTCAGCCCCGTCGAGGTCCTCAGCGCTGATGAGGTCGAGACGATCCATCGCGCCAGCCTGCGGGTGCTCGAAGAAATCGGCCTCGAAGTCTGGAATGACCGCGCGCTGCGCATCCTCAAGGCCGCAGGTGCGGACGTCGATTTCTCCAAACAGCATGTTCGCCTCGATCGCGGCCTGATCGCCGCCGCCATGGCCACGGCGCCCGCGCGCTTCACGCTGACCCCGCGCAATTCCGCCCGCGCCGTTGTGTTCGGCGACCGCCACATTGCCTTCGGCACCGTCGGCGGCCCGCCCAACGCGTCCGATCTCGATGGCGGCCGCCGCCCGGGCACCCAGCACGACTCGCGCAACTTCATGCGCCTCGCCCAGAGCCTCAACTGCGCCCATCTCGTCGGCCCCGCCGTCGCCGCCATCGATCTGGACGCCGAAACCCGCCACCTCGACACCACCTACGACCTCCTCACCCTCACCGACCGCGTCTTCCACGGCTCCGGCATCGGCGTCACGCGGTTCATGGACGCGCTCGACATGTGCTGCATCGCCCGCGGCATCACCCGCGAGCAGATCGCGCAAAGCCCCTCCCTCATCACTGTCATCAACACCAATTCGCCGCTGCGCGTAGATGGCCCGATGGCGGATGGCCTGATGACGGCCGCCGAAACCGGCCAGGTCACCTGCGTCACGCCCTTCACCCTGGCCGGCGCGATGGCCCCGATCTCGCTCGCCGGCGCGCTCGTCCAGCAGAACGCCGAAGCCCTGTTCGGCATGGCGCTCGTTCAACTCGTCCGCCCCGGGGCGCCGACGATCTATGGCGGCTTCACCTCCAACGTCGATATGCGCACCGGTGCCCCCGCCTTCGGCACCCCCGAATACGCCAAGGGCGCGCTGGCAACCGGCCAACTGACGCGGCGTTACGGGGTTCCATACCGCTCAAGTAACGTCAATGCCTCCAATGCCGTCGATGCGCAATCCGCCTACGAGTCCCAGATGGCCATCTGGAGTTCCATCCTCGGGCACACCAATTATCTGATGCACGGCATCGGCTGGCTTGAAGGCGGCCTCGTCGCCAGCTTCGAGAAGATGGTCCTCGATGCCGAGATGCTCCAGATGATGGCTAAAACACTGGAACCGATCGAAATCACCGAAGACAGCCTGGGCCTGGACGCGATGCGCGAAGCCGGCGCCGGCGGCCATTTCTTCGGCACTGCCCACACCCTGGCGCGTTACGAGACCGAGCATTATTCCCCACTGCTGTCGGACTGGCGCAACTTCGAAACTTGGCAGGGTGCCGGCGCCCAGAGTGCGACGACACGGGCCAACACCATCTACAAGTCCCTCCTCGCCAGCTACCAACCTCCGCCCATCGACAAAGCCATCGACGAAGAACTGCGCACCTTCGTCACCCGCCGTCGCGACGAGATCACCCGCGCCGGCCTCTGAGCGCAACGTCGGCTCGAAAATCGCCAGACGGTTGAGAGTTTTTGGTTCTTTTTTCAAAAAAGAACAGAAGCTCGGCCTTCTTTTTGAAAAAAGAAGCAAAAACTTTTTATCCGCTGACTTGGCCGCCTTGGCGAATTCGATACGAATCGCAACCGGGTGACGAGCACGGTTGCCGAATGTCCGGTTCGGTGCCTATCCTTCTTCCAGGGCGACCCAATCGGCCGCTCATCGTGGATATTCCGATCTTGGCTGCGGCGCGTGCCGCTCGCTACAACAGAGGGAATTCGATGATTATGGCAAACGAAAACGAAAATACCGAGGTCTCGCGGCGCCGTGTGTTCGGCAAGGGCGCGGGGGTCGCCGCGGCAGCGGCGCTGGTCGCCGCGGCGGGCATCGGGCTCGCGCAAAAGGCCCAGGCCCAGGCGACCGGCAGCAGCAAGCTCCAGGAAATCCTCAAGCGCGGCAAGCTGATCGTCGGCACCGGCACCACGAATCCACCCTGGCATTTCGAGGATGAAACCGGAAAACTCGTCGGCATGGACATCGATATGGCGCGCCTGCTCGCCAAAGGATTGTTCGACGATCCCAACAAGGTCGAATTCGTCCGCCAGGCCGCGGATGCGCGCATTCCCAACCTCGTCACCAACAAGATCGACATCGTCGCCCAGTTCATGACGATCACGCCGGGGCGCGCGCGGCAGGTGGAATTCACCATACCGTACTATCGCGAAGGCGTCGGCCTGCTGGTACTCAAGGGCAGCAAGTATCAGGACTACGCCCAGCTCAAGGCGGCTGGCAGCGGGGCCACCATCGCCTGGATGCAGAATGTCGGCGTCGAGGAATGGAGCAGGATGGTTCTGCCCGACATCAAGATCCTGCAGGTCGAGAGCGTGGATGCCACTTTCCAGTCGATGAACGCCCGCCGGGCCGACGTGACGGCGTCCGACCAATCCACCATCCGATGGCTGGTCAGCAAGTTCCCCGACCGCTACCGCGATCTCGGCTTCGGCTGGCTGCCGAACACCTACGCCTTCGCCGTCGCGCCAGGCGATCCGGTGTGGCTCGGCTGGGTGAACACCCAGTTGCACGAGGCCTTCATGGGCGTGGACTACGACTACATGAAGGCGTCCTACATGAAATGGTTCGGCATTGAACTGCCGATCCCCAAGATCGGTATTCCCTCGGAGTTCGGCCTCGTCTGAACGGCCGAACGGATGCGCTACAACTTCAACTGGCCGGTGATCTGGCGGAATTCCGAACGTCTCTACGGCGGAATTCTGCTGGGTCTCGGCATAGCCGTTGTGGCGCTTGCGATCGGCTGCGTCATCGGCATCCTGCTGGCGGTCTGCCGGCAGTCGCGCAATCCTCTGCTGCGGCTGCCCGCGACGGCGTTCGTCGAGGTCGTGCGCAACACGCCGCTGCTGCTGCTGGTGTTCTTCGTCTATTTCGGACTGCCGGAGTTCGGCATCACCGCGTTCGATAACATCGAGACCTTCATTGCAACCTTGGCACTCTATGCGGGCGCCTATTTGACCGAGGTGTTTCGCGGCGGGCTTGAGGCGATTCCCACCGCCTATATCGAGGCCGGCAAGGCGATCGGGCTGAACCGCTTCCAGCGGCTGCGCTACGTGATCTTTCCCGTGCTCTTCCGCATCGTGCTGCCCTCGCTCAGCAGCGCGCTGATCTCCCTGTTCAAGGACACCGCGCTGGCCGCCGCAATCGGCGTGCCCGAACTGACCTATGGCGCCCGCTGGATCAACGTCAATACGTTCCAGGTACTGGAAACCTGGACCGTCACCGCGGCTCTGTATTTGACGGCATGCTACGTGATTGCATTCGGCCTGCGCCGGGTCGAACGCCGCTTCGCCATGGTGCGATGATGGACCTGTCGGCCCTCGCCCACGAAATCTATGTCGCCCGCCGCACGCTATTCGAAGGCTTCATCACGACGATGGAGATTTCCGGGCTGGTCATCGTCATCGGCACCGTCTTCGGCGTGCTGATCGGCCTCGGGCTGTGTTACGGACATGTCCTGCTGCGCCTGGTGCTGCGCGCCTATGTCGATTTCATTCGCGGCATTCCGGCCCTCGTGCTGATCTTCTTCTGCTTCTATGGCACGGCTTTGATCGGGCTGAACGTGTCGGCGTTCCTGGCCGGCATCATAGCACTCGGTGCCTTCAGTTCGGCCCATATCGGCGAGCTTTCGCGCGGTGCGCTGCAATCCATTCCGCAGGCGCAGACCGACGCCGCCAAGTCGATCGGCCTCGGATTCTGGCAACGTTTGGCGTACGCCATTCTGCCGCAGGCGACGCGGCGCATGCTGCCGGCCTGGGTGAACATCGCCTCCGAGATGGTCAAGGGTTCGACCTTGCTGTCGCTCATCGGCGTGCTCGATCTGCTGCTGGCGACGCAGCAGGCCATTGCGCGGACGTTTCTGATCATCGAGTTCTATGTCGCTCTGATGACGGTCTATTTCCTGATCAATTTCGCGATCTCGCGGATCGGTGCCGTGCTTGAACGGCGCATGGCGTATGTGAGGTTCTGAGTGTCCGGCACGACCCTTCTGCAGGCGACCAACATTCACAAGCGCTATGGCGACCTGGAGGTGCTGCAGGGCATCGACCTCACGGTCGAGCGGGGCGAGGTGGTGGCGCTGATCGGCTCGTCGGGTTCCGGGAAGACCACGTTTCTGCGCTGCGTGAACATGCTGGAGGAATACCACGAGGGCGAAATCATCCTCGACGGCGAAAGCATCGGCTACCAGACCACCGCAAGGGGGCGCAAGCGCCTAGCAGAACGGCTGATCGTAGCGCAGCGCGCTCGTATTGGCATCGTCTTTCAAAGCTATAATCTCTTTCCGCATCTGACCGCCGAGGAAAATGTCACGCTCGGCCTGACCAAGGTCTTCGGCAAATCCAAGGCCGAGGCACGTGACATCGCCGCCGGCTGGCTCGAACGGGTCGGGCTGTCGGACCGGCGCGGGCACTATCCCTACCAACTCTCCGGCGGCCAGCAGCAGCGGGTGGCTATCGCGCGCGCGGTGGCTGGCGAGCCGAAGCTCATATTATTCGACGAAGTAACGTCCGCGCTTGATCCGGAACTGGTCGGTGAAGTTCTCGACGTCATGCGCGGTCTCGCGACCTCGGGCATGACGATGCTGGTGGTCTCGCACGAAATGCTATTCGTCAGCGCTGTGGCGTCGCGCGTCGTGTTCATGGACCAGGGGCGGATCGCCGAGCAGGGACCGCCCGGGGAGCTGTTCCGCAACCCCAGCACGGAGCGGATGAAAAGCTTCCTCGGCCGGTTCCATGGCGTGTTCAGATAGCGCGTTCTAACGTGGTGCGACGTTGACGGACTTCGCTGTGATGTCCTGACCAGGAGCCGCGCCATTCGAATCCTCCTCATCGAAGACGATGACGCGCTTGCCGAACGCCTTGCCGCCGCCCTGCATACGGCGCTGAAGATCACGCCCGGCCAGGACGTGAAGTGGAAGGCGGTGGCCCAGGCGATGCGGGAGAATGCCGCCGCGATGGAGAAGCTGATCGCCGAGGCGAATGTGCCGCGGAGCATGAGCGCGGTGGACGATCTCGTCTCGCATGGGTAAGGCCCCATGCGCCGAGCCTCACTGGGCGTAGTCGGCTTCTTCCTTGTCGAGAATGCGACGCCAAGCATCGAGGTAGAGCCGTGCGTCGAGTTTGTCGCCCCAGCGGCCGCGGTAGTTCCAGCGCAGCCCCTCCGGCTGCTGGCGGAGTTTCATGCCGGTGGACATTGCCTTGAGCTGATACTCGCAGGCGCCCTCGACGACCGTCAGTTCGTGGAACGCGTCCTCCACCGTCGGGCCGACGGCGAGTACGCCGTGATTGGCCATGACCATGATCGTCTTGTCGCCTAGGACGTCGGCGAGTCGGGCGCCCTCGCCGTCGCCCAAGGCGGGGCCGGTCATTGCGTCGTCATAGGCGATGCGGTCGTTGACGATGAGGTTGTCGTGATGGGCCAGTGCGAGCCGGCCATCCTCCAGCAGCGACAGCGCGGTGATCGCCGGCGGGTGCAGGTGGATCACGCATTTTGCCGCCGGGTTGCGGGCGTGGATGGGGGCGTGGATTTTGTGGGCGACGAGCCGCACCGGGCGGCCGCCGGAATGGACGTGGCCGTCGAAATTCACCGCCAGCAGGTTGCTTGCGGTGATCTCCTGGAACAGCAGGCCGCGTGGGTTGACGAGGAACGTGTCGTCACTGTCCGGGCACATCAGGCTGAAGTGATTGCCGATGCCGGCGTTCAGGCGGAAGCGCCAACTGAGCCGGAAGGTGGCGGCGAGGTCGCAGCGCATCTCCCACTCCGTCGTGTTTGTCCGCGAACTTCCATCGGACGCGAGGTCAGCCATTTCTGTCACTCCTCATTTTGCGGCGTAATGTCGGTGCGCCGATTGGCTCGATCATGACGTTCACGCAGGCCGGCTTGCCGCTTGCGACCGCACGGGCAAGGGCGGCCGGCAGGTCGGCGGCGTGCTCGACCAGTTCGCCATGGCCGCCGAGGGCCGTGACGACGAGGTCGTAGCGTGCTGGCAGGAGTTCGCAGCCGTAGGCGCGGTCGGCGCCGTAGTCGCGCAGTTGGATGTTGTGTTCGGCGTTCCAGCGGGCGTCATTGCCGACGACGGCGACGAAGGGCAGGCCGCGTCGCACGGCGGTTTCGAATTCGGCCATGTGGAAGCCGAAGGTGCCGTCGCCGAGGACGGCGAAGACGGGGGCTTGGCGTTCGACCATCCGGGCCGCGCCCGCGAAGGGGAGGGAGGCGCCGATGGCACCGGCGACGCCGTTCACCACGCGGCGTTCGCAGCGGATGATGCTCTGCGCCCATTGGGCGTATTCGCCGCCGTCGCAGATCAGGATGGTGTCGGGGTTGGCCTCGACGAACGGCTTCAGCGCCTTGGCGACTTCGATGGCGTGCAGTTTTCCCGGCGTGGTTGATTGCAAATTCTCCCATGCCGCCGGACGGCCATGCAGGTAGGTTCGCGCCTCCGCCAGCCACGGGGGGGAGCCGATGTTCTTGGCACGGCGGAGCAACGCTTCTGCTGCCGGATGAACGTCGGTGATGGCGGCGAAGGCGAGGCGGGCGCCGACTTCGCGCAGCACCCGTGCGAGCGTTTCGGCCTCGGGGTCGAGCACCAGGAAGCGGCAGGCGGCGTCCATGGGGGTGCCGAACTTCAGGGTGAAATCGAGTTTCTTGCCGAGCAGGACGATCAGGTCGGCCCGTTTGACGAGGTCGGCCAGCGCGCCCCAGGTGGCGTCGGCCAGGCCGCGGGGGCTTTCCATGATGCAGGTGGGCAGGGACAACTCTGTCTCGATCCGGGCGAGCAAGGCTCGGCCGGCCCTGGTGGCGAGTTGTGGGCCGGCGATCAGCAGCGGGCGGGTGGCCTCGCGGAGTATGGCCAGGGCCGCGTCGGCGGCGGCGTCCGGGAGTTGGGTGGGTTCGGCGGTGAAATCCGCGGCGGTGGCCCAGTGGATTTCGGTGCCGCTGACTTCGGCGTCGAGCAGGTCGGAGGGGAGGCTCAGATGGATGGGGCCGGGGCGGCCGGAGGCGGCGAGGCGGAAGGCGCGGGCGACGTCCTGGCTCAGGCCGGCCGCGGTTGTCGCGGTCCATGAGGCCTTGGAGACGGGGGCCGCCATGTCGGCTTGCGCGAGTTCCTGGAAGCCGCCGCGGCCGGTTTCCCAGGTGGCGTGGCAGCCGGAGAGCAGGACCACCGGCGAGTCCTGCGACAGCGCGGTGAACAGGGCCGGCACCGCGTTGGCGTGGCCGGGGCCGCCGGTGACCATGGCGATGCCGGGTGTTCCGGTGAGGCGGCCCCAGGCGTCGGCCATGTGGACGGCGGCGGCTTCCTGGCGGACGTGGATGAGGTCGAGCTTCGTGCCGATCGCGGCGTCGAACAGCGACATGATGTGGTTGCCGGAGAGGGTGAACACCGTGGTGGCGCCGGCCAGTTCGAGCGTGCGGGCGACGATATCGGCGCCTCTCAGTTTCTTGTCGGTCATCGTTTCCTCACGCGGGGTTTCCTCATGCCGGCAGGGGGTAGCCTGCCGCGATTGCTTCACGGTCCCACCGCAGGGTTGCGGCGTAGTCGTTGTGGGTCATCGCTGCGAATCGCCTGATCAGCAAGGCCTTGGCCAGAGGGGGGAACCAGGCGGCGTGTTCGGCGGCGACGAAGGCGGCTTGCAGGCGTTGGATATTTTCGGCGGGCGTGCCGGCGGAGGCGACGAAGGCGGGCATGGGGGCGACATCCGTGCTCTCGATCACGCGGATGCCGGCGGTGAGTTCGGGGCGGTATCGGGCGATCAGGGCGTGCCAGTAGGCGTCGAGCGGGCCGATGTCGATGGTGCCGTCGAGGACGCTGTCGAGGATGCGGCGGGCGGTGACGAGGCCACCGGCGACGTGGCTGTAGAGGGTGGGGTGGGCTTGCGTGCGGTGTTGCAGGAGGTGGTGACGGAAGGCGTTGAAGCCGGAATGGGAGTGGTTGACGGTCCATCCGGCGGTACCGCCGAAGGTGTCGGCGAGGGTTTTGAAGGGGCTGTCGGTGCGGACGATGAGGTCGGAGCGGTAGACGGGGCGGTTTTGTGCCCAGCCGAAGGCGGGGACCGGGGCGGCGATCGGGGTGATTGCGGCGAGGTTGAGGGCGATCGGGTAGCCGCACATGAAGACGCAGCCGAGATCGCCGCGGCGCCAGAGGGTTTCGAGCGGCTG
>JAYTUU010000020.1:0-10789 GCA_043744375.1 Rhodospirillales bacterium | reverse complement strand
GCCAACGGAAGGGCGTGCGTTTGCAGCGACGGCAAGCGCGCCTCCGGCGGCCAAAGGCCAGTGGCCCTTGGAACCCCGGACTGCTCGCGGCCGGCCGGACGGCCTTCGGTGAGCCCCGCGATCTCGCCGCATTCACTGGCGAAGCCCAAACTCCCGCGCGATGCAATGCGGTCCGAGATGTCCATTGCCTGCGGCGCAAGCAGTCGGGGGGATCAAAGGGGCGTGCCCCTTTGCCGCCGGAGGCGCGCTTGCCTTCCCTGGACTGCCGTGGGGGAGCCGATCGGGCTCTGCTTAGGCTCCTGGACCGGTTGAGGCTTGTCGGCGGCGCGCTGGGGCCGTACAAGCCGCGAGCAATCACCGAACGGGGACACCGAGGACATGAGCAAGATCATCCGCACGGAGCCGAACAAGATCCTGTCGAAAGCCGTGGAGTATCATGGCTTTGTCTATGTGCAGGGCTGCACGGCGAAGGACACGTCGCAGGACATCAAGGGCCAGACCAAGCAGGTTCTGGACCTGATCGACGAGATCCTGGAGACGCACGGCACCGACAAGACGCGCGTGCTGCAGGCGCAGATCTGGGTGAAGGACATTCGCGACCGCGACGCGATGAACGAGATCTGGTCGGCCTGGCTGCCGAAGGATGGCGCGCCGGCGCGGGCCTGCGTTGAGGCGAACATGGCCGATCCGCGCCTGCTGGTCGAGATCATGGTCACCGCCTGCAAGTAGGCCTTGCCGAACACGTGGGCTGGGACTGCAAGTAACAAGATTATCGGAAGGCGGCGGGAGTCATGTCCCGCCGTCTTTTTTTCGCCGGTTGCGCGGGGCGATGCACGTGGCGGGCGACTCCTTTGGGCGCGATTGCTACCGGTGGTAGTGGCAAATGTGCCACATGCAACATATTTATCAGCCACATTGGTGGATTTCCCCTTTTATAGGGCGATGTTCCTAGAAACCAAAGTTGTCCACGGGGTGGAATTACGAAATCACATGGCAGACCTGTAATCCGCGCTTTATTGGGTTGCCTTGCTCACGTTTGCGTTGCAATCGGAAATACGAATGCGCGGACAAAAGGGATCGAGCATGCAGGCAGCGACGAAGCGGAACTCAGGACGAAGCAACGCGGCGCGTCGGTGCGCTGCGTGGGCACTGGGAACGCTTCTGATAGCGTGCATGCCAATGATGGGGCTGGCTACGCCGGCTGCGGCCGCGACTGACGCCGCGTCGCAGAAAGCTGACGCCAAGCCTGTTGCCGCGAAACCCGCAACGACCAAGCGCAGTGTCGCCGGCTTGCAGACGACGCAGAGCACGTCCAAGAACCCGCTGCTGAAGACCAGCAAGATTGCCTACGCTCCGCGCTATGCTGGCATCTCCTGCGTGCCCTATGCGCGCGCGGTGACCGGTATCGATGTGAAGGGCAACGCGCATGCCTGGTGGGACAATGCGGCCGGTCAGTATGAGCGCGGCAGCAACCCTGAGCGCGGCGCGATCATGAATTTCCGGGCGACCGGCCGGATGCGGCTCGGTCACGTCGCGGTCGTCACCCACGTGACGGATAGCCGGACGGTGGAGATCGACCACGCCAACTGGTGGGGCCCTGGGGCAACCAAAGGTGGCGTTTCCAAGGGAATTCCGGTGATCGACGTGTCGGAGGCCAATGACTGGTCGTCCGTGCGAGTCGGACTTGGGCACTCCGGCGGGTTTGGCAGCGTCTATCCGACTTATGGGTTCATCTATGGCCGCCCCGATCGCGGCACGATGGTCGCCAACGCGACAATGCGGCGATACGACGAGGTGGCCGAAGTGCCGGACGCGAGCCGGTTTCGCTCAAGCGGCGTGATCACCCGGCAGATCCGCTGACGTCTCAGGCGTTCCTGGAAGCCGACCGCAAGCACGGCTGATCTGCCCGTCTGGCCGTTGACGGCGTCGGTCTGCCGGTGCGACGGCATGCCGCCATGAACATCGTGTCCGTCCTCCCGAAGCTGCGTGATCCCGTGCAGATCGCGCAAGTGATCCCGTTGACCGGCACGCTCGCGCCGCTGGGCCAGGCGTGGCGCAGCGGCGTCGAGATGGCGGTCCTGGAGGCCAATGAGACGGGCGGGATCGGCGGCTTGGACGTTCAGGTTCTCACCTATGACTCGACAGCACCGGCGCTGACCGGGGGGCGCAGCAGTCTTGTTCGTGCCCTTGAGGGGCCAATTTCCGCCGTATTCGCGATGGGCCCGCCGGCGGCGATCACCGCGGCGTTGCCGTTGGTCGCGGAGCGCAAGGTGGCGATGATCGCACCGGGGGCGAGTTGGCCCGGTGCTGCGGTGGGGTGGCTGAGTTTGGCGAGCGCGCCGCCACATCACCGGATGGACCGGCTGGCGCGCTGGGCGCACAGCACCGCGGGGTGGCGTCGCATCGGCATGCTTGGCACGGCGGCGGATGGCGAGCGGCCCTGGCGGGCAGCGTTCCAGCGCGCGACGGGAGCGATGGGGATCGAGATTGTCGCCGACACCGTGCTGCCTGCGCACGGGGATCCCGGCCCGGCGATCGCCCGGTTATTGGCCGCGGCGCCGGATGCGGTGTTCGTGGATGGCGTTCCGGCGGCCTGTGCGCAGGCGCTGGGGGCACTGCGGCGGCAGGCACCGCTGCTGCCAGTGCTCGGCGAGGCCGTGCTGCTGGCGCCGCGAACGCTGGAACTGGCGGGGACGGCGGCGACGCACCTCTTTGTCCATGTCGGTGAGGCCGCCGATGCACCGCCGCTGGCGGCGTTCACGGCGCGCTACACGGCGCTGTTTCACCAGCCGCCGGCCAGCGCCGCGATTGAAGGCTTTGTCGCCGTCGGCATGGTTCGCGCCGGTCTCTTGCGCGCCGGTCTCTTGCGCGCGGGCCTCTTGCACGTCGCGGCGGGGGAGGCGGGGAGTTTGGCGGAGGCATTGCGCGGCCTGCGCGTGACGGCGGCGGAGGCGTTGTTCGATACAGTGTGGGATGACACCGGCGCGCCGCGACGGGCGAGTTTCATCGCCCATATGCGGTCGGTCGGTGACGTCACCTGGCTGACGCTCGGGGCAACACCGAGCTAGAGCATCATCCGACCTAACGGGATCACCCGTCGGATCAAGATGCTCGCCAAAACAAAGAGCTAGAGCATTTTCCGTGCGCCTATCAGCACGGATCATGCTCTAGCCACTACCGCTCGGCGTGAAACATGCCGCGACGCCAGCGGTAGTCAGTGCGCTGGAATTTGATTGTCCTGAAGCCGAGATCGCGCAACATGGCCTCCATGCAGACGCGGTTCGGCGCCCACCAGTTGGTCGGGTCGCCCTCCAGCTCGCTGCCGGGAAAGAAGCGCATATAGGGCCACCAGGTGAACCGGCCGATCAGGCGGCTTTCCACGATCAGCACTTCCTTGGCCAGCTTGGCGACTTCCTCGAGCACGTAGAAGGGGTGGCGCAGGTGGTAGAAAACGCCGGAGAACAGCACGACGTCGAACTGGCCGACGGACTCCACGGACAGCGCCTCGACCGGAAGTTCCTTTACCTCGATGCTCGGTGCCACGTGTTGGCGGGCGAGTTCAAAACTGCGGCGGTCGCCGGGGCCGCCATTCCACACGAAATGATCGGTGGCGAGCACGCGCGACGCGCCACGCTTGACGGCCTCGATGCTGTAGGCGCCGTCCCAGCAGCCGATATCGAGGAACGACTTGCCGGTGATCGGGCGGTCGAAGATGGCACGCGCGGTACGGGCGATCTTGGAGGCCTTGATGCTTCCGGGGGAGAGGATCCCGTTGCCGAAATCGATCTGGTGGAACCAGGGCAGCGCATTGATCTGCGCCACCAAATCCTGTTGCCCGCTCATGCGCTGCTCCCGCGTTGCCGCTGCGACCGTAGCATGGTTACGAGTCGGGTCAGGCCATCGGGGCTATGACTGGGCTACGATTGGGCGTCCGGCGACAGGACGATGCAGTTGCTGCGGTTGCGGCTGATCTGCTCGCAGGCCTGGGCGGCGGCTTCGCGCGAGAGGCCGGTGAGGCGGGCGCGGTAGAGCGTGCCGCTGGCCTGCTTGACGGAACCGACAGCCGGGCGGGCCTGGGCAAGCGTCTCGGACGCCTGTTTCCGGGCGGTGTCGGCGGCAGCGCGTGCCTGAGCCTCGTTGGAGAACGCACCGACCTGAATGGCCCAGTTGCCAGTCCGCGGGCCGCCCCGGGGCACCGGCATGGAGCCGGCCATCGCGGGCGCGATCAGATGAAAGCCGCCGGGTTTGGCGGGCGCGGGGACGGTGGCGGCGGCCATCTGCACCGGCGCCGCAGAGGGTGCGGCCGGAGGGGCCGGCGGCGGGATGAGAGCGGCGGTTTGCACGGGCACGCGGCCATAGCCGGTCAGGCTCGGCGTGTTCGCCGCCAGGGCGACGGGTGCGGGCGCGCTGCGGCCGCGCGGATATCGGGGGCCGGCGGGAATGTTGTTGGTGATCATCGCGTATTGCGGCGCTGCGGTGATGCGCTGTGGCTGCGCGTCGCCGAGATTGGCGCCGATGCGGGCGACATAGCGGCGGGTCTCGTCGGGCAGCGGGCGATTGCGGGTGAGGTAGTCGTCGAAGCGGCCAGGACCGGCGTTGTAGGCGGCGAGGAAGCCGGGCGCGCCGAAGACATCGTAGAGTTCCCGCAGATAGGCGGTGCCGGCCATGATGTTGTCATGCGGGTCGAACGGGTCGTCGCCGAGGTCGTAGCGGCCACGCAATTCGGCGTAGGTGCCGGGCATCACCTGCATCAGGCCCATGGCACCGGCGGAGGAGGTGATGAGGCGGCCGTTCTCGTACATCCGGCCACCGGATTCCTGGCGGATGACTTCACGCACCCAACGCTCGGGCATGTCGTACTTGGCGGCGGCTTCGACGATGTAGGGGCCCCACGGGTCGCTCGGCGGTCCCGGCGGCGTATAGTTGCCCTTGGCGCGGGCGGCATAGTTTGCGGCGCTGTCCGGCGCGTTGACGGCGGTGCGCTGGGAGCAGGCGGCGAGGGCCGAGAGGGCGACGGCACAGACCATCACGCGCAGAACGGTCACGCGCAGAACGGTCGCGAGCGGGGGCGTCGATCGGATGGTCATGCGGCGCGGTCTCCGTCGTGGCGCGGCTGCCGAAGCGGCCGGAGGGCACGGCGGCACTGGCATGGACGCGCAGCAGCCGTCGCCATTTGCAGGGCACGACCTCACGGCCGCGGTTGAACAGGTCTGAGAGGAACCCGACGTAACTCCTTATACTCAACCGAAGATAATGGCAAGATTACGATGATTTCAGATTGTTTGCTCGAACGCGCCATGATTTTGGCGTATCCACCGTGTTAGGGTGTGTCCCGCAGCCGAGGAGAGTCCTGATGCGCTTTTTATCCGTTCGTCCGTTCGCCGCCGTCATCGCGCTGTCGATGGTGATCGGCCTGGCCGCTTGTGCGCCGGCGAACACCAATTCGACCTACAGCACGGCTGATATCGGCCGGACCGCCAATATCAGCTACGGGGTGATTGTCTCGATGCGCACGGTTCAGGTGCAGAACCAGGGCACGGGCGTTGGCACGCTGGGCGGCGCGGCGGCGGGGGCCGCGGCGGGCAGTTTCATTGGCGGCGATCCGCGCTCCAATATCATCGGCGCGATCGGTGGGGCCATCGTCGGCGGGATCGCTGGCACGGCGATCGAGAAGGGCGTGAGCGGCGGCACGGCGGTGGAGTTCATCATCCGCGAGGATAGCGGGCAGACGATCTCGGTGGTGCAGACCAACGAGGACCAGTTCCGCCCAGGCGAACGCGTGGTGCTGACCCGCGGGGCGCGGACGCGGATCGGGCGGGCGGCGCCCGGAGTTTGATGGCGGACGTCTGATCGCGGACGTCTGATAGCGGGGCTGATGTTGCGGCGAGGCGGTTAATCCGCTATCGCCGCGGACCTTATGAGTATGGCCCTGAAACCTCGCGCTCGCGGCGCCCAGACCCTTGAGATCACGCCTGGCGACAGTTTCGCCGAGCGTCATCGCATGGCGGTGCGCGATCTGCGCGAGGCGGCGACGCTGTGGCGCCTGTGCTGGACGCTCGGCGCATTGGATATCCGTAGCCGCTATCGCGGCTCGCTGCTCGGGCCGTTCTGGCTGACGCTGTCGACCGGCGCGATGGTGGCGGCGATGGGCGTGATCTATTCGACGCTGTTCCAGATCGACATGAAGGACTACCTGCCGTTCCTGGCGATTTCGCAGGTGCTGTGGGGCTATCTCGCCGTGCTCGTGGCCGATGCGTGCCAGGGCTACATCGTGCATGAGGGCATGATCCGCGCGGTGCGGATGCCGTTCACGCTGTATGCGGCGCGCACCGTGCTGCGCAACGTGCTGATCCTCGGGCACAACGTGGTGGTGATCGTCGCGGTCGATCTGGTGATGTGGTCGTGGCCAGGGCCGGAGGTGCTGCTGGCGTTGCCGGCGATGCTGGTGTGGCTGGTCGACTCGCTGGCGGTGACGGTGCTGCTCGGCGCGTTATGCGCACGTTTCCGCGATATTCCGCCGATCGTGGCCAGCGTGATGCAGATGGCGTTCTTCATCACACCAGTGATCTGGCGGCCGCATCTGATCGGCGACGATCAGTGGATGCTGCCGTTCAACCCGTTCTACACGCTGCTGGAAATCGTCCGCGGGCCGCTGCTGGGGGAGATACCCAGCCTGGCCGTGTATGTGTCGGCCGGCGTCAGCTCGTTGATTCTGTGCGGCGGCACCTGGCTGTTCTTTGCCCGGGTGCGCGGCCGCATCGCGTTCTGGCTGTAGGGGGCGCGACGGTGGATCGGACGGATTTGGACACGCCGGTGGCGGGCATCGAGGTCAAGGGCGTCAGTCTCGACTTCCCGCTCTATCATGCCAGCGGCCGCAGCCTGAAGAAGACGCTGCTCAACTCCGTGCAGAAACGCATGGGCGAGGATGAGCGCCATCGCGTGGTGGTGCAGGCGTTGCGCGATATTTCCTTCACCCTGGGGCCGGGCGACCGGCTCGGGCTGATCGGCAGCAACGGTGCCGGCAAGACCACGCTGCTGCGTACGATGGCGGGGATCTACGAGCCGTTCACCGGATCGATCCGGGTGAGCGGGACGTTGAACGCGCTGCTTGATCCGCATCTCGGGCTCAATCTCGGCCTGACCGGGCGGGAGAATATTCTGCTGCGCGGCCTGTATAGCGGGCTCGATGCCGAGGCGATCACACAGTTGCAGGAGGATGTGCGGGTGTTCGGGGAGATGGACGAGTTCATCGACCTGCCCGTGCGCATCTACAGTGCGGGGATGATCATCCGGCTCGGTTTTGCCGTTGCCACCGCGATCCGTCCGCAGGTGTTGCTGATGGATGAGTGGTTCCTGGCGGGGGACGCGAACTTCATGGAACGCGCGCGGGATCGGCTGGAGGACATGGTGCGCGGGGCGGAAATCCTGGTGCTGTCGACGCACAACACCGACGCGCTGCTGGATTGGTGCACGCGGCTGATCTGGATGGAGCAGGGGCGGATCAAGGAGGACGGGCCGACCGAGGAGGTGCTGTCGCGCTATCTCGGCCATCCCGTCAAGCGCCGGGCGCGCTGAGAGCGGCCGCTGCTGGAGATCAGCGCGGCATCAGGATGACATCGGCTTCGGCGCCGATCGCGCGGGCGAGGATGTCGGCGGCTTGCCGGCAGGCGGCGGCATCGACGTTGAGGTGGGTGGTGACGCGGATGGTGCGCGGGGCGAAGGCGGAGACCATGACGCCGAGTTCCGCGGCACGGCGGACGATGGTGGCGGCGTCCGGCAGCGGGGCGGGCAGGCGGAAGATGACGATGTTGGTCTGCACGGTCGCGAGGTCGATCTGGGCGGGAGTCTGCGCGATGCGGGTGGCGATCAGTTGGGCGTTGGCGTGATCTTCGGCGAGATGGGCGAAACCCTGGTCGAGCGCATGGAGGCCGGCGGCGGCGAGGATGCCGGCCTGGCGCATGGCGCCGCCGAAACGCCGGCGGGCGCGGACGCCGCGGCGCATGGCCTCGCTGGTGCCGGCGATCACGCTGCCGACCGGGCAGCCGAGGCCCTTCGAGAGCGCGACGGAGACGACGTCGAAGGGCGCCGCGAGGTCGGCGAGGGAGGTTCCGGTGGCGATGGCGGTGTTGAACAGCCGGGCGCCGTCGAGATAGGCGGTGCAGCCGAGTTCATGGGCGGCGGCGCAGATGGCGATCACCTCCGCCTGCGGGAAGATGACACCGCCGCCGCGGTTATGGGTGTTTTCCAGCGTGACCAGGGTGGTCGGCGGGAAGACGACATGCCCATCCGGCTTGAACGCCGCGCGAAAATCTGCCGCCGTGAACAGACCCCCTTGCCCGGCCACCATGAACTGCACGCCGGCGTTGGAGCCCGACGCGCCGGCCTCGTGCCAGGCGATATGCGCTTCGGCGCCGACGACCACCTCGTCGCCGGGGCGGGTGAGGAGTTGCAGGCCGATCTGGTTGGCCATGGTGCCGGAGGGGACGAAGAGGGCCGCCTCCTTGCCGAGGAGTTCGGCGATGCGGGATTGCAGGCGATTGACCGAGGGGTCTTCGCCATACTGGTCATCGCCCACGGCGGCGGCGGCCATGGCGGCACGCATGGCGTCGGACGGGAGGGTGACCGTATCCGAGCGAAGGTCGATCCGTTGCATGGGCGCGCCTTTGGTTGGGAGGCGCGACAATCGCGCCGGTGCGGGCGGAGGACAAGGGCGGCTTGGCGGCGGGGCGAAGATTACCGCGCGGACAGGCCGAGACGGGCGCGGAGGTCCTGGAATTTGCGCAGCAGGCGGTCGCCGATGCCGTCGGCGGGGGCGATGATGCCGGGCAGGTCGTAGACGAAGGCGTCGGGGGTCGGTGCGGTTTTGGTACCGGAAATGCAGGAGTTCAGGAAGGCGGGCTTGGTGATGCCGAGGACGGAATGGATCTCCGCGGGGAATTCGTGCAGCGTCTGGTCGGCGCGAAACCCCATCTGCGGCGGGAACATCGCCGACAGCGCCTCGATGGAGAAGCGGAAATAGTCGCTGGGATAGGCGTGGAGCTGGAAGGTCTGATGGGTCTGGACGAACAGCTTGCCACCGACTTTCAGGCATTTGAGAATTTCATGGGCGGCGAGGAACGGGTATTTCAGATGCTCGAACGTCGAGAGAGAAACGATCGCGTCGAAATACGCGGGGGCGAAGCTGTTCGAGAGGGCGTGCGCATCGGCGACGACGTCGACGTCGAGGCCGGGCTGGAAGTCGGTGCCGATATATTCGGCGGCGTCGGGGAAGAGGCCGCGCGAGATGGTCGGGCGGTCGGCGACGGAGCGTTTGGTGCCGAGTTCGAGGATGCGGGCACCTGGCACGGCACGCATGTCGACAACGAACTGGTTCCAGATATTCTGTTCGGCCATGCGTGTTTCACCTGTTCTCGCGGGCGGGCTTTGTAGCAATCGGGGCGTGTCGGGTAAACCAAGCCATCCTGCGGGGCAGGGGATCGGGAGGGGATGCGATGGGCGTCGATCTGGTGTGCATGGGCGAGCCGATGCTGGAGTTCAACCAGCAGCCATTGGGGGCGGATGGGCGGCGCTTCTATCTGGAGGGTCCGGGCGGGGACACGTCGAACGCGGCGGTGGCGGCGGCGCGGCAGGGGGCGGCGGTGGCGTATGTGACGGCGGTCGGGCGCGATCCGGCGGGGGATCGGTTGCTGGAGTTGTGGGTGGCGGAGGGGGTTGATTGTTCGGCGGTCGGACGGTCCGACAGCCACGCCACGGCGGTGTATTTTGTCACGCATTCGGCCAAAGGGCATGAGTTTCTCTATTACCGGCGCGACTCGGCGGCGTCGGCCGTGGGGGTGGCCGACGTGCCGGAGGCGATGATCGCGGGGGCGAAATATTTTTATGCGTCGGGGATCAGCCAGGGCATTTCGGCGGGCGCGGCGGATGCGGTGTTTCATGCGATTGCGATCGCGCGGCGGCATGGCGTGAAGGTGGCGTACGATACGAACTACCGGCCGCGGCTGTGGCCAGTGGCGCGGGCGGCGGCGGTCATCCATGCGGCGATCGCGCAGGCGGATATCGCGTTGCCGAGCCTGGAGGACGCACAAATCCTGTCGGGGCTGAGCGGGGCTGACGCCATTTGCGATTTCTATCTGCGGCTCGGCCCGCGTTTGGTGGTGTTGAAGATGGGGGCGGAGGGGGCGCTGGTGGCGACGCCGACGACACGGCGGCGTATTCCGCCGTTTGCGTGTGCATTCGTCGATGGCACCGGGGCGGGGGATACGTTCTGCGGGAGTTTCCTCGCCCGGATGATCGCCGGGGATACGGCCGAGGACGCGGCGCGCTATGCGGCGGTGGCGGCGGCATTGAAGACCGAGGGCTACGGGGCGGTGGCGCCGATCCCGCGTGCCGACGCGGTGCGGGCGGCGATGGCGCGATGATGCTGCGAACGGCGCGGCTATGCGACGGAGGCGGCGCGGGCGGCCGTCGCTGACGGGTTCGCGCGGCTCGGCCTGGCGGAGATCGTGGCGTTCACGACCACGGTGAACGCCGCGTCGCAGGGGGTGATGCGGTCACTGGGGATGACGCATGATCCGGCGGAGGATTTCGACCATCCGCGGATCGATGCCGGCAGCGTGCTGTGCCGTCACGTGGTGTTTCGGCTGGCGCGTCCAGTGGCGGCAGTTTCATGAGGAAAGTAGGCGCGAGGCGGGGGGTTGGCGGCCAGGCGGGGGGCGAGGCGGATGGGGGGATCATGTAGCCGTCCGCGGTGAGGGCGGGCGGAGGTTCCGGGCGCGCGCGGGATCGTGCT
>JAYTUU010000019.1:0-10854 GCA_043744375.1 Rhodospirillales bacterium | reverse complement strand
AGGCCATATCGCCGCATCGGTCAGCTCCAAAATCACTGACACGCTATGAATCAGGGTTTCCTCCGCGCCGGAATCCCTTAATTGAGGACACGCCCTAGTCACCGCCCCCGGCCGCTGTCAAAGTGAGCGGAAATCGGGAAGCGAAAATGTCCGCATACCGTTTCGAACGGCTCGCCACGCGTATTCGCGCGGCGACGCTGGGGATGCGCTCTGGGTGAAGCTGAGCGGCCTCTCGGTCAACATGCCCGCCCTCACGGTGGCCTCCTACGGCGACGTTGCCGAACGTCCCGGCCACTGGCTCGGCTTTGTGCCCCCGGAAGCGCGCGAGAGTGTGGCTAGCGCCGTTCGAGTTCCGCCCGGAGCGCCGTAATCGCAGCGACATACTGCGCCTCGGGATGGCTGCGGCACCAGGTGATGAGCCAGGCTTGCCGGGTCGGATGATCCGAGGTGACACCAACGCGGCGGAGTGTGGCGTCGCGCGCGTTGGCGCCGGAGAGGAAGCCGTCGGCCCAGGCGACGAAGCGGAGATAGGCGGCCGAGTATACCTCATCCGGCCCGGCGGCGACCGGGCGGATTCGCTTTTCACCATCGCTCGCGCGCAGGAACGCGACGCAACTCGATTGCCCGTCGCCGAGCACGACATAGTCGGCGCGGACGGGTGCCGCAGTGGCCAGAAGGGTCATACCGGCCAGCACGGCCGCAAGGCGGATGCGCATCGCAAATCTCCGATCTTCCGCACACAGGCTACTGTGCGCGGCCGAGTCCCAAGCCTTGCGAATGCGTGGACGCTAGATTTTGGTATAGATCGCGTAGAACTTGCGCACCGCCTCGACCGTCTCCCACGTTCCCTTGAAGCCCTTGGGGATCAGGAATGTATCGCCGCCCCGGTAGGTCGCCACCGTGCCGTCCTCGCTGGTCAGTCGGACCACGCCTTCGAGCAGCACGCAGAGTTCGTCCTTGGTGTAGTGGATCGCGCTCTTGCCCGGCTGGGCCGCCCAGAAGCCGCTGCGGAAGGCGCCGTCGGGGTCGTTGTACCAGTTCTTGGTCGTCACCCGCGCGCCGGCATCGCCCTGCGCCGTGGGGTCGAAGGCGATGGTCAGCGGAGATTTCGTCATCACGGCATCGTCAGGCATGGTCATGTCCCTTTCACGGATCAAAACGACAACGGGTGAAGTGCTCGCTTATTGCAGCCGGCCGCGCCCGAGCAGCGGCCAGATGATCTCTACCTTGCCATCGCGCACGCCGACCAGGGTTTCGTGCAAATGCACGGTGGTATCGCCATAGCCGACGATGCAGCGGATGCGGTCGCCCACCGCTGGCGTGTCGGAGGCGGCCGCCAGTTCGAACTGGCCGTGCTCGGCGGAGAGCCGCAGCGCCGAGGCGTCAGGGAAATCCATCGCCTTCGGTGCGGTCTGGTCGCTGCTGAAGGTCTTCTTGCCGGCATCGACCACCACCCGTGTCGGGGTCGGGCGGCTGATCACGCCGACCAGCACAATGAGGGCGAATTCCTGCTCGATGCCCCAGCTTGCGTAGGTGAGGTCGTGGAAAATCGCTCCGCCGGCCTGGATTTCCGTCACCCCCGGCAAGGCCGCCGAATAGGGGAATGTCCCGGTGCCGCCGCAGCTGACAATCTCGATCGGCAGCCCCGCCGCACGGCAGGCATCTGCGGTCGCTGTCAACAGGCCGACCGCCGCCGCGCAGGCCGCGCGCTTCTGTTCGCCCGCCGGCATGCCCGCCACATGACCCTCCCAGCCCATCACGCCGCGCAGCCGCAGTCCCGGAGTCGCCGCGACGATCTGCGCCAGTGCGACGGTCGCGGCGCCAGGTTCCACACCGCTGCGGTTCATGCCCGTGTTGACCTCGATGAGCACGCTCTGCTCCACCCCTGCCTGCGACGCCGCGGCCCCGATCGCGGCGATGTTCGCCGGCGAGTCGACGCAGCAGATCACCTCGGCATGGCGGGCGAGATGGACGAGGCGCGCGATCTTGTCGGCGCCGACGATCTGGTTGGCGATCAGGATCGAGCCGATCCCGGCCGCCGCCATCACCTCGGCCTCGCCGAGCTTGGCACAGGTGACGCCCATCGCGCCGGCGCGGATCATCATGTGGGCGATCGCCGGCAGCTTGATGCCCTTGGTGTGCGGCCGCCACTGCACCCCGTGGCGCGCGAAGAGCGCTGCCAGACGGCCGATGTTGCGCGCCATGATATCGAGATCGACCAGCAATCGCGGGGTGTCCAATGCGGTGATCGGGCTGCCGATTGTCATGTCCGCTCCATCCATCTCATGTGCTGCCGCAACCATGCGCCGGCCGGTGGCGGACCTCAAGCCGTGCGCATCACGCTGCCTGGCCCGCGCACCACCCGCTCGACCACGCCCACTGGAAGTTATAGCCACCCAGCCACCCCGTCACGTCGACAGCCTCGCCGATCACGAACAGGCCGGGCACCGCCTTCGCGGCCAGGGTCCGTTGCGCCAGTGCCGCGGTGTCGACGCCGCCCAGGGTCACCTCGGCCTTGGCGTAACCCTCGCTGCCCGCGGGGGTCAGCCGCCAGGATTTCAACCCCTCGGCGATCCGTGCCAGCGCCTGGTCGCGCATGGCCCCGACTGGCCCAGCCCCGACTGGCCCAGCCCCGACTGGCCCATCCCCGACTGGCCCATCCCCGACCGGCCCATCCCCGACCCGTGCCGCCAACGCCAGGGCCAGCCGGTGCGGCAGTATTTCGCCGAGGATCGTCCGCAACTCCGCCTTCGGCCGTGCCTGCTTGCGTCCGATCAGCAGCGCCGCCGCATCAATGCCCGGCAGCAGGTCGAGCAGGATATCCATCCCTTCGCGCCAGTAGGACGAAACTTGCAGGATCGCCGGGCCGGACAGGCCGCGATGGGTGAACAGCATCGCCTCACGGAACGACGTCCGCGCGCAGGTGGCGACCACGTCCAGCGACACGCCGCTGAGGTCGCGCATCAGCGCAAGATCCGCGCCGTCAAACGTAAGCGGTACCAGTCCGGGACGGATGCCGGTGAGGTTCAGGCCGAAACGTGCAGCGAGGTCATGCGCCAACCCGGTCGCGCCCATCTTCGGGATCGAGAGCCCACCGGTGGCCAGCACCAGCGACCGGGCGGTGAAATGCCCGCGATCGGTCTCGACGCGAAACGCCTCGCCGCGGGAGACGTCGATCACCCGATGCGCCAGCCGGATATCGACCCCCATTGCGCCGCATTCCTCCAGCAGCATGGCGACGATGGCGCGCGCCGAGCCGTCGCAAAACAACTGCCCCAGCGTTTTCTCGTGCCAGGCAATCCGGTGCTTGCCCACCAGCGCCAGAAAATCATGCTGCGTATACTGCGCCAGCGCCGCCCGGCAGAAATGCGGGTTCTCCGACAGGAAGCGCGGCGCGGCGCTCTCAAGATTGGTGAAGTTGCAGCGGCCGCCGCCGGAGATCAGGATTTTCTTGCCCGCCGCCTCGGCATGATCGAGCAGCAGCACGCGCCGCCCGCGCGCACCGGCCGTCATCGCGCACATCAACCCGGCGGCGCCGGCGCCGAGGATGATCACGTCGAAAGTGGCCGGGGTTTGGGTCAAAGGGAACGCCTGTCCTGTCGCGGGCCATCCTATGCGCCGCCTGGCGCGGTGTGGCCACCTGAGGAGCGTAGGGACAGCGGTCGGTTTGCCGGTACTGGTGTCATATACTGGTGTCATATTATGACAGAATGCCGCGCAGGCGGAGACGTCCCGCCGCCAAACGCTGCTGAAACCCTTCATCGGCTGTTCATGAAATGGGTCCATTCCTGGCTCACGAAATGGTTTACGAATTGTCTTGCAAATCCGAGATGCCCACCGATATGATGATCACACCAATCATCATACAGGAGAAAGACACCATGCATTTTCGCATTCGCGGCAACAACGTCCAGATCGTCAAGACCATGCCGGGCGAGGGCGGCACGAAAGTGATGTCCATCCCGGTCGGTTCGGCGAACATCAACACCGGTGAGATTGCCGCCAACGCCATGGCCGTCCTGAGCGAAGCCGAGATCAAGGAGGTTCAGGATTGGATCGCCAAACACAAGGTGACCGTTGACAAGCGCCAGCAGCTTGAGTTCCTCACCCTGAGCGATCGCCTGCTCGAAATCGCGGTCTGGGTACGGACAGCCGATGACGGACTGGTCTCGCCGTATACCGACGACGTACTCGAAGCGCTGCGCGTGCTGCGCGGCGCTCTGGTGCGCAAGGCGCCGAAGGCCAAGGTTGACGGGGAGTAGGTGTTTTCGGGGAGTAGGCGCCCCGAAAGCACCATGAAGCTTCCTGGCGAGCCATCGTCACGAAGTCTTCGCGGTCGGCTTTGAACAGCATTGTGCCCGGCATCCGGAAGGTGTCGGGCGCATTGTTGCGTAGTCGGCGATTACGATCGTATGGCCATATGCTCTTGCGCCTCACGGGCCGCAAGAGCATATGGCCGCACGAAAAGACATGAGAACATTGACGGGGGCGGTCGCAAACCCGCGCCCGCCGCGTCGCCAGGAAAGGACGAACGGATGCGCTTGGCGGTGTTGAAGGAGCGCGCGGCATTCGAAACCCGCGCGGCCGCGACTGTTGATACGGTCAAGAAATTGATCGGCCTCGGGTTGTCCGTCGTGATTGAAACCGGAGCAGGCGTCACCGCCGCCGTGTCCGACGCGGAATATCAGGCCGCCGGCGCCGAAATCGTGGCCGACCCTGCCGCCGCCCTCGCGGGCGCGGGGATCCTGTTCGCCGTGCAAATGCCCGAGCCGGAAATCCGCGCGCTGATCCCGCCGGGAACCCTGCTCGTCTGCATTGCCAATGCTTTCGGCAATGCCGATCTGGTGCCGGGCCTGGCCGCCGCCGGCATTGATTGCGCCGCCATGGAGTTGCTTCCGCGCATCACGCGCGCCCAGGCGATGGACGTCCTGTCCAGCCAGGCCAACCTCGCCGGCTATCGCGCCGTCATCGAGTCGGCCGCTGCCTTCGAGCGCGGCTTTCCGATGATGATGACGGCGGCCGGCACCGTGCCGCCCGCCCGCGTTTTCGTCATTGGCGCTGGTGTCGCTGGATTGCAGGCCATCGCCACCGCTCGCCGCCTCGGCGCCATCGTCTCGGCCACGGACGTCCGGCCCGCCGCCAAGGAGGAGATCAAGTCCCTCGGCGGCACCTTCGTCGGCGTCGAGGATGATGAGACCGCCGCCCAGAAAGGCGCCTACGCCAAGGAAATGAGCGACGCATTTCGCCAGAAGCAGGCGGAGTTGATGGCGACCACGGTCGCCAAGAACGACATCGTCATTTGCACCGCCCTGGTGATGGGCCGCCGCGCGCCGACCATCGTGACGACCAGCATGGTGCATGCCATGCGCGCCGGCAGCGTCATCATCGACCTCGCGGCCGATGCCGGCGGCAACTGCGAACTGACCGAACCGGGTACCAGTATCGTGACGCCGAACGGCGTGCGCATTCTCGGCTGGCGCAACTGGCCGGGGCGCATCGCGGTTGCCTCGACCAGCCTCTATGCCCGCAACCTGCTGACGTTCCTGACAACCTTCTGGGACAAGGACGCCAGCGCGCCGAAACTCCCCGAGGGTGACGACATCATCAAGGGCACCATGCTCACGCGCGGCGGCGCGGTCGTTCACCCGCAGTTCCAGCCGGCCCAGGCGGCCTGAGCAAGGAGACCCCGATGACCCTGACCCAATTGGCCGAACAGGCCGATGCCCTGGCGGCGGCGGCGCGCGCCATCGCTGTTGCTGCCCCGGCGGTCGCCGAGGCAGTGGAGCCCTTCGTGTTTCTGCTCGCAGTGTTCCTGATGGCCTGTTTCGTCGGCTACTACGTGGTGTGGAACGTCACACCGGCGCTGCATTCGCCGCTGATGGGCGTCACCAACGCGATCTCCTCGGTGATCGTCGTCGGCGCCATGCTGGCCTGCGGGTTGGCCGAGTCGGGCTGGGCGATGGGCTTCGGCTTCATCGCCGTGACCCTCGCCAGCGTCAACATCTTCGGCGGCTTCATGGTTACCCATCGAATGCTGTCGATGTTCAAGAAGAAGGCGAGGTAAGCCGCGATGTCCGCCAGCCTCACGTCCATCGTCTACCTCGTCTCCGCCGTTCTGTTCGTGCTCGCCTTGCGCGGCCTGTCGCACCCCGAGACCTCGCGCCAGGGCAACATGATGGGTATGGCCGGTATGGCCATCGCCATTCTGGCGACCCTCGTGCATCACGGAATGTCGTTGCCCGGCATCGGTCTGATCGTGCTCGGCATGGCCATTGGTGGCAGCGTCGGGACCGTGCTGGCGCTGCGAATTCAGATGACCGCGCTGCCGCAACTCGTGGCCGCGTTCCATTCATTGGTTGGCTTGGCCGCGGTGTTCGTTGCCGCCGCTGCGCTGAACGCGCCGGAAGCCTTCGGAATCGGCACCGCCGGGCATGTTCACACGCAAAGCCTGCTGGAGATGTCGCTCGGCCTAGCCATTGGCGCGATCACGTTCTCCGGCTCCCTCATCGCCTTCGCCAAGTTGCAGGCGCTGATGAAGGGCAACCCGATCACCTTCGCCCACCAGCACCAGCTCAATCTCGGCCTCGGCCTGCTTCTCGTCGTGCTGATCGCGGTATTCGTCATCACTGGGAGCCAGGCGGTTTTTTGGGCGATCGCGGTGCTTGCGATCCTGCTCGGCTTCCTGCTGATCATCCCGATCGGCGGGGCGGACATGCCGGTCGTCGTCTCGATGCTGAATTCCTATTCGGGATGGGCGGCCTGCGGCATTGGTTTCACCATCCAGAATCTCGCGCTCATCATCACCGGCGCGCTGGTCGGCGCTTCAGGCGCGATCCTGTCCTACATCATGTGCAAGGGCATGAACCGCAGCATTATCAACGTGTTGCTCGGCGGTTTTGGCACCGATAGCGGCGCCGGCCCCTCCGCCGCCACCACGGGTGACCGATCGGTCAAGGCCGGTGCGGCCGACGATGCCGCGTTCATCATGAAGAACGCCTCCAAGGTCATCATCGTGCCCGGCTATGGCATGGCGGTCGCCCAGGCTCAGCACGCGTTGCGCGAGATGGCGGACACGCTGAAGAAGGAGGGCGTCGAGGTGAAATACGCCATCCACCCCGTCGCCGGCCGCATGCCCGGCCACATGAATGTGCTGCTCGCCGAAGCCAACGTGCCGTATGATGAGGTTTTCGAACTCGATGAGATCAACAACGAGTTCTCCACTGCCGACGTGGTCTACGTCATCGGCGCCAACGACGTGACCAACCCGGCCGCCAAGACCGATCCGTCAAGCGCCATCTATGGCATGCCCATCCTTGAAGTGGACAAGGCGGCGACCGTGCTGTTCGTCAAGCGCTCGATGGCGTCGGGCTATGCCGGCGTGGACAACGAACTGTTCTTCCGTCCGAACACCATGATGCTTTTCGGCGACGCGAAGAAAATGACCGAAGAAATCGTCCAGGCCCTCGGCCACTGAGGGCTCAGGCTACCGCCAGCCGCGGCCATAGCCGTAGCCGTAGCCGTAGCCGTAACCGCCGCCCCTGACGATGACGGGTGGAGCGTAGTACGGCGCGCGGAACACCGGGGCGATCACCACGGGCGCGGGGGCATAGCCGTAGGCACGCCCTCCGCCATAGTCGTCGGTATAGGCGACGCAGCCGGACAACAGCGTCAGCGCGGCCAGTGCGGCAAGCCGGGGTAGTGGCAGGAGCGACGCAATGCGGGTCATTGGATGCCTCCATCGGGCTGTATGACTGAACGTGTGATCCTGATTTGCGGCGGCACGGTGTCGGCAAAGCGGCGGAATGCGCTACTTAACAAGAATTCACTTTGCAGACTTGCGTCCGGTCGTGGTTTTGCCACGTTGTAGGGTGACGATAGGTCAGCGCCGAGGCTCGCTTTCGCGACGCCCCTCGCCCCTGCCAGAAGGACGCGCCCCCGTGGCCACATACACATCGCACACCCATTCGCTCCGCTTCCGCCTGACCGCAAGCCTCGTCGCCATCGGGCTGCTGATCGCGCCCGGCACCATCCCCGTCGCCGTCGCGCAAGGCGAGGCGCCGAGCCAGGGTGGCGACCCACCCGGGCGCGTCGGCCGTATTGCCCGCATGTCCGGCGCGGTGTCCTTCCACACTGTCGACCAGACGCAGTGGGAGCCGGCATCGCTCAACTATCCCGTCACCTCCGGCAACTCCTTCTGGACCGAGCCGCGCGCCGGCGCGGAGCTTGAAGTGGCTGCGGTTCGCGTGGTGATGGACCAGTCGACCCAATTCGATATCGACCAGATCGGCGATCACGACTTCACCGCCACTGTCGCTCAGGGCAGCATCTACCTTGCTGCCCGCGCGCTGCTCCCTGGTGACCGCTTCCAGATCCGGACCCCCCGCGGCGTCGTCACGATTGCCGATCAGGGCCAGTACGAAATCTCGGCCGGCGACACCGAGCGCCCGACCACCATCAGCGTCATTTCCGGCCAGGCCCAGGTCAGCGGCAATAACGTCTCGATGGTCGTCGGCGCCAACCAGACCGGCCGCATCACCGGCACCACCCAGTTGCAGGGGGGCGTCGGCCCGCTCGCCGCCAGTCCCTTCCTATCGAGCCATATGGCGCCGACACGCCCCATGCCGACGGGTGACTACGCCCCCCCGCCGGTGGTCCAGCAGATGACGGGCGGCGAGGCGCTGGTCGATAGCGGGCGCTGGGAACGCGACACCGAATATGGCCAAGTCTGGTATCCCCCGGTCGAGCGCGGCTGGGTACCCTATCGTCATGGCCACTGGGCGTTCGTGCAGCCCTGGGGCTGGACCTGGATCGACGATGCTTCCTGGGGGTTCGCGCCGTTCCACTACGGTCGCTGGGTGCAGATCGGGCCGAGCTGGGGCTGGCTACCCATCGTTCCCGGCGTTTCCTTCGGCTTCCGCCCGGTCTACGCGCCCGCCTTGGTGGCCTTCATCGGGATCGGCGCCGGATTCGCGATCGGCGCCGCTTTTGGCCGCTCCGTCGGCTGGACGCCGCTTGGTCCGAGCGAGGTCTACTACCCGCCCTATAGTCACAGCCAAACCTATATCCGCAACGTCAACGTCACCAACATCACGAACGTGACAAACATCACCAACAACAACGCGCCGCCGGCCGGCGTTCCGCTGGCCAATCGAGGTGCCACTACCGTTGTGCCGGCCACGACGATGAGCGGCTCGCAACCAGTGGCCGGTCGTGTGCAGGCGGTCCCTGCGCAGGCGCTCGCGCAGATCCAGCCGGTCCGCGGCCCGACCGTGCAGCCGACAACCACCACCGCCGGCGTGACGCCCGCCGTCGCCCGGCAGTTGAACCTCGCGCCGGCAACCGCTGGTGCGCCGACGCCACGCCCGGCGCCCGGTCCGGCACTGCAACCGCAACCGACAGCGGCCGCCGCCATTCCCCTGCGCACCCCGAGCGGCGCGCCCTCTGCTCCACTCGCCCCGAGCGCCACGCCGGCTCCGACTGCCGCGCCCGCTATTGCCAACCAGGGCGCCCCTCATCAGCCGCCTCGCCCCGTTGCGCCGATCGCGGTGGCGCCAACCACCGGGCAAAGCGCGACCAAGGCACAACCGGCCCCGGCGATCGGCGCGCCTGGCCCAGCCATCGTGCCGCGTGTCGGTGTCGCCCCTGGCGGGATCTCTGCGGCGCCGCTGCCACCACTGCGTCCCAATGCGCCGACACCCGCGCCGAGCATCAATGCGCCGCCGATCGCCCGTGCCGCGACGCCCGGCGCCGTCTCCCCGGCCCCGCAAGGCGCCAACCCGATCACCCCCGGACAGGCCCAGGTGCCGCAGCCGGCCCGGCCCGCGCAACAGCCCGGCCTGCAACAGCCCGGCCTGCAACAGGTTGCACCCGGCGCCCCGACCCTGCGTCAGGCGACGCCTTCACCGGCGCCACAGCTCCAACCGGCCACGCCACAGCCGCAGGTGCAACGTGCCGCCCCCGCGCCTCAGGTCCAGCAGCCGGCGCCCCAAGTCCAGCGTGCTGCGCCCGTGCCGCAATTCCAGCAGCAAGCGCCGGTTCAGCGTCAGGCACCGGCGCCGCCGCCCGTGCAGCGCCCCGCTCCGTCCGTGCAGCAGTATTCTCCGCCGCCGGTGCAGCACTCCGCTCCGCCCGTGCAGCAGTATTCGCCGCCCCCGGTTCAGCACTCCGCTCCGGCGCCGCGCCCCGCGCCAGCGGCTCCGCGCAACTGCCCGCCTGGTCGCCCGACCTGCTGACATGGCGCACCGCCTTCGCCGCTTCCTGGACCTCGTCTTGCTCCCTGCCGCCATCGTGGTGGTGGTGTTCGAGGACGTCGTCTGGGCCGGCGCGAAGGCGGTGCTGCGTCGCCTCTCTGCCCTGCCGCCGATCCGCCGGCTCGACGCCTGGATGCGCACGCTGCCTGGCTGGGCCGCATTGCCATTGTTCCTCATTCCCGAACTGCTCGGCCGGGCCGGCGAAATCTGGGCGCTCGTCCTGCTCGCCGACGGGCATTTCGTGGCGGCGGCGATGGTCTATCTCTGGGTCCGCCTGCTTGCGACGCTGGTTGCCGTGTTCGTCTACCGCGCCTGCGAGGCGGCCCTGATGCGCTTTGCCTGGTTCGCGTGGTCGGTGCGCCTGGTGCTGCGTATCCGCGACTGGGCGATGGCCCTGATCGCCCCCTGGCGCATCAAGATCCGTGACTGGAAACAACGGGCCCCGGTTCTGCTGGTGCGCCGTTTCGCCGCCATGCGCCGGGCAGTCGCCGCCTGGCTCTAGTGCCTGTCGTCATTGACATCGAGTGGAATGTTTGAATCGATGGCTCTGTAACGTCATGACGGAGCCGATTCGTGGCCGCGAAAGAGATCGCCGTAAAGAAGT
>JAYTUU010000018.1:0-36848 GCA_043744375.1 Rhodospirillales bacterium | reverse complement strand
GGCGTCATTGCGAGCCCTTGCGAAGCAATCCAGCATCACCACAAGACCGTTCGGGCGGCTCTGGATTGCTTCGCAAGGGCTCGCAATGACGGTTGAGCGCCGCCTTATCCCTTCACCCGATGGCCCTGGAGAGCGCGGCCTCATCGCGAAGCCGCTTGCGGCGTGATCAGGCCGGCGTGACGACGCTCGAGATCGCGTTGATCCGCCAGCCCTTGGCGGCCTTCAGGCGCGCTTGCGGGGTTTCGATTTTGGGGCGGCGGCCGGCAGCAACGGCGCCAGGAACCGCCCCGTATGGCTATCCGCGCTCGCCGCGATATCCTCCGGCGTCCCCTCCGCGACGATCCGCCCGCCGCCATCGCCACCTTCGGGACCAAGGTCAAGAATCCAGTCGGCCGTCTTGATCACCTCCAGATTATGCTCGATCACGATCACCGTATTGCCCTGGTCCACCAGCGCGTGCAGCACTTCCAGCAGCTTGCGGATGTCCTCGAAATGCAGCCCCGTCGTCGGCTCGTCGAGAATATACAGCGTCCGCCCGGTCGCCCGCCGCGCCAGCTCCTTGCTGAGCTTGATCCGCTGCGCCTCCCCGCCCGACAGCGTCGTCGCCTGCTGGCCCAGCGCGATGTAGCCGAGGCCGACCTGCTGGAGGATTTTCAGACGGTCATGGATGCGCGTCACGGCGGAGAAATACGGCACCGCCTCGTCCACGTTCATCGCCAGCACCTCGGCGATGGATTTGTCGCGGAACTTGATCTCGAGCGTCTCGCGGTTGTAGCGCCGCCCCTTGCAGGTGTCGCAGGTGACATAGACGTCCGGCAGGAAGTGCATCTCGATCTTCAGCAGCCCGTCGCCCTGGCACGCCTCGCAGCGCCCGCCCTTCACGTTGAACGAGAACCGCCCCGCCTTGTAGCCACGCGCCCGGCTCTCCGGCAGTTCGGCGAACCAGTCGCGGATCGGCGCGAACAGGTCGGTATAGGTCGCCGGGTTCGACCGCGGCGTCCGCCCGATCGGCGACTGGTCGATGTCGATGATCTTGTCGAGCAACTCCAGCCCCTCGATGCGCAGATGCGGCGCCGGCACCTCGCCCGACCCCATCAGGCGACGGGAGGCGGCCTTGTACAGCGTGTCCACGACGAGGGTGGATTTGCCGCCGCCGGAGACGCCGGTGATGCAGGTGAACGTGCCCAGCGGGAACATGGCGGACACGTTCTTCAGATTGTTGCCGGTGGCACCGATGATTTTCAGCACCCGTCCCTTCTGCATCGGGCGGCGCAGCGGCGGGATTTCGATGCGGCGGCGGCCGGACAGATAGTCCCCCGTGAGCGAATTGGGGTTGCCGATCACCTCCTCGGGCGTCCCCTCCGCCACCACATACCCGCCCTTGATCCCCGCCGCTGGCCCCATGTCGATCACGTAATCGGCGGCACGGATGGCGTCCTCGTCGTGCTCCACCACCAGCACCGTATTGCCGAGCGACTTCAGCCGCCGCAGCGTGACCAGCAGCCGCTCATTGTCGCGCTGATGCAGGCCGATCGAGGGTTCGTCGAGCACGTAGAGCACCCCCGTCAATCCGGAACCGATCTGGCTCGCCAGCCGGATGCGCTGGCTCTCGCCGCCCGACAGCGTCGCCGACCCGCGCGCCAGTGTCAGATAGTCCAGCCCGACATCGACCAGGAACTGCAACCGCTCGACGATCTCCCGCAGGATGCGCCGCGCAATCTCCTGGCGCTGCGGCGTCAGCGTGACCAGCACCCCCTGGAACCACGGCAGCGCGTTGCGGATCGACAACTCCGACGCCTCGGCGATATGGCTGCCGGCGATCTTCACCGCCAGCGCCTCCGGCTTGAGCCGCGCGCCGGCGCACACCGCACAGGGCTTCTCCGCCTGGTAGCGGCTCATCTCCTCGCGCACCCAGGCGCTATCGGTCTCCTGCCAGCGCCGCTGGAGGTTCTTCAACACCCCCTCGAACGCCTTGGTGACGGTGTACTGCCGCACGCCATCCTTGTAGGTGAAGGCGATCTGGGTATCCCCGGTGCCGTTCAGGATCGCGTCGCGCACGCCCTCCGGCAGGTCCTGCCACGGCGTCCGCGTCGTCACCTTGTAGTGCCGGGCGATGCTTTGCAGGGTCTGGTCGTAGTACGGGCTCTGCGTGCCCGTCCACGGCGCCACTGCCCCGTCCGCGAGCGGCCGGCGTTCGTCGGGCACCACCAGCGCGGGGTCGAAGAACGTCTCCATCCCCAGCCCGTCGCAGGCCGGGCAGGCGCCGTGCGGCGAGTTGAAACTGAACAGCCGCGGCTCGATCTCCTCGATCGAAAACCCGCTGACCGGGCAGGCGAAGCGCGACGAGAACACGGTGCGCTCGGCCGTATCCGCGTTCTCCGCGTAGACAACGCCGTCCGACAACGCGAGCGCCGTCTCGAAACTATCGGCCAGCCGCGACGCGATCCCCTCGCGCACCACCACCCGATCCACCACCGCCTCGATCTCGTGCTTGATCTTGCGGTTCAGCGCCGGCACCTCGCCGATCTCATAGAGCGTCCCGTCCACCTTCACCCGGGTGAACCCGCGCCGCTGCAACTCCGCCAATTCCTTGCGGTATTCGCCCTTGCGATCCCGCACCACAGGCGCCAGCAGCAGCAGCCTGGCACCATCCGGCATTGCCATCACCCGATCGACCATCTGCGCCACCGATTGCGCCTCGATCGGCAACCCCGTCGCCGGCGAATACGGCACGCCCACGCGCGCCCAGAGCAGCCGCATGTAGTCGTGGATTTCGGTCACCGTGCCGACGGTGGAACGCGGATTGCGGCTGGTCGTCTTCTGCTCGATCGAAATCGCCGGCGACAGCCCCTCGATCGAGTCGACGTCGGGCTTGCCCATCAGTTCCAGGAACTGCCGCGCATAGGCGGACAGACTCTCGACGTAGCGGCGCTGCCCCTCGGCATAGATGGTGTCGAACGCCAGCGACGACTTGCCGGAGCCGGACAGCCCGGTGATCACCACCAGCGAGTCGCGGGGGATATCGACGTCGATATTCTTCAGGTTGTGCTCGCGTGCGCCGCGGACCCGTATCTTGTGTTCGCGCGCAGGAGGTAAGCCGGCCATACGAAAATCCCCGGGGAATCGGTTGTGTTCTTGTGTTGTTCCGTTTATATGGCGGCTCTGGGCGGTCTTGGGAAGCCCGGGTTTTCGAGATAGCGCGTGCTCTGGCCGATCGGCGCCGCACACGCTATGATAACAGGCTTCATCCCATACGCGGGATGGGCGAAACAGCGGGATGAGCAGGCATGGCCGGCAGTGTGAACAAGGTGATTCTGGTCGGCAATGTCGGGAAAGACCCCGAAGTGCGCAACAGCCAGGACGGCTCCAAGATCGTGACTTTCTCGCTGGCCACCAGCGAGACCTGGAACGATCGCGCCTCTGGCGAACGCAAGGAGCGGACGGAGTGGCACCGCGTGGTCGTGTTCAACGACCGCATCGGCGATGTCGTCGAGAAATACGTCCGCAAGGGCAGCAAGGTCTACGTCGAAGGCGCGCTGCAAACGCGCAAATGGACCGACCCGTCCGGCGTGGAAAAATACACCACCGAAGTGGTGATCGGCAAGTTCCGCGGCGAGTTGACGCTGCTCGACAGCCGTGGCGGCGGCGAAGGCGCCTCGGGCGGCGAAGGCGGCGCCTACCAGCCGCGCGAACGCGCCCCCGCGGCCGCCAAACCGGGCGCCTCGCGCGGCCCCGCCTGGGAGACGCCGAAGGGCGGTGGCGATCTCGACGACGAGATCCCCTTCTGAAGCACCCCCTTCTGAAGCACTCCGCTTCTGAATTCCCCGGCGCTGCGCTATCCTGACGCCCCAATTCCGGCGACCATCCACGAATCGAGTTCGAGTTGAGCGACACGACGCCCGAGGACCCCGCACGCCCACCCGGCGCCCCACCCGGCACGCCCCCACCTGGCACGCCCCCGGACCACACGCCCCCGGACTACACACCGGTCCTGCTCGAAGACGAGATGCGCCGGTCCTATCTCGACTATGCCATGTCCGTCATCGTCAGCCGCGCGCTGCCCGATGCGCGCGACGGCCTGAAACCCGTCCACCGCCGCATCCTCTACGCGATGAGCGAGGGCGGCTACACGCCCGACAAGCCCTACCGCAAATCGGCGAAAATGGTCGGCGAGGTGATGGGCAATTTCCACCCGCACGGCGACAGCGCCATCTATGACGCCCTCGTGCGCATGGCCCAGAACTTCTCGATGCGCGTCCGCCTGATCGACGGCCAGGGCAATTTCGGCTCGATCGACGGCGACCCCCCGGCCGCCATGCGTTACACCGAGGCGCGGCTGTCCAAGGCGGCGATGTACCTGCTCGCCGACATCGACCGCGACACCGTTGATTTCCAGCCCACCTACGACGAAAGCGCCGAGGAACCCCGCGTCCTGCCGGCCAGCTTCCCCAACCTGCTGATCAACGGCGCCGGCGGCATCGCGGTCGGCATGGCCACCAACATCCCGCCGCACAACCCCGGCGAGATCATCGACGCGACGCTGGCGATCATCGAGAACCCCGCCATCACGCTCGACGAGATCATGAAGATCGTCCCCGGCCCGGATTTCCCCACCGGCGGCCTGATCCTCGGCCGCTCCGGCATCCGCAGCGCCTTCGAAACCGGGCGCGGTTCCGTCGTGCTGCGCGCCCGCACCGAGTTCGAGGAGATCCGCAAGGATCGCACGGCGATCATCGTCACCGAAATCCCCTACCAGGTGAACAAATCCGTCCTGCTCGAACGCATCGCCGAGCTCGTCCGCGCCAAGCAGGTCGAGGGCATCAGCGACCTGCGCGACGAGAGCGACCGCTCGGGCATGCGCATCGTCATCGAACTCAAGCGCGACGCCACCCCGGAAGTCGTGCTCAACCACCTGTTCCGCTACACCCAGTTGCAGAACAGTTTTGGCGTGAATTCGCTCGCGCTGGACGGCGGGCGCCCGCGCATGATGGGCCTGAAGGACGCGCTGGAAATCTTCATCCGCTTCCGCGAGGAGGTCATCCTCCGCCGCAGCCGGCATGATCTGAGCAAGGCGCGCGAACGGGCGCATCTGCTGGTCGGCCTCGCCATCGCCGTCGCCAATATCGACGAGGTCATCCGCCTGATCCGCGCCAGCCCGGACGCCGCGACCGCGCGCACCGCCCTGATGGAACGCGACTGGCCGGTCGCCGCCGTGCTGCCGCTGCTCGCGCTGATCGACGACGAGCGCAACGTCGTCACCCCCGAGCGCACGGTGAAGCTCACCGAGGAGCAGGCGCGCGGCATTCTCGAACTGCGCCTGCAACGCCTCACCGGCCTCGAACAGGAAAAAATCAACGGCGAGATGAGCGAGGTCTCCGGCCGCATCAGCGAGTTGCTCGACATCATCGCCAGCCGCCCGCGCCGGATGGACGTGATGCGCGCCGAACTGCTCGAAGTGCGCGCCGACATCGCCACCCCGCGCATGAGCGACATCGTCGAGGGCCTGTCCGACCAGGACGACGAAAGCCTGATCGAACCCGGACGGATGGTCGTCACCATCACCCGCGACGGCTTCATCAAGCGCACCACGCTGGAAACCTTCCGCCAGCAGAACCGCGGCGGCCGTGGCCGCAGTGCGGCGAGCACGCGCGGCGACGACATCGTCACCCGCAGCTTCAACGCCCACACCCATCAATGGGTGCTGTTCTTCTCCTCCGGCGGCAAGGCGTATCGCGAAAAAGTCTGGCGCCTGCCCGAGGGCGGGCCGACCGGGAAGGGCAGGGCGCTCGTCAACCTGTTGCCCGATCTCGGCGCCGACACCATCACCACCGTGCTCCCCTTGCCGATCGACGAGAGCCTGTGGGACAGCCTGCATCTGGTCTTCGCCACCCAGGCCGGCAACATCCGCCGCAACCGCCTGTCCGACTTCCGCAACGTCCGCTCCTCCGGCCTGATCGCCATGAAGCTCGACGAGGGCGACCACCTCATCGGCGTCGCCACCTGCCGCGAGGGCGACGACATCTTCCTGGCCACGCGCCTGGGACGCTGCATCCGTTTCCAGGCGACCGAGGACAACGTCCGCGTCTTCGCCGGCCGCGACAGTTCCGGCGTGCGCGGCATCCGCCTCGCCGAGGGCAAGAAACCCGACGTCGTCATCAGCCTCTCCGTGCTGCGCCACGTCGACGCGAGCATGGGCGAGCGCGCCGCCTTCCTCAAACGCGCGGCCGCCCAGCGCCGCAACGGCGACGAGGCGGCTGAGATCGTGACCGATGCCGACGAGGAGGGCGTCGAGGCGGCCGACCTGTCAGATGCCCGCTTCGCCGAGTTGGAGGGGGCGGAGGAGTTGCTGCTGACCGTCACCAATACCGGCTTCGGCAAGCGCTCCAGCGCCTATGAATACCGGGTCACCGGCCGCGGCGGCCAGGGCATCACCAACATCACCCTGACCCCACGCACCGGCACCGCCGTCGCCGGCACCTTCCAGGTCCGCGCCGGTGACGACGTGATGCTGGTCACCGATGGCGGCCGCCTGATCCGCGTGCCCGCCGACCAGGTCCGCGTCACCGGCCGTTCGGCGATGGGCGTCACCTTGTTCCGCCTCGATGCGGGCGAGCACATCACCAGCGTCTTCCCCGTCGTCGAAGATGATGCCAATGAAGAGCCCGGAGCCGCGCCCGAAGGGGGAACGAACACTCCGGCGGAGGGAGACGACACGAATGTCTGAGACAGCACCCGAACACCCACCGCGCAAGGGCCTCTACCCCGGCACGTTCGACCCGATCCACAACGGCCATCTCGACATCATCGGCCGCGCCGCCCGCCTGGTCGACAGCCTCGTGATCGGCGTCGCCACCAATATCGGCAAGGGGCCGCTGTTCACCATCGACGAACGCCTCGATCTCGCGCGCGCCGAATGCGCGATCATCGCCGCCCGCACCGGCACCTCCATCGAGGTGCTGCCGTTCGATTGCCTGCTGGTCGAATTCGCCCGCCGCGTCGGCGCCATCATGGTGATCCGCGGCCTGCGCGCGGTGTCGGACTTCGACTTCGAGTTCCAGATGGCCGGCATGAACGCGCGGCTCGACCCGACGGTGGAAACGGTGTTCCTGCCGGCCAGCGAACGCCAGCACTTCATCTCCTCGCGCTTCGTCAAGGAAATCGCGCTCCTCGGCGGCGATATCTCCTCCTTCGTCCCCCCGATCACCCTGGAGCGGACGCTCGTGCGCGTCCGCGCCGGGTGAGCACTCTCCCGGAGACCCCAATGCGACGTCGCGCACTGCTCACTGCCCTTCTTGCAACCCCTGTGATGGGAACGATCATGACCGAAGCCACGGCCGCCCCGGCGGACCCCGAGAACACGCTGTACATGAACCTCAAGGACGGCCGCGTGGTCATCCAGTTGTTCCCCGACATCGCCCCCAAGCACGTCGCCCGCGTCAAGACGCTGGCGCGCAAGAACTTCTATGACGGCATCGTCTTCCACCGCGTCATCGAAGGCTTCATGGCGCAGGGCGGCGACCCCACGGGCACCGGCACCGGCGGCAGCGGCCTCGGCAATGTTCCCGCCGAATTCAGCCGCACCAAGCACTTCCTCCGCGGCACCGTCGGCGCCGCCCGCAGCCAGTCGCCCGACAGCGCGGACAGCCAGTTCTTCATCATGTTCGCCCCCGCCACCCATCTGGATGGCCAGTACACCATCTGGGGCCAGGTCATCAGCGGCATGGAACTCATCGACAAGCTGAAGCGCGGCGCCGGCGGCGGCGGCACCGTCAGCAACCCCGACAAGATCGTCAGCATGCGCGTGGCCGCCGACGTCAAGGAATAACCGGCCGGGCAATGCGCCCCAGCCGTGCATCAGGTCGATATTGACCTGACGCACGGCATGGCGTTCAACGCGCGTGCGTCGGCGCCGCCGGCTTGGCCCGCCTCGACGCAAGACCATCCGCGTGGCGCAGACGTTGTCTCGCATGTGGGCCCGTAGCTCAGCTGGTAGAGCACGAGACTTTTAATCTTGGGGTCCCGGGTTCGAGTCCCGGCGGGCTCACCACATTGATATAATTGAGCAGTTGAGCGTTTCGGCGCTCAATTTCTCATATCTTTGGCGGTGGAAATCAGTCGCGAACTTGTCAGCGATTGGGCCGGTTCGCTACGCGAGTCGTCGCGCGCAAATGTGGCCACCCTCCGGCTACCACTGGCTGCAAACCCGTGACGATCCCACAATGCGGGCGCGCCGCGCGAACCAGCCCCCCACCCGTGCCGTGGTGACGCCATGCCTGGATAGGACGCACCCAATGGCATCTGCACGCTTGGCCGCGCGCGCCGGAGTGCTGATGGTCCTGGGAGTGGCTGGGGGACCTGGATTCGAACCAAGGATGCCCGGGTCAGAGCCGGGAGTTTTACCGCTAAACTATCCCCCAACAGGCAACGAGCGCGTCGCACCCTGCGGGAGCGGGCGATTAGCATGGGCATGCGTTGGACGCAATCCTGTCACAGGCAATCCTGGCTCGGGCAATCCTGGCACGGGCCATCCTGGCACGGGGCAGAAATCATTCTTGCCCTTCCCCATATAGGGGCAGAACATTGTACGTAACTGAACCCGTCACTGAATATTGGACCCCATGGTTGACGCCGCCCTCCCTCGCGACCAGGCAGCACAGCAGGAGCCGCGCGAGCGCTCGCTGCCGCCGGCGTTTGCGGCGGTCGATCTTGGCACCAACAACTGCCGCCTGCTGGTCGGCGCGCCGTTCGGGGAGGGGTTCCGCGTCCTCGACAGCTTCAGCCGCGTCGTCCGCCTCGGCGAAGGATTGCACGAAAGCGGACGCCTCAGCCCGGTCGCGATGGACCGCGCCATCGCCGCCTTGCATGGCTGCACCGCTCGCCTCGCCCGCCGCCCGATCCGCGCCGTCCGCGCCATCGCCACCGAGGCCTGCCGGCAGGCCGCCAACGGCGCCGAATTCCTCGCCCGCGCCCGCCTCGAAACCGGCCTCGCCATCGACGTCATCTCGACCCGCGAGGAGGCCGAACTCGCCCTCGAAAGCTGCGCCCCACTCCTGCGCGACGGCGGCCGCCGCGCCCTGCTGTTCGACATCGGCGGCGGCTCCACCGAGCTCGGCTGGGTGCGCCTGTCACAACCAGGCTGCCCAATCGAGGCGCCCCAACTGATCGGCTACACCTCCTTCCCGGTCGGAGTCGTCACCCTCGCCGAGCGCTTCGGCCCCGCCACCCAGACCCGCGCCGGCTTCGCCGCCATGGTCGAAGACGTCGCCGCCCGCCTGGTTGCCTTCGAGAAAGTCCACTGCATCGGCCAGGAGATCCGCCAGGGCGGCGTCCGCCTGCTCGGCACCTCCGGCACCGTCACCACACTGGCCGGCATCGCCCTCGCCTTGCCGCGCTACAGCCGCCCAGCCGTCGACGGCGCCGTCCTCTCCGCCCACGACACCACCGCCGCCCTGGCCGCCATCCAGGCCCTCGGCCGCGAGGGCCTGTCCGAGCACCCCTGCATCGGCCCGGAACGCAGCGAGTTCGTGCTGCCGGGCTGCGCGATCTTCGCCGCCATCCACCGCCTCTGGCCCGCCGCCGAAATCGTCGTCGCCGATCGCGGCCTGCGCGAAGGCATGCTGCTCAGAATGATCCGCGCCGACACCCGCGGCGGCAGCCGGCCACGCCGCCCCAGCCCGCTTCCCGGACACGCCGCATCCGCGTAGAACCCCCGCCATGACCAAACCACCGGTAAAATCCCCCCCCAAAGGCGCCTCCTCCAAGCAACGCGGCACCACCCGTGGCCTGGCGGTCTATCTGCGCACCGCCAAAAAACGCTCCGTTGCCTCCGCCGCCTGGTTGCAACGCCAGTTGAACGACCCCTACGTTACCGCCGCCCAGAAACAAGGCTGGCGCTCCCGTGCCGCCTTCAAACTCATCGAGCTCGACGAGCGCTTCAAACTCCTCCACCCCGCCCAGCGCGTCGTCGATCTCGGCGCCGCCCCCGGCGGCTGGAGCCAGGTCGCCATCCGCCAGGGTGCCCACAAAGTGGTCGCCCTCGACCTCCTCGCCATCGATCCGCTCCCCGGCGTGATATTCCTCCAGGGCGACTTCAACGACGCCGACATGCCCGACCGCCTGATCGAAGCCCTCGGCGGCAAAGCCAACATCGTCCTGTCCGACATGGCCCCCAACACCACCGGCCACGCCTCGACCGACCACGTCCGCATCGTCGCCCTCGCCGAACTGGCCATCCTCTTCGCCATCCAGGTGCTGACCCCCGGCGGCACCTTCGTCGCCAAAGTCTTTCAAGGCGGCAGCGAAAAACAAATCCTCGAGCCGCTGAAACGCCATTTCGCCACCGTCCGGCACGCCAAACCACCGGCCAGCCGCAAAGAAAGCAGCGAACTCTACGTCGTCGCCATGGGGTTCCGAGACGCGCCGGCCGACGCGCCGGCCAAGGCAATCGGGTAGTCAATCAAGGCTCCGCCGGCCAAGGGCCATTGGCCCTTGGAACCCGTGACTGCTGGCGGCTGGATCAATGACCTTCGGTTGATATCCACTTCCCCCTTGCGCCGCAGGCAATCAACATTGCGGCACGCGCCAAATTCCGATCCGGGGCGAGGATGTGTTGGCTTCGCCGACGAACCCTGCGAGATCACCCCAGCCGAGAGAAGTCGGGGGGATCAAAGGGGCATGCCCCCCAGCCGCTTTCGGCACGCAAGCGCGCGCCTGACGCGGGCTTGCCGGCGGAGCCTTGCCTTGTCTTCACCCGATTCCCCGCTTCGTTATCGGAGTCTGCTTGCGCCCCGCGCCACGTCTCGTTATGGAGGGCCGCCAAGGCAAGGTTCCCGGCGCCGTCAATTCCGGGCCCTCACACGGAAAGGTCCGGCCATGGCACCCCCCGATACATCTCCCGGCTCGCAACCGCTGCAACAGAGCACGCCGCGCCCGCGTGACTTCGCCTCGCGCATTACCGAGGCGCTGGCTTTTGATGACGTTCTCCTCGTCCCCGCCTATTCGCAGGTCCTGCCGAGCGGCACGAGCATCCAGACCCGCCTGACCCGCACGATCTCCCTGCATATCCCGCTGATCGCCGCGGCCATGGACACCGTCACCGAGGCGCCGATGGCCATCGCTTTGGCCCAGCATGGTGGCATGGGCGTCATCCACAAGAACCTCGACATCCTCGAACACGCCGCGCATGTGCGCCGCGTCAAGAAATTCGAGTCGGGCATGGTGGTGAACCCGCTGACCATCCACCCCGACCAGACCCTCGCCGAAGCGCGTGCCCTGATGGCGACCCATCGCATCAGCGGCGTCCCCGTGGTCGAGCGCGGCACCGGCCGCCTCGTCGGCATCCTGACCAACCGCGACGTCCGCTTCGCCACCGACCCCGAGTTGAAAGTCTACGAGTTGATGACCCGGGAGAACCTGATCACGGTGACCTCCGGCGTGGACAAGGACGACGCCCGCCGCCTGCTGCATCGCCACCGCATCGAAAAGCTGCTGGTCGTCGATGACGCCTTCCGCTGCGTCGGCCTGATCACGGTCAAGGACATGGACAAGGCCCAGGCCCACCCGCTCGCCAACAAGGACGAACTCGGCCGCCTCCGCTGCGCCGCCGCCACCGGCGTCGGCGATGACGGCTACGCCCGCGCCGAGGCCCTGATCGACGCCGAGGTCGATGTCATCGTCGTCGACACCGCGCACGGCCACTCCGCCGGCGTGATGGCCGCGGTCGAGCGGATCAAGAAGCTCTCCAACTCCGTGCAGGTCATCGCCGGCAACGTCGCGACCCCCGAGGGTGCGGCCGCACTGATCGGGGCAGGGGCGGACGCGGTGAAAATCGGCATCGGCCCCGGCAGCATCTGCACCACCCGCGTCGTCGCTGGCGTCGGCGTGCCGCAATTCTCGGCCGTGATGGAAACCGCCGCCCTCTGCCACGAACAGGGCGTCCCGGCCATCGCCGATGGCGGCATCCGCACCTCCGGCGACCTGGTCAAGGCGATCGGCGCCGGCGCCGACTGCGCGATGATCGGCAGCCTGCTCGCGGGCACCGACGAGGCGCCCGGAGAAGTTTTTTTGTATCAAGGCCGTAGCTACAAGTCCTATCGCGGCATGGGAAGCATCGGCGCGATGGCGCGCGGCTCGGCCGACCGCTACTTCCAGCAGGAAATCAAGGACACGATGAAATTTGTGCCCGAAGGCATCGAAGGCCGCGTCGGCTACAAAGGCCCGGTCGCCGGCGTCATCCACCAACTCGTCGGCGGCCTGCGCGCCGGCATGGGCTACACCGGCGCCGCCTCGATCCAAGACCTCCAGGAGAACGCCCGCTTCCGCCGCATCACCGGCGCCGGCCTGCGCGAAAGCCACGTCCACGACGTGGCGATCACCCGCGAGGCGCCAAATTACCGGCAGGAAGGCTGAGTTTTCCAAGCATTATGACGATATCGAACGAGACTTGCCATCCAAGGCAATCAAGGCTCCGCCGGCCAAGGGCCATTGGCCCTTGGAACCCATCCCTGCTCGCGGCTGGAGCAACGGCCTGCGGCGCCGGCAAGAACGGCGTTACCACCCGAAGGCCGCCGATCCAACCGCGAGCAGTCGGGGGGATCAAAGGGGCATGCCCCGTCGCGCGAATGCGCGCTGCGCACGACGCCGGCGGAGCCTTGCTGACCTTCCCGAACCTTTCCCACCGCCCCGCATGACCCCCGCCGCCCGCATTGCCGCCGCCATTGCCCTGGTCGCGGCCATCGACGGCGCGCCGCGCAAGCCCGCCGACGCCGTCGCCAATTCCTTCTTCCGCGAGCGCCGCTACATCGGCTCGGGCGATCGCCGCGCCGTGTCTGACCGGGTCTGGGGCGTCATCCGCTCGCGCCGCCGCCTCGCCTGGTGGCTGGAGCAGGCCGGCGCCCGTGTCTCGCCGCGCATGCTGGTCGCCGCCTCGCTACTGCTTGAGGGCTGGTCGCTCGACGGCGTCGTGCAGAGCTTCGCCGGCGGCCCGTTCGCGCCGGAAAAAACCACCCCCGTCGAACGCACCGCGCTGAGCCAACTCGAAGGCCACACTTTGATCGATCCGCGCATGCCCGTCGGCGTGCGGCTGGAGGCGCCGGAATGGGTCGTCCCCCTCCTCGCCGCCCGCTTCGGTGCGTCCCTGGACGACGAGATGGCGGCGATGGAGCGGCCCGCCCCCGTCGATCTGCGCGTCAACCTGCTGAAAACCGACCGTGCGACGGCCCAGGCCATGCTCGCCGGCGAGGGCCTCACCTCCGATCCGACGCCGATCTCCCCCTGGGGCCTGCGCGCCCTCGGCCGCCAGCCGGTCACCTCCGGCAAGGCCTTCAAGGACGGCATGATCGAAATCCAGGACGAGGGCAGCCAGCTGATCGCCGCCATCGTCGGCGCCGCGCCCGAAATGCGTGTGGTCGACTGGTGCGCCGGCGCCGGCGGCAAAACCCTGGCCCTCGCAATGACCATGAACAACCGCGGCCACATCGTCGCCAGCGACGTCTCGGCGATCCGCCTGGAAGGCGCGGTGAAACGCCTGCGCCGCGCCGGCGTCCACAACGTCGAGCGCCATCTGGCCGAGGCCGGCGACAAATGGGTCAAACGCCGCGCCGGCACCTTCGACCGCGTGCTGGTCGACGCCCCGTGCACGGGCACCGGCACCTGGCGCCGCAACCCCGACGCCCGCCAGCGCCTGACCGAAAAGGACCTCTCTGAACTCGTCGTCAAACAGGCCGCCATCCTCGAACAGGCCGCCCGCCTCGTGCGCAAGGGCGGCCGCCTCGTCTACGCCACCTGCTCGCTGCTGATCGAGGAGAACGAGGCGCAGGTCGAATCCTTCCTGGCCGCGCACCCCGAATTCGCCGTGCTCCCGCTCGCCCAGGCCTGGACTCTGGACACACCCTTGCCATGCCCCGGCCCGTTCCTGTCCCTGACCCCCCGCGGCCACGGCACCGACGGCTTCTTCGCGGCGGTCCTGGAACGGGTTGCGTGATCGCGATCCGCCGCGCCCGCCTGCTCGATGCGGCGGCGATCGGCGCGGTCCATGTCTCCGCCTGGCGCAGTGCCTATGCCGGCATCCTGCCTGAAACCTACCTCGCGAAGCTCTCCCCGGAACGGCAGGCCGCGCACTACCAAGCGGCCATGCAGAGCGGCGTCGGCGTTCATGTCGCCACCGTGTCCGGCCATGAACTCGGCCCCGGCGGCGGCCCGCCCCGCGTCGTCGGCTTCGTCACCTGCGCCCCCACGCGCGACCCGGGCGGTCTGGCCGAAGGCGAGATCGAGACGCTCTACGTCCTCGACGACTGGCGCGAACGCGGCCTGGGCCGACGCCTGCTCCAGGCCGCCGCCGCCTATCTGGTCGCCGCCGGCTGCAACTCCGCCTTCCTCTGGGTCCTCCGCGACAACCCGAGCCGCTGGTTCTACGCCCACCTCGGCGGCAAGCCGGTGGCCGAAGCCACCATCCCCGTCGCCGGCCGCGACGTCGTCCAGACCGCCTATCTGTGGGCGCCGATCGATCGCCTGACCGCGACGCCCACCGAATAGACGAACTAGCCCAGGTTCTCCTTGTCGAGCACCGGCTTGAACGCCGCCATCGCCTTGCCAAGCTCCGTCTTCGCGTCGCCGCCCGAGATCAGGTTGGTCAGCGCGATCCCGAACACGTCGCGGAACTCCGTCACCGCAATAATCTCCGGCAGCCCCGGACGCACGATCTTCTGGCAGGCCAGCGCGGTGTCGAACCACTCACCCGGGAACGCGCTGGACTTGCGCACCTCGGGGTCCTTGAACGGGCTGGCCCGCCCCGGCATTCCCGCGCCCTTGCCGAGAATTTCCGACGACAGCGCCTTGTTGGTCGCCCACTGAAGATACAGCCATGCGCCCAGCTTGTTCTTGCTGCCCACGGGAATGCTCAGCCCCGAGCAGAACATCGCCGAGTGCTGCGCCTTCGGCCCCGCCGGCATCGGCGCGAACCCGACATCCTTGGCGATCTTCGACTTCGTCGGATCGACCAGCGGCGCCGAGAACCCGATGCCGTCCACCCACATGCCGATCTTGCCCTGCGAGAAGCTGGTCTGGCACTCGTTCCAGTTGAACCCGATGCTCCCCGGCGGCGCCGTCTCGCGCATCAGCTTGGCGTAAAGCTCGGCCGCCCAGATCGCCTCGGGCGTATCCATTAGCAGCGTCTTGCCGTCCGCCGACAGCGTCTCCTTGCCCATCCCCAGCAAAATCTGCGTGAACAGCGGCAAATTGGCATTCTTCTGCCCCCGCCCAACGAAGCCGTAGATGCCCTTGGACTTGTCGGTGAGCGCGCGCGCCGTCTCCAGCATCTCATCCATGGTCTTCGGGAAGGCAAGCCCCTTCTCCGCGAAGATCGCCTTGTTGTAGTAACACATCCAAAAATCCGGCAGGTGCGTCAACGTATGCAACACCCCGTCCGCCGACGTGCCATAAGCCAGCGCCGCCGGCGAGAAATCGGCGAAGTCGAAATCCGGATTTGTCTTCCCCGCGTCCTTGATATACGGACGCAAATCCTCCATCCACTTGCCCTTCTCTACCAACTTCTTCTGCACATGCAGCGAGATCGACACCACATCGAAACTCGGCCGCCCCGTGCTCAACTCCATCGCCACCTTCGGCCGCTGCTGCTGCTCCGGGATCTGCTCGGACCCAACCTTGATCCCCGTCAGCTCCTCGAACTCCTTCTGCCGCGCCTGCATCACATCGGCCGACGGATGCTTGCCGAAATTGACCTCCAGCTTGGTCCCCTTCGCCTGCTTCCAGTCGAACTTGCTCTGCGCATTCGCACGCTCGACAATCGCCGGCGCGGCAAGCAGCCCGGCGGAAGCGGCGAGAAGTTGGCGACGACGGATCATGGCATGTCTCCCTATACGGCAGAATGCGGGTTCACCCCCGCCTCCCACCACGCTAGCGCCGCCAAGCCCCGCCCGCAATCATCCCGGGCGGCTGGATTGCGCGATGAACCCTTGCGAACCGCCCCCATGCGTGCTGCAAGAGCCCGCACCGTGAACCACCGAGTGCCCCAAAAATGACCGCTACCACCGCCACCACCACCGCCATCGCCGAAAAAATCCTCATCCTCGATTTCGGCAGCCAGGTGACCCAGCTGATCGCGCGCCGCATCCGCGAGGCCGGTGTCTACTGCGAAATCCTCCCCTACAACACCGACCCCGCCCGCATCACCGCCTTCGCCCCCCGCGCCATCATCCTCTCCGGCGGCCCCGCCAGCGTCCCCGAAGGCAACTCTCCCCGCGCCCCCGGCCTGGTCTTCACCCTCGGCATCCCCGTCCTCGGCATCTGCTACGGCCAGATGACCATGTGCGAACAACTCGGCGGCGCCTGCGAACCCTCCGACCACCGAGAATTCGGCCGCGCCTTCGTTGATGTCCTCGAACCCTGCACCCTCTTCCAGGGCGTCTGGTCCCCCGGCGACCGCGAACAGGTCTGGATGAGCCACGGCGACCGCGTCACCCGCCTCCCCCCCGGCTTCCGCGTCGTTGGCACCTCCGAAGGCGCCCCCTTCGCCGCCTTCGCCGACGACACCCGCAAATTCTACGGCCTGATGTTCCACCCCGAAGTCGTCCACACCCCCCACGGCGCCCAACTCCTGCGCAATTTCGTCCACACCGTCGCCGGCTGCGGCGGCGACTGGACCATGGGCGGCTTCCGCGACGCCCAGATCGCCAGGATCCGCGCCCAAGTAGGGCAGGGCAGGGTGATCTGCGGCCTCTCCGGCGGCGTCGACAGTTCCGTCGCCGCCGTCCTCATCCACGAAGCCATCGGCGACCAACTCACCTGCATCTTCGTCGACCACGGCCTCCTGCGCGCCGGCGAAGCCGACGACGTCGTCGCCACCTTCCGCGACCGCTTCAATATCAAACTCGTCCACCGCGACGCCGCCGACCTCTTCCTCGACGCGCTCGACGGCGTCACCGACCCCGAAATCAAACGCAAAACCATCGGCCGCCTCTTCATCGAAGTCTTCGAGGAAGAAGCCAACAAAATCGGCGGCGCCGACTTCCTCGCCCAAGGCACCCTCTACCCCGACGTCATCGAAAGCGTCTCCTTCACCGGCGGCCCCAGCGTCACCATCAAATCCCACCACAACGTCGGCGGCCTGCCCGACCGCATGCGCATGCAACTCGTCGAACCTCTGCGCGAACTCTTCAAGGACGAAGTCCGCATCCTCGGCCGCGAGTTGAACATCCCCGAAATCATCGTCGGCCGCCACCCATTCCCCGGCCCCGGCCTCGCCATCCGCATCCCCGGCGCCATCACCCGCGAAAAAGCCAACCTCCTCCGCCGCGCCGACACGATATTCTTGGAAGAAATCCGCAACGCCGGCCTCTACGACGCCATCTGGCAAGCCTTCGTCGTCCTCCTCCCCGTCCGCACCGTCGGCGTCATGGGCGACGGCCGCACCTACGACATGGCCTGCGCCCTGCGCGCCGTCACCAGCACCGACGGCATGACCGCCGACATCTACCCCTTCTCCATGGAATTCCTAAGCCGCGTCGCCAACCGCATCGTCAACGAAGCCCGCGGCATCAACCGAGTTACCTACGACATCACCAGTAAACCGCCGGGGACGATCGAGTGGGAATGACCAGACGCGCAGCAAAGCGGAGCGGCGACGGGAGCGACAGCGGTTCTCCTTAGAACCGCGAAAGCGCTCCCCTCCACCACCACCCCCTTCCTCCGCGAAAGCGCTCCCCTCCACCACCCCCCCTTCCTCCGCGAAAGCGCTCCCCTCCACCACCGCTCCCTTCCTCCGGCCTCCTCGCCGCCGCCCCCCACCGCCCGCCCCCACACCACCCGACCCCCCGGCATCGCCGCCTTGCGCCAGCCGGGCTTGCGGCACCCCCGCGTCCTGCCGCTAATGCCGCCCATGAACCCGCCTCTCCCGGCGGGCGGAGAGGAGCGACATCAAATGACCAAGAAACCCCGCGGACGCCTGTTCTTCGCCAACCCCGGCCCGACCAACATTCCCGACAGCATCCTGCACGCCCAGGCCCACCACGCCGTCGATTTCATGGACGCCGATTTCATCGCCCTCTACGACCGCTGCGTCGCCGGCCTCAAGCGCGTCCTGCGCACTGAGCAGAACCTCTTCCTCTACACCGGCTCCGGCCACGCCGCCTGGGAAGCCAGCCTGGTCAACCTCCTCTCCCAGGGCGACCGCATCCTCATCATCGAAACCGGCAACTTCTCCGAAAGCTGGGGCCGCATGGCCGCCGGCCTCGGCATCGAGGTGCAAACCGTCGCTGCCGACTGGCGCACCGGCGCCGACCCCGCCGCCGTCCAGGCCGCCCTCGCCGCCGACACCGGCCGCAAGATCAAAGCCGTCTGCGCCGTCCACAACGAAACCGCCACCGGCATGGTCCTGCCGATCAAAGCCATCCGCGCCGCCATCGACGCCGCCGGCCACCCCGCCCTCCTCCTCGCCGACACCATCTCCTCCCTCGGCTCGATCGACTTCCGCATGGACGAATGGGGCATCGACTGCGCCGTCGGCGGCAGCCAGAAGGGCCTGATGCTGCCCACCGGCCTCTCCTTCACCGGCGTCTCCGCCAAGGCGATGGAGGTCCACAAATCCTCCACCCTGCCGAAGCACTACTTCAACTGGACGAACATGCTGACCCGTCCGCATAAAAGCTTCATCGGCACCGTGCCGACCAGCTTCTTCTTCGGCCTGCAGGAAGCCCTCCGCCTGATCCATGACGAAGAAGGCCTGGAGGACGTCCTCGCCCGCCACACCCGCCTCGGCGAAGCGGTGCGCCGCTGCGTGCAACACTGGTCCGGCAATAACGGACCGCAACTCTACTGCTCCAACCCCGCCCGCTACTCCGACAGCGTCACCGCCGTCCTGATGCCCGAAGGCTTCGACGCCGAAACCATCCGCAAAACCGCCATGTCCCGCTTCAACGTCTCGCTCGGCGGCGGCCTGTCCATCCTCGGCGGCAAAGTCTTCCGCATCGGCCACCTCGGCGACCTCAACGAACCGATGATCCTCGGCACCCTCTCCGTTGTCGAAATGGCCCTCAAAATGAACGGCGTCCCCCACGCAGCCGGCGGCGTCGACGCCGCGATGTCCTACCTCGCGGAGGTGGCAAAGGCGGGCTAGCCCCGTCCCTAGCCTCGCCGCTGCTCCGCCCGAAACACCAGCCCCTTCGTCCGATCCGTCGTCAGCACGAACCCGTCCCCGATCACCCGAAGGCTCCCCATCCATCCGCTGCTGGTGCCCTGCGCCCGCGCCAGCAGCAGATCGTCATCGATCCAAACAAGATCGACACGCAACGCCCCGACATCGGAACGGACAAGCAGCGCCGCCCCGTCGATCCGCGCATCGAGGCCAAGCGTCGTGTTGGCGTAGCGTCCCGACAGATCGCGCGGCCTGGCCGTCGCTGCAACGCGGCGGAAAATCTGCCGCACTCCACAGGCGGTAACGATGATCGTCGCATCGGCGCCCTGGCTCAAAGTCAGATGCATCGTCGGCCGCTCCGGCGCGAACACCCCCGGGGCGATCTCGTCAAGCTGCGTACTCCCGCCCGTGCTGGTAAAAAACGCCACGCCGTCGCTCGCGCTGATCGCGAAAACCTCGCCGCCCCCCTCCTCGCGATACAGCCCGGCGGCGGCGCCAAGACGCTCCCGTGCGGCGGACGGAAAAGCCGGCACCATTGCCGTGTCCAAAGCCACATCGGCAATCCGCCGCGCCAGCGAGAACGGGTTCATCTCGGCAAGATTGCCAAGGATCACCACGCCCAGCCCCTGGTCAGGAAACCGGATCGATTCCGACTTGCCCCCGGCCACGCCCCCGCCATGCCCGATGCCGCGAATGCCACGATAGCGATCGACCACCAGACCCATCCGATACAGCGTCTCGGTCCCATTGGTATAGTGCAACGGCGCGATCATGCGGCCGAGATGACCAGCCCATTCCACCGGCGGTTTCGCCAGCGCGGCCTGCCACGTCACCATATCCGCGAGCGTCGAAACCATGCCCCCTTCGCCGCCCAGCGGAAACCCCCAGCGCACCGTTTCCCACCCGCCGGGGCCGCGCTGATGCTGGTTGACGAGGCGCGGGAGAATTTCGGTATCGCGCGCCAGCAGCCGCGTATCGGCCATCCCCAGCCGCCTGGTGATCCGCTCAGCCAACAATTCGTTGAAGCTGCGGCCTGACACTTCCTCGATGATCTCGCTGAGCAGGAAGAACCCGGTGTTCGAATACAGCATCTGCGTGCCCGGAACGAAGTTCACCTCGCCATGCCCCGCAATCAGGTCCCGCGAGGCTTGCCTTGTCGCACCAGCGGCCAACGGCAGCCCGCTCCAGATCGACATCTCCAGGAAATCCCGCAGCCCCGAAGTATTCGTCGCGAGGTGGTGCAGCGTAATCCGATGCGGATATTCCGGCAGCCACGGGGCGTAGTCATGCACCTCGGCCGCCATCGACAGCTTGCCCTCCGCCGCCAGCATCAGGGCAAGCAGCACGGTGAACTGCTTGCTCTGCGACCCGATCCGGATGACCGATCGGCGGTCGAGCGGCACGCCATGCGCCAGGTCCGCCATCCCATAGGCGCCCTCATGGATCACCTCGCCATGGCGGGTGACGGCGACAACGGCACCGGGGCTGTCCAGTCGTGCCCAGCCGGAGAACAGACGATCGACGGCGGATGCGGTGAACATGGCGGCCTCGCGTGGTGCAGCCAATAGTGAGGCGGGTGTGGATGTCCCGGTCAAGCGCGGCTACGATTGCGCGGTCATTCCGGAGAGAGTCATGCCCGACGCCGCCCTGCTCGCCGCCCTCGAAAAAGCCGTCGATGCCAACTGGGACCAGGAGGTCGCCTGGCTGCAATCCCTGGTGCGCTTCCCGTCGCGCCGCGGCAAGGAGGGGCCGTGCCAGGACTGGATCGCCCGCGAATTCGCCGGCCGCGGCTGGAGCGTGGATCGCTACACGCTGGCCGAGGTCGCGATGGACCACCTGCCCGGCTTCTCCCCGGTGATGGACACCGACTACACCCAGGCCGTGCAGGTCGTCGCCACCGTCCGGTCCCCGCAACAGGCGGGCAAGAGCCTCATCCTGCAGGGCCATGTCGATGTCGTGCCGGAAGGCCCCGCGGAGATGTGGACCTTCCCGCCCTTCGATCCGGTGATCCGCGACGGCTGGATGAACGGCCGCGGCTGCCACGACATGAAGCAGGGCGTCGCCGCGATGGTGTTCGCCATGGACGCCCTGCGCACCGCCGGTCTGGCCCCGGCATCCGACGTCTATGTGCAGACGGTCACCGAGGAGGAGTGCACCGGCAACGGCGCCCTCTCCACCCTCGCACGCGGCTATCGCGCCGACGCCGCCCTGGTGCCGGAGCCGACCGGCAACACGCTCTGCCGCGCCTATGTCGGCGTCATGTGGTTCCGCCTGCGCGTGCGCGGCGTGCCCGTCCACGTCGCCCGCGCCCAGACCGGCACGAACGCGATCATGTCGGCCTACGCGCTGGTGCAGGAGATCTACAAGCTCACCGCCGAGATCAACGAAACCGCCAAAACCCACGCCTGGTTCAAGGACATTCCCAACCCGGTGAAGTTCAACCCGGGCATCATCCGCGGCGGCGACTGGGGCAGCTCGACGCCGGCCTGGTGCGAAGTCGATTGCCGCATCGGCCTGCTGCCGGGCACCTCGCTGGAAACCGCCCGCAAGCAGGTAGTCGATGCCGTCGCGCGCGCGGCGGGCAACGATCCGTTCATGGGCAACAACCCGCCAGAGGTCATCTGGAATGGCTTCCAGGCCGATGGCTACGTGCTCGAACCCGGCACCGAGGCGGAGGCGGTGCTCGGCCGCGTGCATGAACAGGTATTCGGCACCAAGCTCGAAGCGCACAACAGCACCGGCGTCGCCGACAGCCGCATGTACGGCCTCTACTACGGCATCCCCGGCATCTGCTACGGCGCGGGCGGGGAGGGCGCGCATGCCTTCGACGAGCGCGCCAACCTCGCGCAGTTGAAAAAGACCACCCTGACCATCGCCGCCTTCATCGCCGACTGGTGCGGCACCCGCCCGCTATGACCGCCCAACCCGGCACCCACCTGCTCGGCGCCCACCTGCTCGGCGCCCACGTCCGCGCCGCCATCGGGCGGGACCGCGCGGCCTTCCCGCAACCGCCGCATGTGCCGCAGGACGATGCCGGGCATCGGGCGGAAGTGGCAGCGTTCACGGCGGCGGTGCGGACGGGCTGAACGGGTTCTCAGAGTCGCCCCCAGCCTGTGGATAACGCGAATCGTGGGGATATCGGTGTAAACCCGTCGCGGGACCTTGCGCCGGCCAGCGCGCCGCCGCATGTTCGCACTCCGTTCCCGGAATATGTGTTGCCGCCGTGCCGCACTGCTCCATATTGTGGAGTCGTGACAGGATCGGGGCAACATCTAGTGAAATTTCAATTGACGGTTGCAACCCATTGGGCAGGATAGCGATATGAACATGCTCATGACCCCCGCCGAAGCCGCCGTTCTCGACACCGTGCAGATGCCTGGGCGCTACCAGGTGTATGTCGATCGCTCCCGCGATGCGCTGCTGACCGAGTTCGGCCGCACCACGCTGAACGATCGCTATCTGCTGCCCGACGAGGGCTATCAGGACCTGTTCGCCCGCGTCGCCAGCTTCTACGGCGACAATCCCGGCCATGCGCAGCGCATGTACGACTACATCTCCCGCCTCTGGGTCATGCCGGCGACACCGGTGCTCTCCAACGGCGGCACCCAGCGCGGCCTGCCGATCTCCTGCTTCCTCAACGAGGCGTCGGACAGCCTGGACGGCATCGTCGGGCTGTGGAACGAGAACGTCTGGCTGGCGTCGAAAGGCGGCGGGATCGGCTCCTACTGGGGCAATCTGCGCTCGATCGGCGAGAAGGTCGGCATGAACGGCAAGACCTCCGGCGTCATCCCGTTCATCCGCGTCATGGACAGCCTGACGCTGGCGATCAGCCAGGGCAGCCTGCGGCGCGGGTCGGCCGCGACCTATCTGCCGGTGACGCATCCGGAGATCGAGGAATTCATCGAAATGCGCCGCCCCACCGGCGGCGATCCGAACCGCAAGGCGCTGAACCTCCACCACGGCATCCTCATCCCCGACGCCTTCATGCGCGCCGTCGAGGCGGATGAGGAATGGGGGCTGACCTCGCCGAAAGACGGCTCCGTCGTCCGCAAGATCAGCGCCCGTGCACTCTGGGTGCGCATCCTGACCGCGCGGATCGAAACCGGCGAGCCGTACCTGATCTTCTCCGACCACGTGAACCGCGCCATCCCCGAACACCACAAGCTGGCCGGGCTGGAAGTCCGCACCTCAAACCTGTGCAGCGAGATCACCCTGCCCACCGGCATCGACCAGCACGGCAAGCAGCGCACGGCGGTGTGCTGCCTGTCCTCGCTGAACCTGGAATCCTGGTTCGAGTGGAAAGACCACCCGACCTTCATCGCCGACGTGATGCTCTTCCTCGACAACGTCCTGCAGGATTTCATCGACCGCGCCCCCGAAGGCATGGAGCGCGCCCGCTATTCGGCCATGCGCGAACGCTCCGTCGGGCTGGGCGTGATGGGGTTCCACTCCTTCCTGCAATCGCAGAAAGTGCCGTTCGAGAGCGTGATCGCGAAAGTGTGGAACATCAAGATGTTCAAGCACATCCGCGCGCAGGCCGACGCCGCCAGCCGGCAGTTGGCGGAGGAGCGTGGGGCGTGCCCCGACGCCGCCGAATACGGCATCATGGAGCGCTTCTCCAACAAAATGGCGATCGCGCCGACCGCCTCGATCTCGATCATCGCCGGCAATTCCAGCCCGGGCATCGAGCCGATCGCCGCCAACGTGTTCCTGCAGAAAACCCTGTCCGGCAGCTTCATGGTGCGCAACCGGCATCTGCACCAACTGCTGATCGAGAAGGGGCAGGACACGCCCGAAATCTGGTCTGGCATCACCCTGAACAAGGGCAGCGTGCAGCATCTGGACTTCCTGAGTGACCAGGAGAAAGACGTCTACAAGACCGCCTTCGAACTCGATCAGCGCTGGATCGTCGAACACGCCGCCGACCGCACGCCGTTCATCTGCCAGAGCCAGTCGGTCAACGTCTTCCTGCCTGCCGATGTCAGCAAGCGCGACCTGCACCAAATCCACCTGATGGCCTGGAAACGCGGCGTGAAATCCCTCTACTACTGCCGCAGCCTGTCGATCCAACGCGCCGATAACGTCAGCGAGAAGGTCGTCCGTCCAGCCGAAATGCTGTCGGCAATCGCCAATGACATGGCGCCACTGCCAATGGTCGCGGCGGCAGCGGCGAGCACGGACTACGAGGAATGTCTCGCCTGCCAATAGGAAGGCGAGGGCTCTGCCCTCGACCCGCCAAAGGCCGAGGGCCTTTGGAAATCCGATACTTTTCTTGGCTGCGTCAGCAGCCTTTGAACGATAGCCGAATTTGACTAAAGGCTGCTCGCGCAGCCAAGAAAGAGGAATGGGATCAAAGGGTCCCTGACCCTTTGCGGAGGCGAGGCAAAGCCTCGCCGTGTCGTCCGACGCGCCGCTTGCGGGTCGAGGGCAGAGCCCTCGCCTTCCTTATCGCAGCGCCCATGCGGTGCACCCCCGCTGGAACTCCGTCACATCCCAGCGTATCGTCGCGCGGATCAGTCAGGAGATATCCCATGGGCACCCGCCTCGCCGACAAAGTCGCCATTGTCACCGGCTCCGGCCAGGGCATCGGCCGCGCCACCGCCATCGCCTTCGCCGCCGAGGGCGCGACCGTCATCATCGCCACCCGCACCCCGGCCCACGGCGAGGAAACCCTCGCTTTCATCACCGCCGCCGGCGGCAAGGCCGTCTTCCGGCAGATCGACATCGGCGACCACGCCGCCTCCACCGCCCTCGTCCACGCCGTCGCCGCCGAGTTCGGCCGGCTTGACATCATCGTCCACAACGCCGCTGCCTTCGGCCGCCACCTCATCGCCGAAATGGACGACAACACGCTCGACCTGCTGCTGAACGTCAACCTCAAGGCCTGCTTCACGTTGGCCCGCGCCTCCTACCCCTACCTGAAAGCCTCCGGCGCCGGCCGCTTCCTGGTCACCTCCTCGGTCACCGGCCCCAAGGTCACCATGCCCGGCTCCGGCGCCTACGCCGCCAGCAAGGCCGGTGTCACCGGCTTCATCCACACCGCCGCGCTTGAATGGGCTGAAGACGACATCACCGTGAACGCCATCGAACCAGGCTACATCGACACCGCCGCCATCGCCCGCTTCAAAACCCGCTTCGGGCCGGACGGCGTGACCAAATACATCCCCGCCAAACGCTTCGGCCGGCCCGACGAGATCGCTACCGTCTTCGTCTTCCTCGCCAGCGCCGATGCGTCCTACGTCACCGGCGAGACCATCGTGGTCGACGGCGGCGCCCGTCTGCCGGAAAGCCCGGTATTCATCGAGACCGGCAAAGTCGCCGGATAAAGGGAAGTAACATGGCCAAGAAACCCGCCCCCGCTTCGTCTCGCCTCGAAAGCGCGCTGTTTGCCGAACTGCGCAAGATCGATACGCCGACCATCACCAACGTGGTTGCCACCTACCCGAAAAACCCCCTCTGCCTCGGGCTCTACAATCCGTGGACGGAGAACTGGTACACCGACACCTCCATCCGCTGCATCTACCCGGAAAAGGGCGCAACCATCGGCTACGCCGTCACCTGCGTGTTCGGCCTGCCCGACCCCAACTTCGCCGGCCGCCTCTCGTTCATGGACGTGGTGGACGCGATGGACGCGATGCAGAAGCCGACCATCCTTGTCATCCAGCAGAAATGGCCGGCCGAACTGATGGCCAAGGCCGGTCTCGCCGGCGAGATCATGGTCTCCTCGATGATGGCCGTCGGCTGCAAGGGCCTGCTCTCCAACGGCCCCTCGCGCGACGTCGACGCCATCCGCCGGCTCGACTTCCAGATGCTGCTCGGCGGCGTCACCGCCGGCCACGGCGAAATGGCCGTGCAAGCCGTCAACGTCCCCGTCTCCGTCGGCGGCATGGACGTAGCGCCCGGTGACCTCATCCACATGGACGAGAACGGCGCCGTCAAATTCCCCGCCGACAAGGCCGCACAAGTCCTCGCCAACGCCAAAGCCATGCTCGACGGCGAGGCCATCCACATCGCCAAACTCCGCAATGCCACCAGTGCGGCCGAAGTTCGCGCAGCCTCGGGCGGCAGCGCCTATTCGGAAAAGAAGAAGTAGGACTGCCCGCGCCCTACTTCACCTGAAACCGCAGGGGCAGCACGAATTCAAGCTGCCCCGCGGCGATTTCGGCGGGCAGGGCCGGCAACGGTTCCGCCCGCCGCAGCGTCGCGATCGCCTCCTCGTCGAGCGCCGGATACCCCGACCCATTGTCCATCGCGAGCGCCAATAACCGCCCGCCGCGATCGACGGTGAACCGCACCATCGCAACCCCCTGCTCGCGCCGGAGACGCGCGCCCTGCGGGTACTGCCGATAGCGTTCGAGATGGGCAAGCAACGTACGATGATAGGCTGAGATCAGCTCAGCCGTTACGGCCGGCAACGCTGCCTGGGTTGCGCCCGGCGTTTGCACGGGCGCCAGCGATGCGCTTGCCGGTGCGGCCGATGGTCGCGTGGGAGCAGGTCGCGCGGCGGGCGGGCGCCCGGCGACAGCGAGCGCAGGGGGCGAGAGCACGCGCGGGGGCTCGGTCGGCGCGGCGACATCGGCTGGCGGTGTCGCCAAATCAGAATCCGGCGGTGCCAATTCCGGACCGGCTTCCGCAGGGCGCGCTCTGTCCACGACCTCCGCGAGCACGATCTCCACCGGCGTATCGGCGGCCGGACGCTGGCCGGGTATCGCGACAAGCCGGACCCCGACGATCACGTGCAGCACGACGGCCACGCCCAGGCCCAGCACCCGTGCGCGGCCGGCGCTGACCGGGGTCGAGCGCGCCCACCTATCTCCGGCGCCGACGAACATCGGCGCCAGATGCGTGCCGCCGTCCACTCACCTCACCTTGGCGAACCAAAGCCGCACATACTCGTCGGCGAACTGCGGCAGATCGACGCCATCGCCCATCGCAGTTGCGCGACCGGCCGCTGGTTGCGGTAGCTGATGCCGAGATCGCCCTGCACGACGCGGCCGACGAACTTGGCGCATTGCACGACCACCGGACGGTCGAGTCCGAGGTCGATCAAAGCGGAACAGCGCGAAGGCGACGGCCGTCACCGCGAGCATCACCAGGCCCGCCCGGCCAAGCCGGCCCGCGAGGAGGCGGATCACGCGCGCGCTCAGGCGACGGTTCGGCATTCTCGTCCTCGTCTTGCCGCGCCATCGTGGCAGGCCATGCGGCAGATGCAACGGTGAAATTTGCCTCCGGGGCGCCGCCCCCGTAGAACACCGCCTCCGCACCATGCCATCCGTCCGCAGGAGCCATTCAATGGCCAGCTACCAGTATGTCTACGTGATGAAAGACCTCACCAAGGCGTTCCCCGGCGGGCGCGAGGTCTTCAAGGGCATCACGCTGTCCTTCCTGCCCGGCGTGAAGATCGGCGTGCTCGGGGTCAACGGCTCCGGCAAGTCCACCCTGCTCAAGATCATGGCGGGCATCGAGACCGAATACGGCGGCGAGTGCTGGGCGGCCGAGGGCGTGCGCGTCGGCTACCTCCAGCAGGAGCCGAAGCTCGACGAGGACAAGACGGTCGGCGAGAACGTCGAACTCGCCTTCGCCAAAGTGAAGGCCGCACTCGACCGGTTTAACGCGATCTCCAACGAATTCGCCGAGCCGATGGACGACGACACGATGAACACCCTGCTCACCGAACAGGCCGAGTTGCAGGAAATCATCGACGCCGGCGATGGCTGGGAACTCGACCGCCGCGTCGATATCGCGCTCGACGCGCTGCGCTGCCCGCCGGCGGACGCCATGATCACGAACCTCTCGGGCGGCGAGCGCCGGCGCGTCGCGCTGTGCCGGCTGCTGCTCGAAAAGCCGGACATGCTGCTGCTCGATGAGCCGACCAACCATCTCGATGCCGAAAGCGTCGCCTGGCTCGAAAAGACCCTGCGCAACTTCGCCGGCACCGTCCTGGTGGTCACCCATGACCGCTACTTCCTGGAGAACGTGACCAACTGGATCCTCGAACTCGAACGCGGCCGCGGCTTCCCCTTCGAGGGCAACTACTCCTCCTGGCTCGACCAGAAATCCAAGCGCCTGCAACAGGAGGAAAAGGAAGAAACCTCCCGCATGCGCGCCCTCAACGAGGAAAAGGAGTGGATCGCCTCCACCCCGCGCGCCCGCCAATCCAAGAGCAAGGCGCGCATTCAGAAGTATGAGGAACTGCTGCAGAAGTCGCAGGAGCAGCAGATCGGCATCGCCGAGATCACCATTCCGCCTGGCCCCCGCCTCGGCGGCCTTGTTATCGAGGCCGAAGGCCTCAACAAGGGCTATGGCGACCGCCTGCTCATCAGCGACCTGAACTTCAAGCTCCCGCCCGGCGGCATCATCGGCGTCATCGGCCCGAACGGCGCCGGCAAGACCACGCTGTTCCGCATGATCACCGGCCAGGAAGTGCCCGACTCCGGCTCCATGCGCATCGGCGAAACCGTGAAACTCGGCTACGTCGACCAGAGCCGCGACAGCCTCGACCCCGACAAATCCGTCTGGCAGGAAATCAGCGGCGGCACCGACATCCTCTACATCGGCAAGCGCGCCGTCCCCAGCCGCGCCTATGTCGGTGCCTTCAACTTCAAAGGCAGCGACCAGCAAAAGAAAGTCGGCATTCTCTCCGGCGGCGAGCGCAACCGCGTGCATCTGGCAAAAATGCTGAAGTCGGAAAGCAACGTCCTGCTGCTCGACGAACCCACCAACGATCTCGACGTCGACACGCTGCGCGCCCTCGAAGAAGCCCTGATGGACTTCGCCGGCTGCGCGGTGGTGATCAGCCATGACCGCTGGTTCCTCGATCGCCTCGCCACCCATATCCTCGCCTTCGAAGGCGACAGCCACGTCGAATGGTTCGAAGGCAACTTCCAGGCCTACGAGGAGGACAAGCGCCGCCGCCTCGGCGCCGATGCCACCGAACCCCACCGCATCAAGTATCGCCCGCTGCAACGATAGGCGGCACGCTCCCCGCCGCCCGCTTCAATCGAACCCCGCTTCAATCGAACCCCGCCGCAGTCGAACCCCGCCTCAGTCGAACAGAGTCGCGAGGCGGCTTTTCATCTGATTGGCAACGTACAGGGCGAGAGCCTGGATAGTGGGGGTGGGGTTCATGCCGGCTGACGTGGTGAAGATGGAGCCGTCGACGATGAAGTTGGCGATCTTGATCGGCGAGTTGTCGTCGTTGATCGGATAGTCGGTGTCGCGGCCGCGGGTATTGGGGCTGATGGCGAAGCGGCCGTCGTTGCGGGCCTCGGCGTCACGCCTGGTGGTGGGGAAGTCGGCGGACTACCTGGGCGACATACGGCATGAAGTGCGCCAAAGGCGGCGTCTGCAACCCCTTCACCTTGGCGCCTTCGTCGTAGCGGCGCAGGCGCACGGCGTCGCGCCAATGCGGCAACTGCTCGAACGCGGCAATCTCGTCCTCGGTCATTGGTCCGCCCTGGAGCGACAGGCTGAGCACCGAATCCCGCGTCAGTTTGGCGAAATAATCCGCCTCCTTGCCGCACAGATAACGCTTGGCGGCCACATGCAGGCGTACCGGATCGGTCACTTCCGGCCCGAACCGCGCGACGAGGTAGGCATGGCCGACATCCTCGTGCTGGTCGTCGATGCCGTCCTCCGCCGGGCTCTCGCCGAGGTCGTGCAGCATGTGGCCGATATCATGCATCAGTGCGGCGGCGATCAGGCTGGGCGGGTCGCCGGCCTGCTCGGCCAGCCAGGCCGCCTGGAGGCCATGCTCGATCTGGTTGATGTCGGACAGGCCGTAGCGGTGACGTCCGTTGACGTCGAGCCGGCGGGCGATGTCGTCCAGGATGTCGGTGGCCATGCGCGCTACTCCTCAGAAGAACAATATCATCATAGCGCAGGGCAATCGGGTGAAGCACCGCCTTTCCCTTCACCCGATTGCCCTGGGCCGGTGGACCCCGTGCTGGTGCGCGCTGCTGCCAGCGGCTAGAAGCGGTCGGCCTGTCGATAAACAGATCGGCGATAAACAGATCGGCGATAAACAGGTTGATGATGAGCAGGGAGTCGATGTGATGAGCAACGCTGTTTCGGTCGCCGTCCCCAGGCGGGCCGCAATCTCCGTTCTGGTGGCACTCAGCGTCACACATATGCTCAACGATATGATCCAGTCGCTGATCCCTGCCATCTACCCGATCATCAAGGCGGCCTATCACCTCGACTACAGCCAGATCGGGCTCATCACCCTTGCCTTCCAGCTATCCGCCTCGCTGCTGCAACCCGCTGTCGGCTTCTATACCGACAAGCACCCGATGCCCTATTCCATGATCGTCGGGATGGGATTCAGCCTGATCGGCCTGATCGGGCTGGCTTTCGCCAGCAGCTACGGGCTGCTGCTGATCGCCGCTGCCTGCGTTGGGCTCGGCTCGTCGATCTTCCATCCCGAGGCGACGCGCATGGCGCGCGATGCGTCCGGCGGACGGCAAGGCCTGGCGCAGGGCATCTTCCAGGTCGGCGGCCAGACCGGGGGGGCATTGGGGCCACTCCTGGCCGCCTTCATCATCGTGCCGCTCGGGCAGCGTAGCCTGGGCTGGTTCTCGATTACCGCGCTGCTGGCGATGATGCTGATGGCATGGATCGCCGGACGCCACGCCGATATCACGCCGCTGCGCAAGCAGCCTGCCGGGGCCGCCGCGATGTCCGCCAACGCCGCGCGCCCGCCGGCCAATGTGGTCATTCCCTTCATCATCCTGATTGTTCTGCTGTTCTCGAAGAACGCCTATTCGGCCAGCTTCACCTCGTTCTATACCTTCTTTCTCATCGACAAATTCGATGTTTCCGTGCAGACATCGCAGCTGATGCTCTTCCTGTTCCTGGCATCCTCGGCCGCGGGAGCGCTTGGCGGCGGCATCCTGGGCGATCGGATCGGCCGCAACCGCATCCTGTGGTTTTCGATCCTCGGCGCGCTGCCTTTCACCTTGATCCTGCCGTTCGCAAGCCTGTTCTGGACCGGTGTGCTGACGGTCGTGATCAACCTGATCATGGCCAGCTCATTCGCGGCGATCATGCTCTACGCCATGGAATTGTTGCCTGGACGGGTTGGTCTGGTGGGCGGGTTCTTCTACGGCCTGACGTTCGGGCTGGGCGGGATCGCCGCTGCCATGCTCGGCGGACTTGCCGACCAGTACGGGATCGAGACCATCTATCGGATCTGCGCCTTCCTGCCGGCCATCGGCCTGCTGGCCTGGTTCCTGCCGCATTTGCGCGAAGCGTAGATACGCTGGCCGGGCGAAGTGGATCGTGCGTCCGTTCAACCCGGCCCATACTGGCGGGTGCTGTTGCCGGCGCAGTTCTTGCCGAAGCGGCAGTCTTTTGGCACGGCGGCGGTCTTTCGGCACGGCGGGGCACCTGCGACGAGGTCAGCCTGCCTTGACGATAGACTGCGGATTGCATGTCGCGCCATCCAGGCTAGGCTTGCCGGACCAACAGGGAGACTCACAATGCCGATCGTCCAGAACACGTCGCTCCAGCGGCTGCGGGCCGGAAAACTGTCCATCGGCTTCGGTGCCGGCGCGCTGCGCACCGTCGCCACCCCGCTGATGGCGAAGGCGGCCGGGTTCGACTGGCTGTTCGTCGACATGGAGCACGGCGCCTTCTCGATCAACGAGGCGACCCAGCTCTGCATCGCCGCTCTGCCGACCGGGGTGACGCCGATCGTCCGCGTCTGCTTCGACGCGCTCGACGAGGCGACCCGCGCGCTCGACAACGGCGCGCTCGGCATCGTCATCCCCCATGTCGACACGCCGGCCCAGGCCAAGCGCGTCGCCCAGGCGCTGCGCTTCCCGCCGCGCGGCACCCGCAGTTGGGGCGGCGGCATCGCCGTCTACGGTTTCCAGCCGCCCTCGGCCGCCCAGGCGCAGGAGGAGATCAACAACGAGATCCTCGTCGTCGCGATGATCGAGACCGCCGAAGCCGTCGCCAACGCCGACGCCATCGCCGCCACGGACGGCATCGACGTACTGCTGATCGGCACCTCGGACCTCAGCGCCGACATGGGCGTCTCCGGCCAGGTCGGCCATGAAAAAGTCCAGGCGGCCTATCGCACCGTCATCGGCGCCTGCCAGAAACACGGCAAATTCGCGGGGATGGGCGGCATCTACGATGACGTGTGGGCCAAGGCCTACATCCAGTGGGGCGCGAAGTTCATCCTCGGCGGCGCCGACCAGATGTTCATCATGCAGGCGGCGACCGCGCGGGCGAAATTCCTGACCGCGCTGGCCCTCTAACCCGCCATCGCCTCGCGCCCATGCCGCCACAGCCCCGTGGCGGCGACGGCGAGGATCACGATGCCGCACAGCAGCACGGTCGGCGCCACGCCGATCGTGTCGAACAGGCTCGGCGCGACGAGCATCGCGGCCAGGGCGCCGACATGGTTGACGACCATGAAGGCGCGGATCGCCGCCGCCATGTCCGTGCGTGGCAGGACGATCTGGCGCAGAGTTGCCACCGTCACGTCATGCATCGGCCCGCCGGGCGCGGCCAGGCAGGCGGCGGCGAACAGCCACCAGAACAGGTGCCCGGGCGCCACCAGCAGCGGCGCGATCCCCATCAACACTATCCCGGCGGCGAGCAGGACATTGCCGACGAACACCATCCGCCCCGGTCGTCGCGGCAAGCCCCGGCTGCCGACCGCCAGCGTCGTCAGCAGATTGGCGCCGCCATAGCCGGTCATGATCAGCCCATAGGCCGCCAATCCCCCACCCCCGCCCCCGCCCCCGCCCCCGCTCCAGCCCGGCGCCGTCACCCCGCCGCGCTCGACGATCAGCGGCAGGCCGACGAAGAACACGGTGAACCAGGCGCCGTTCAGCGGCCCGCTGATGCCAAGCACGAACCATAGCAGCCGATGCCGCCGCACCGCCGCGAAGCCGCGCAGGATCGCGTCCCACACCCCCACCCGCCGCGCCGCTGATGCCGGCGCCGGCAGGCGGCGGATGATCCCCAGCGTCGTCACCGCCGAGATCACGAAGCCCGCCGCGTTCAGCAGAACGAACATTACCAGCGGCACCCATCCGCTGGTCACGCCGACGAGCGCCGGCCCGAGCAGCCGCGCGATCCGCTCGGTGGTGTCGATCAGCGCGTTGGTGGCCGGCAATTCGCGGATGTCGGCGACCAACGCCGGCACCACCGTCTGCATCGCCGGCCGATACAGCCCCATGCCGGCGGCGACGAGGAACACGCCGGCGAACAGCGTCCACACCACCGGCCCGCCGGTCATCCACCAGGCCGCGGCAATTCCGAGCAACGCCGCCGCCCGCAACAGATCGGCCAGCACCATCAGCCGTCGATGCTCGATCCGATCCGCCCAGGCGCCGGCGAGCACCGCCGTCGCCAGCATCCCCACCGACTGCGCCGCGGCCAGATATCCAGCCGCCGTCCCGAGCAGCCCGACGGCCACCCAACTCAGCACCACGCCGAACAATTGATCGCCCAGCGCCGCCGCCGACAGCCCGCCCCAGAGCAGGGTGACCGGCGGATTGCGCAGCGGTTGAAGGAGCCGCAGGGTCAGCTTCGGCCCTTCCAATCCGCCAGCGGAATGCGCGGCATGTCGAAGCGGTCGCGGGTGCGGCTGTACCAGCCGGCGCCGTGGAGGCGGCCGATGAGGTCGAGTTTTGCGTTGTCGATATAGCCGCGCTCGGCGTTCAGCACGCAGTCGTCGCGCACATGGACCGCCAGCACCTTGCCGATCACCAGCGTGCGATCGACGCCGAGGTCGATGTTCATGAAGCGCTCGCACTCGAACGCCACCGGGCTTTCGGCGATCCGCGGCACCTTGATCTTGGTGCTCGGCAGGGTCGTCAGCCCGGCTTCCTTGATCTCGTCCACCCCCGGCGGGAAATCGATGGCGGTGATGTTCATCGCCTGCGCGTTGGCGTCGCTGACGAGGTTGATGACGAACTGCCCGGTCTCACGAATATTATTGCCGGTGTCCTTCGCGTCGCCCGGCTTGCGCCCGCCAATGCCGATGATCACCAGCGGCGGATCGCCCGAGACGGCGTTGAAGAAGGAGAACGGCGCGGCATTGATCACGCCGTCGGCATCCTGCGTCACCACCCAGGCGATCGGGCGCGGGCCGACGGTGGCAACCAGCATCTTGTAGCGGTCCTGGGCGGTCAGATTATCGAAGTCGAACAGCATGCGAAGCTCCGGGGAAGGGGGGCGGCAACAAATGCGCCTGCCATGGGGCGCTGTCCAGGCATGCCGGGCCGTGGTTCATCGCCGGTTAATCCTGTGGTGCGAGGCTGGGCGCATTCGGAATGCAAACGAGGCACGCCCATGCTGCGGAATCTCTCGATTGGCGGAAAAATCGCTCTGGCCTCGCTTGCCACCTTGCTGCTGGTCGGCATTCTCGTCGCCTCGGTGTTCTCGGCCATGAACGATCTGCACTCCCTCGCCAGGCGCACCGCCGCGGCCAACAGCGCCGAACGCGCCTCCGGCCAGGCGCTGCTCGCGGCCCGGGCCATGCAACTCGCCAGCCGCGACATGCAGTTCCAGCAGACACCGGACCGAGTCGATCAGGCGACCGCAGCGGCCGAAAAGCAGTCCGAGCGCGTCCGCGATGCGCTCGAACAAACCATGCCGACATCGGGGGAGACCTCCGACGCGGGCATGGTCGAGAGCCTCAAACGCGCCACCGCCGGCCTCGCAGCCTATCGCGCCACGGTCGTCCAGAAGGCGGCGCTGCGCACGGCCATGCTGAACGAGCGCGACAATACCTTCATGATCATCCAGTCCCGCTTCGACACCGCCGTCGGCGCCGTCCGCCGGGAGATCGCGACCGAAGACCTGCTCCCCTCCGAACTGGACGAGATCCAGGAGCTGATCCGCGCCTACCAGAGCGCGATCCTGAACATGCGCGATGCCACCAACCGCTTCCTCGCCTCCGGTGACAGCGCGCTGGCGGAAAAGGTGAACGCCGCCGACCTCGCCGCCGACAGCAACATTCCCAGCATCATGACGATGCGGCTCTCCGCCGACTTCAAGGAGATCGTGGAGGATATGGCCGAGGTAGGGCTCAAGCTGCGCCAATCCGCCCGCCGCCTGTTCGAGGCGGAGAGCCAGTTTTCGGCCTATCACTCCGACGTGGAGCAAACCGCGGCGATGACGCTCGAAGCGAGCCTCGGCGCCGTCGGCCGCGCCTTCGAGGATCGCGCCGAAGCCGCGTTGTCGATCGCGGCGATCGCACAGGAGCACGCGCGGCAGAACCTGCTCATGCTCGGCGCCGGTATCGCGCTCGTGCTGCTGGTCTCCGGCGTGCTGACCGTGCGCGCCATCGGCCGGCCGGTGGCCGCATTGACCCGCGCGGTGCAGCGTATGGCCGGCGGGGATACCGACATCGCCATCGGCTTTGCCAACCGCGGCGACGAGATCGGCCGCATGGCGGCAGCGCTTGACGTGCTTCGTACCGCCATCCGCAAGGCCTACGTGCAAAGCCAGATGATCGAGCAGATACCGCTGGGCGTCGTCACCGCCGATGCCGGGCGGGGCTTCGGCATCCGCTTCGCCAATCCTGAAATGACCAGCCTGCTGCGCGCCGCCGGGGTGGCGCCGGAAGGTGACCTGACCGCGTGCAACATCGACATCCTGTTCGCCGACCCCGCTGCGGCGCGGGCGCAGTTCCTGAGCCCCGACACGCTGCCCCATCGCAGCCGCGTCCTGCTGGGAACGCGCAGTTTCGAGGTCAGCATCTCGGCCCTCACAAGCACCGACGGAAGCTATGCGGGCCCGATGTTCGCCTGGCGAGACATGACCGCCCAGGTCGATCTGGCCCGCCGGTTCGAAACATCGGTCGCCGGCGTCGTTCGCACGGTCGAACAGGCGGCAACGGCGATGGGCGCGTCCGCCACGCAGATGACCGCCGCCGCCGCCCGCAGCGGCACGCTGCTCACCGTGGCCAACGGCGCCTCGCGTGCCGCGACCGGCAGCGTCCAGGCGGTGGCCGCCAATGCCGAGCAACTGGCCGCCTCCGTCGATGAGATCGCCCGCCGCGTCGCCGAAAGCGCCCGCATCGCCGCCGAGGCCGTCAGCGAGGCCCGCGCCACCGACCAAAGCGTCACCGGCCTGTCGGACGCCGCCACCCGCATCGGTGACGTCGTGCGCCTCATCAGCGACATCGCCGAACGCACCAACCTGCTGGCCCTCAACGCCACCATCGAGGCCGCCCGCGCCGGCGAGGCCGGGCGCGGTTTCGCCGTGGTCGCCAGCGAGGTCAAAACCCTGGCCACCCAGACGGCGCGCGCCACCGGGGAAATCGCCGCCCAGATCACCAGCATGCAAACCGCGACTGGCCAAACCGTCATCGCCCTGCGCTCGATCGGCACCACCATCGAGCGGATGAGCGACATCGCCACCGCCATCGCCGGCGCCGTCGAGGAACAAGGCGCCGCCACCCAGGAAATCGCCCGCGCCGTGCAACACGCCGCCGCCGGCACCGCCCAGGTCGACAGCAGCATCGGCGAAGTCTCCGTCGCCCTCGAACAGACCGGCGCCCAGTCCGACGCAGTGGCGAGCACCGCAGGCAAACTCGGCGCCCAATCCGCCGAACTCGCCCGCGAAGTGCACGCCTTCCTGGAGGAACTCCAAGCAGCCTGACACACCGGAACGCCAACGGATCAGGGCAATTGGGTGAAGGGGAAAGGCGGTGCTCAACCGTCATTGCGAGCCC
>JAYTUU010000017.1:0-10945 GCA_043744375.1 Rhodospirillales bacterium | reverse complement strand
GCGCGGGCGGCGCGGGTGAGGGTGCCGGCGTCGTTGAGCGGCGAGAAAGCCGGCGCGATGCCGCCGGTTTCGGCGCCGAGCAGCGCGTCCGCCTGGCCGGGCGGCAGGATGGCGGTGGTTGCGGTGTGCCGCAGATCGCCGGCCACCGCCCCGAACCGGGTCGCCATGGCCAGCGAGGCGGCGTCGGCGTGCTTGCGCAGGGCGCCGGCGACGGCGGTGGCCATGCGCCGCGCCGCCACGCTGTCGTAGTCGAGGCCGAGGGTGGCAAGCATGCCGGCGAGGTCGGTCACGGCGACCGCGATGCGCTGGGCCGCCGGCGCGGCGAGAGTGAGGGCGATCACGGCGGTTTCGACGGCGGCGGCGAAACCGGGCGTGTCGAAGCCGTATTCCGGGTCCGCGAACGCGGCGAGGTTGAGCACGAAGCCCGGGCATAGCGGCGTCTCGCCCTGCCAGATCGGATCGGTCGGCGCGCCGCGGCGGGTCAGCAGGAGTTCGTTCAGCCGCGCGGCGATTGGGAGGTCGAGGCCGGCACGCTGGGCGCGTTCCTCGATCGGACGGACCCAGAGCTCGGCCGCCGCCGCCAGCGTGACCGGGCCGGTGCCGGGCATCAGCGCGGCCAGCGCGGCAGCCGCCGCACCGTCCCATTCGACGGGCAATGTGACCGCGCGATGGGCGCTGCCGGGGTCGGAGTCGGAGTCGGGGGCAGCGGTGGTGCGGCGCATGCGCACGCCCTGCCATGTCCGGACGGTGGACCGATGCTTCTTCATGCCCCGATCGTAGGGGGACAGCGACGACTCGGAAAGCACATTTTGCGTCGAATTCAAACTCGAACCACAAAATCCTGTGGATAGTCCTGTTTTTCATCGAGACCATGGACCGCGACGCCGGTCATCCCTATATTTGCGGCCATGAACATTGGCACGCGCATCCACACTTGGCTCCATGGTCGCCTCGTCGGCCGCGACGGCAATGGCAACACCTATTACGAGGACCGCCGGGCGCGCGAAGCGGCGCCGAAGCGGCGCTGGGTTGATTATGCCGGCGCGGCGGAAGCCTCCAGCGTCCCGGCAGAGTGGCATTCCTGGTTGCACTACACGACCGACCTGCCATTGCCCGAGGCCGGCAAGCGCGCCTGGCAGACGCCGCACGAGGCCAACGCGACCGGCACGGCACGAAGCTATCGCCCGGCCGGGCATGATTATGAGGGCGGCAAGCGGGCAGCGGCAACGGGCGACTACGAAGCCTGGAAACCCGGCTCCTAGCCCGGCCACCGCAATGGCACAGCGCAACCTGACCGAATTATTCACCGGGGCCGTGGTCTTGGTGGTGGCGGCGGGATTCCTTGGCTATGCCGTTGCCAATACCGGGCGCACCAACATCACCGGCTATACCCTGCGGGCGAAGTTCGATCGCATCGATGGGCTGGCAATCGGCTCGGATGTGCGCCTGGCCGGGGTGAAAATCGGCAGCGTGACGCAGGCGGGGATCGATCCCAAGACCTATCAGGCGATGGTGACGTTCAGCGTGCAGGGGCATCTGCGGCTGCCCAAGGATTCGAGCGCAGAGATCACCAGCGACGGGCTGCTCGGGGGCAAGTTCCTGTCCGTCGTGCCCGGCGGGGACGACAAGATGCTGGCCGACGGCGCGGAGGTGACGATTACCCAATCCGCCATCAGCTTCGAGCAGTTGCTTGGGAAATTTATCTTCAGTGTCAATGACTTGAGTAGCAACGTGCAGAAATCTCTGCGTGAGCAGGCGCCAAAGTGACGGCGCCCAAAATATGGCCACAGCCCGATGGCACGCCGGTGTCCTGCCGCGAGAAGCTGCGCACATTAGCGGAGAACCATGCCGAACTCGCGCAGGTCATGCAGGATGCGTTCGAGGACGCGGTGCTGATGGGCGTCGACGAGGCGGCGATGCGGACGATCCTCGGCGAGATGGCGCAGGCGCTGGCCAGTCCGAAGCAGACGCTCACCAGTCCGAAGCAGGCGCGCGCGGCGCGATGAGGTTGCTGGCGCTGGCGGCCGGATTTCTCGTTGTCGCTGCGTCGGCGGGAGCGCAAGCGCCCTCGCCCTTCACGCCGCTCGGGCCGGCGCAGGCGCCACGGCCATCGGCGCCGGCGCAGATCCCTGCGATCATCACGCCGGGTCAGGGTTCGGTGATCCAGTCGCAACAGCTTCCGGTGTTGACGGCGCCTGACCCGGCATTGCCCGCACCCGGCGCGCCCGCTCCTGTCCAGCCGCCCGCAGCGCCTGTGCTCGCGCCAGTACCAGCGCCAGTACCAGTACCAGCGCCAGGCCCATCCGCGCCGTCAGGCGGGCCGGTTTCGGGCACGCCGGTCGCCGGGGATTGGCAGCAGCGGACGACCGTGGATCTGGTGGCGCTCGACAAGGTGACGGCGCGGACAACGGTGCTGACGGGCAAGGTGGGCGACACGCTGCGCTTCGGGTCGCTGGCGATCGTTCTGCGCGGCTGCGTGGCTCGGCCGGCGGATCAGGCGGCCGATTCGGCGGCTTTCCTGGATATCAACGACCGCGCGGGTGCGGCTGTCTTTCGCGGCTGGATGGTGGCGTCCATGCCCGCGCTCGCGATCATCGAGCATCCGGTTTACGACATACGTCTGGCCGCATGCCGGCCGTGACCCTGCCGGCGCATGCGGCGCTGCTGCTTGATCTCGATGGAACGCTGATCGACATCGCTCCGACCCCGGACGCGGTGGTCGTGCCGCCCGGTTTGCTGGCCAGCCTCGATCGTGCGCGCCGGTTGTGCGGCGAGGCGCTGGCGGTGGTGACGGGGCGGCCGATCGCGCAGGTCGATGCGCTGCTCGGGACGGTCCCGTATGCGGTGGCGGGCGAGCATGGCGGCGCCATTCGTCATGCGCCTGGCGGTGCCGTGGAGCGGCCGGATCTGGCGGACCTTCCGGCGGATTGGCTGTCGGCGGCGGAACGGGCGGCGGCCGACTGGCCTGGGGCACTACTGGAGCGCAAGCACCGGAGTTTCGTACTGCATTATCGGCTGGCGCCCGATGCGGGGCCGGCGCTGCGTGCGGCACTGGCGGCACTGCTTGTCGGGCACGAGGATCGCTTCGCCATCATGCCGGCGTTGATGGCGTGGGAAATGAAGCCGCTCGGCGCCGACAAGGCGACAGCCGTGAACGCGCTGATGGCGCATCCGCCGTTCCTCGGCCGCGTCCCGGTCTATATCGGCGACGACACCACCGACGAGGACGGCATGCGCGCGGCCCGGGCCCTGGGCGGAATGGGTTGGCGGGTGCAGGATGTATTCGCCGATCCCGCTGGGGTGCGGGCGTGGCTGGCGGGGATCGGCGCAGAACAAGGGAGCGGGTGATGGAGTATCGCCGGATGGGCCGCAGCGGCCTGAAGGTTTCGGAAATCTGCCTGGGCACGATGACGTTCGGGCATGGCGGGCAGATCGCGGACAGCTTGCAGGCGGCCGGGTGGCGGCTTCCCGAGGCGGCACGGCGCGACGCCGCGATCAAGCGAGGGCGCTAAGCAGAGATTCGTAGATTGGCCAACGGAAGGGCGTGCATTTGCAGCGACGGCAAGAGCGCCTCCGGCGGCCAAAGGCCAGTGGCCCTTGGAACCCCGGACTGCTCGCGGCCGGCCGGACGGCTTTCGGATGAGGCACCCGCGATCTCGCCGCATTCACTGGCGAAGCCCAAACTCCCGCGCGATGCAATGCGGTCCGAGATGTCCATTGCCTGCGGCGCCAGCAGTCGCGGGGATCAAAGGGGCGTGCCCCGTCGCGCGAATGCGCGCTGCGCAAGACGCCGCCGGAGGCGCGCTGCGCACGACGCCGCCGGAGGCGCGACTTTGCTGGACCGCAAGGGCGGAATCGATGCGTGATTTCGCGTATGTTCTTTTTTTCACTCATTGAAACCGTCACAATACGGCGACCCCCAGCCGCCAGCGCTCGCGTTGGGTCGCGAAATCGGAGACACTGCGGCGATGCATTCCTCTGAGCCATTGATGAATTCCCCCCCTCCCGCCCACGATAACCTGGAACTGGGCAACCCCCACACGTTCGCCAACCCCGGCAGCCCCACCGCGTCGCCCGTGGGAGGCGCCGATCCGGCAGCACGGATGACCGCCTTGCAACAGGACCTGTTGCGCAAGGCGGAGATGGAGGCTGCCCTGATCGCGGCGCCCCAGGATGTGCAGATCCGGGCAGCGTATTTCGACGAGATCATCCGCTTCGCCTCGGTGCGCACCGGGCTGACGCATGTGATCCTGCCCGAACTTGGCCAGCCGCTGTCGCTGCGATGCGGGACGGCCGACGTGCTCGGGCTGGTCCGCGTGTTTCGGGACACGATGTACGATATTCCGATGCGCGCGACGCCGCAGCGCATTGTCATCCTCGGCGCCTATGTCGGCTTTGCCGCGGTGTTTCTCGCGCACCGGTTCCCGACCGCGCAAATCCTGTGCGTCGAGCCGAACCAGGCGTCCTATCGCGTGTTGTGCATGAATACGCTGCCCTATCGGCGCATCCATGCGCTCAACCTGGCGGCCTGGCACAGCAGTTCGGCGCTGGGCATCCAGGCCCGGCATCTCGGCGACTGGGGCCTGCATCTGGGGGACCAGTTGCCCGACAAGGAGCGTGCAATTCCAGCCCGCTCGATGGCCGAGATCCTACGGATCGCCGGCTGGGACAGGGTGGATTTCATCCTGTGCGACATTCTCGGCGGCGAGCGCGCGGTGTTTGCCGACCCTGGCCAGCGCTGGCTGCAAACCCTCGATACGCTGTTCGTCCAGCAGCATGACACCGCCGTTCCCGGCGCCTCGGAGGAAGTCAGCGCCTGCTTCGATCGGCAGGACTATGGCATGACCACGCAGGGCGAAGTGCAGGTCTACGAGCGTCACGTGCCGTTCCGTGCGTTGCGCCATCCGGCGGCGCGGGAGATGCCGCTGATCAATAGCGAGCCAGGGTTGTTTCCCGTCGCATTGCAGGACACCTCGGCGGCGAATTGGAGCTTCTTCATCTTCGATGGCGATTGCTGCCAGCTTCATCCTGAGGGGCCCGGCGAGCGTCCAGCACGGGCGATTTTCCCGCGGACCCTGGACGGGCATACGCGCTTCGCGACCGTACTGCGCCATGCCGGCCGGCAGGCGGCGTCCGTGGTTTTCCGGGTGCTGATCACCAACGAGGATGGCGGCGAAGTATTCCGGGCCGAGCATACGGTGGTGACATCCGAGCAGCACGAATTCGGACTGGAGTTTCCTGCCTTGCACGGCCGCCATCATATCATTTTAGAAACCGAGATGATCGCCGGCGCACCCCACAACTACAATGCCTGGGCGCAGTTCCTGTCACCCCGGATCGCGTAGTCGCTACCGTTCCGCAATCGGCTCAAGAGGATAGAGCGGCACGCGCCGGTTGTGATAAATGAAGCTGGTGAGGTCGGCGGTGGTGACACCCTCGGTGGCGACCCAGATCATCAGGCGCGCGACTGGCTCGATCGCCGGGCGCGGCGAATGAACCCCCTTGGCGACGATGATCCTGGCATCAAGCGGTTCGATGCCGAGGGTGCGGAACTGCTGGAGGCTCATCGTGCCGCCGGGGTTGGTGATCAGTACCAGCGTGTAGCCGTCATCCGTGCGCACTGCGGCACTCGGGCCGTCGTTGAAGAACCGAAAGCCGGCATGGGTCGGGCCGGTCTCTTCGTAACGCCCGTCAGAGAGGGCCGTGACTGTCCCCGCGATGGCGAACGGGGCGCCATGCCGGTCGTCGGTTTTGCCGCCGACCGGCATGGCAACGCGGCCGCCGATGCCGGCGGACTGGCAGGCGCGCACGGCATCGGGGTCGCAGAGGGCTTGCAGCAGACCGGTCATGCCGAGCCTGCGGGCGGCATGCAGGATCAGGGTGGAATCGCCGGGGCTGCCGCCGCCGACATTGTCGCCGACATCGAACAGCGCGACCGGGCCGGCCGGCGCGGCATTGGCCTGTAGCAGAGCCGCCTCGATCGGCGTGCCGCCGGTGTTGAGCGCCGCGCGCATTGACCAGGCGGCGTCGGCCAGCGCGCCGGCGATATCCTCCGCCAGGGCCAGATCGTTGTCCGTCACGGCGATGAAGGACATGCCCATCTCCGCCACGTCAGCATAGGGGTAGCCCTCGACCACGCTGACCGACAGCACGCCGGGACGCCGGCGCTGTTCGTCGGCGATGCGCAGCAGGTCCGACATCGGGGCATCATTGGTGCCCTGTCGGAGGATGTTGACGAGCAGCGGCGGCATCGCGATGGCGGTGCGCGGGCGGATTTCGCCGCGCACCATCCGCAATGTCAGCCGGGCGCAGAGCAGCGCCTGCTCATAGGCATCGATGTGCGGATTGGTCTGGTAGACCGTGGTGATGTCGGCGTTGTCGACCATCTGGCGGGAGATATTGCCGTGCATGTCGAGCGCGAGGCCGATTGGCACGTTTGGGCCCACGAGTTCGCGGACGCGGCGGACGAATTCACCATCGGCGTCCGGGTAGGGAACCGAGACCGCGGCACCGTGTTGCGGCAGGAGGATCGCGTCCCAGGGGCCGTTGTCGCGCAGTGCGGTTATGATGCGATCCATGATGTGGTTGATCGCTTCGGCGGTAATCGCGCCCATCGGGGTCAGGCGCGCGAAGACCAGCGGGACCAGCATGACGTCGGACGCCTCGGCGGCGGCGGCGAAGAAGCCGGCGAGGGTGGATTGCGAGGTGGCGTATTCCTCGCGGATCGCCTCACCTTCCAGAATGCCGGCACGGATGAACTTGTCGAGGTCGGCCGGCACGGAGGAGAACGTATTGGACTCGTGCTGGAAGCCGGCGGTGGCGATACGGATCATCGTAGTGGACCTCCCCAACAAGCGGCCAGCCTGCCTTATGCCAGCCCTCTTCTCAAGTCGTGCGAACTGCGCCTTGCTGGCATGGAGCGGCGCGCGCTACGGTTGCCGCCAAGCAAGAGGGAGAGAGCATCATGTCGGACGAGCAATCCGTGGATCGGGACCCTGTCGCTGAGTGGTCGACCGGGGCCTATGAACTGGGACGGCGCAGCCTGTTGCGGCTCGCGCTCTCGGGGGTCGGCCTCACGGGGGTCGCGCTGGGTGCCGCCCCGGCCGCCATGGCGCAGACCGGCGCCGCCCCCAAGCGCGGTGGCAAGCTGACGATCGGCGCGGATGCCGACCCAATCGGGCTTGATCCAGTGACGCTCACCGCATTCTCGTCTTACGATTTCACCGCGCTGCTCTATTCCGGCCTGCTGCGCTGGAACGCCGACATGAAGATCGAGCCTGATCTCGCGACCGGCTTCACGCAGCCCGACGACACCACCTATGTGTTCAAGCTGCGCAGCGGGGTGAAGTTCCACAACGGGCAGGCATTCGAAGCGGAGGACGTGAAATACACGTTCGAGCGCATTCTGAACCCGGCGAATGCCAGCCCGAGTGCCACCATCTTCGCGTCCATCAAGGCGGTGACGGTGGTTGATCCGCTGACCGTGCGCTTCGAACTCAAGGCGCCGAATGCCGCGTTCCTCAGCTACATGGCAACCAACCCGAACGGGGTGATCGTGCCGCGCGGGGTTGGCGAGTTGGCAACGAAGCCGGTCGGCACGGGGCCGTTTGTCTTCGAGTCCTACCAGCCGAACCAGCAATTTACCTTGAAGGCGAACCCCGATTACTACGAAACGGGCCTGCCATATCTTGGTGAGGTCGTGTTCCGCTTCTTCAAGGACCAGGCCTCGCTGACCTCGGCGCTGCGCTCCAAGGCGATCGACATGACTTGGTTCAAGGACCCCAAGGTCTCGGCCCAGATCGTCCGTGCCTCGCCCGATCTGATGTCGGCGCCGGGCAAGACGACGCGGACCTTCCCGATCTGGCTGAATTTGAAGGCGAAACCGCTCGATGATGTCCGGGTGCGCCGCGCGCTCAGCCTGGCGACGGACCGGCAGGCCTGTTTGCAGACCGTGCTCGGAGGCTCGGGCAAGGTCGGCGCGATGGTTCCGGAAAGCCATGTCGGCGGCTATGACGGGGTCGGGGAGATGCCCTACTACAAGACCGATATCGCTGCGGCGAAGCAGCTGCTGGCCGAGGCCGGGCATCCGAATGGCATCGATCTCGGCGACTATATTTGTGTGGCAGCGAACCCGCTCGACGTCGCCTGCGCGCAGATATTGCAGCAGCAATGGGCCGAGGCCGGCATCAAGGTGGCGATCAAGCCGATGGAGACGGCGCCGCTGATCGGCATGTGGCTGAAGGGCGAATTCCCGACGCTGCTGTCGGTCGCGCTGAGCTGGAGCCCGGACCCGGACGCCATCGTCTCGCGCATCCTCTCCACCGGCACTTCGGGCAAGGCGCTGGGGATGGCCGATACGCAGCTCGACGCGATGATCATCGAGGCGCGCACGCTGCTCGACCGCGACAAGCGCGCCGCCGCCTATATGGCGATCCAGCGGCGGATCAACGATCAGGCCTATGTGCTGGACATCTACCAGTATCCGCTGCGCTGGGAGGCGTGGTGGAACTATACCAAGGGCTATGTGCCACTGGCCGCGAATATCCGGACCTTCGTGCGCACAACCTGGATCGACAAGTAGCGGCGGGGCACGGGGCACGGGCGGAAGGCGGCCATGATCCGCATGGTCGGCGTTCGCCTTGCGCTGACGCTGCCGATCCTGCTCGGTGTGTCCATCGTCGCCTTCGTGCTGATGCGCGCGTTGCCGGGCGATTTCGCGCAGGCCTCGGCCGGCACGACCGCGATTTCCGACGAGGCGCTGGACATGATCCGGCGCAATCTCGGCCTGGACCTCCCGGTCTGGCAGCAATATCTGGCCTGGCTCGGCCGCGCGCTGACCGGTGATCTCGGCACGTCGTTCGGCACCAAGCGCCCGGTGGCCGGCGAGTTGCTGCCGCGCCTGGCGGTGACCGCCGAGTTGACGCTGGTCGCCGGGCTGATGGCGATGGCGATGGGGGTCTGCACGGGGCTGGCCTCGGCGCGGCTGCGCGGTGCCGTGGACTGGGTGGTGCGGGGGTGGAACAGCCTGCTGCTGGCGGTGCCGAATTTCGTCGTCGCCACGCTGATCGTGCTGCTGTTCGGGCTGTATTTCCCCTCGGTCGGGATTTTTAATTATGTCGCCTTCGCGCGCGATCCGCTCGGCAACGTCACCAGCCTGCTGCTGCCCGGCCTGTCGCTCGCGCTGACCGTTTCGGTCACGATCTCCGAGAACACGCGCGCCGCGGTGCTGGAAGTGTCGAGCCAGGACTACGTGATGGTCGCCAAGGCCAAGGGGCTTCGGCCTCGGACGATCCTCGGCCACTACCTCGTGCGCAACGCGCTGACGCCGGTGATCACGGTGACCGGGCTGCAACTCGCGGCTCTGCTCGGCGGCAGCATCCTGATCGAGACGATCTTCACGATACCTGGCATGGGCCAATATCTATTCGACTCCATCGCCAGCCGCGACTACCCGGCGATCCAGGCGATCGTGCTGGTGGCGGCAACGATCGTGTTGCTGATGAACGTGCTGGTCGATATTGCCTATGCCCGGGTCGATGCGCGGGTGTCCTATGAGTGACGGCAGGTCTCCACGGAAGGCGGGGCGGCTGCTGGTGACGGTCGGGCTGGTGATGCTGGCGTTTCTGGTGGCGATCGTGCTGCTGGGGCCGTTGATCGCGCCGTACAGCCCGTCGAAGACCTCCCCCGCCTCGCTCGATGGGCCGACGATGCAGCACTGGCTCGGCACCGACTCGATCGGGCGCGACGTGCTGAGCCGGCTCATCATCGGCGGGCGCGGCACGCTGGTGATCACCTTTGTCGCGGTGGCGATCGCGCTGGCGGCCGGGCTGATCCTTGGCCTGCTGTCCGGCTATATCGGCGGACGGGTCGATCTGGTGATCATGCGCGTGCTCGATGTGATCTTTGCATTTCCGGTCTTCCTCCTCGCCATCGCCGTGGTCGCGGCCCTTGGGCCGACCTTGCGCAACCTGATCCTGACCATCGCCATCGTCTACACGCCGACACTGGCGCGCGTCGTCCGCGGCCCGGTGCTCAGCGTCAAGCGCTGGGACCACGTGGAGGCCGCGCGCAGCGTCGGGGTTGGCGAGTTTACGATCGCGGTCCGGCACGTGCTGCCGCTGGTGGTCTCGCCGATCCTGGTGCAGACCAGCCTGACGCTGGCGAACACGATCTTCACGGTGACCGCGCTGTCCTTCCTCGGCCTCGGCCCGCCGCCGCCCGATCCGAACTGGGGCAGTATGCTCGCGGAGGCGCGGCAGTTCATGGAACTGGCGCCGTTGACGGTGATCGGGCCGGCGGTGGCGATCGTGTTCGCGTCGTTGACGTTCATCGTGCTGGCCAATGGGCTGCGCGAAATGCTCGACGTCGGGAGCCGGTGATGGAACCCGGGCCGCTGCTGCAAGTGCGTGACCTCACCGCAAGTTTCAACCGTGACGGCGTGCCCAATCGCGTGGTCAACGCGATCTCTTTCGACATTGCCGCGGGCGAGGCCGTCGGCTTCGTCGGCGAGTCCGGCTGCGGCAAGTCGGTCACCGCGCGGGCGATTCTGCGGCTGGCACCGGAGGGGTCGTCGGTCGCCTGGGGCGGGCGCATCCTGTTCCGCGGGCGGGACCTGCTGCGGATCGACGAGCGGGAGATGGGCACGACGCGGGGGCGGCAGATCGCGATGGTGTTCCAGGACCCGATGTCCTCGCTCAACCCGCGCTTGCGCGTCCGCGACATCGTGGCCGAGCCGCTGCGCCGCCTCCCCATGCCACGCGCCGAAGCACGCGCGCGCGTGGCCGAGATGCTGTCCCTCGTCGGCCTGCCGGCGGACGCGGCCGAGCGTTTCCCGCACAGCTTCTCGGGCGGCCAGCGCCAGCGCATCGCCATCGCCCGCGCGCTCGCGGCCTCGCCCCGCGTGATCGTGTGCGACGAGGCGACCTCTGCACTCGACGTCTCCGTG
>JAYTUU010000016.1:0-10953 GCA_043744375.1 Rhodospirillales bacterium | reverse complement strand
GCGAATCGCTGCAAACGGCGGGGGAGCGAACAGAAATCCGCAAAATGTGGCATTTGAGACTCAGTGCCGCATCCCACCCGGTGCGAAGGGCGGTCTGCCGGGAGCTCATCCAAATGCGAGTCTATCGCATTGAGAACCGCTGCCGGAACTGCGGTCGGATTGTCGGGGCGCGGCGGTTGGGCTAGCGTGCGGATTGCGTGCCGGACAATAAGTTCGCGAAACGGAGTGGCAAATACGATGGAAAGTCAGGGCCCTGCGAATCCTGGACGGGGAGGACGTGGTCGCGTCGTTCCCAAGGGCCGGCAGGTCGATGCCGCGGCGCTCGCGGAGGTCCACGCACTGCTATCTGGACGGGCGTTGCGGCGGGATCTGTTGATCGAGCATCTCCACGTGATCCAGGATGCGCATGGACAAATCGCGGCGCGCCACCTCGCCGCCCTCGCCGAGCTGATGCGTCTGTCGCAGGCCGAAGTCTACGAGGTCGCGACGTTCTACGCGCATTTCGACGTCCGGCTGGAGGGTGACGCCGACCTGCCGCGCGTGACGGTTCGCGTGTGCGACAGCATCACCTGCGCGATGCATGGCGCCGCGGACCTGCTGGCCGAACTGACGGCAAACCCACCGACGGGCGCACGGGTGGTACGGGCACCGTGCATCGGCTTATGTGACCACGCGCCGGCACTCGAAGTCGGGCATCGCGCAGTAGGCCGCGTCAGTGCCGCGGACGTTCATGCGATGGTCGCGGCGGCAGAGGTGCATGCCGCGATACCGGAGCACGTCGGCTACGAAGAATATGTCGCGCATGGTGGATATACGTTACTTCACCGCATTAGATCCGGCGCGCTCGATGTCGAGGCGGTTTTGGCGGGGCTGGAGCAGGCCGGCTTGCGCGGGATGGGCGGAGCCGGGTTTCCGGCCGGCCGCAAGTGGCGATCGGTCTTGTCCCAGCCGGGGCCGCGATTGATGGCCGTGAATGCCGACGAGGGGGAGCCGGGAACGTTCAAGGACCGGCACTATCTGATGACCGATCCGCATCGGTTTCTCGAAGGGATGTTGATCGGAGCACATAGTGTCGCGGCCACGGAGGTGGTGATCTATCTGCGTGACGAGTATCCGGCGGCGCGGGAGTTGCTGCTCCAGGCGATGGCGGACATGCCCGCCGGCGGGCTTCCGGTTCAGCTACGCCGCGGTGCCGGGGCGTATATTTGTGGCGAAGAGTCTTCGATGCTGGAGAGCATCGAAGGCAAGCGCGGATTGCCGCGCCAGAAGCCACCCTTCCCTTTCCAGGTCGGGCTGTTTGGCCAACCGACGCTGATCAACAACGTCGAAACCTTGTTCTGGGTACGCGACGTGCTGGAGAAGGGTGCGGCGTGGTGGAGCGGGCATGGCCGCAACGGACGTAGTGGAATCCGGAGCTTTTCGGTGTCTGGCCGAGTCCGCGAGCCCGGCGTAAAGCTCGCACCGGCCGGGATTACGGTGCAGGAACTGATTGCGGAATATTGCGGTGGGATGGCGGACGGGCATGAATTCGCCGCCTATCTGCCCGGTGGCGCATCGGGCGGAATCCTGCCGGCATCGATGGGGGATATTCCGCTCGATTTCGGAACTTTGGAACCCTACGGCTGCCTGATCGGCTCAGCGGCAGTGATCGTACTGTCGGATGCCGATGACATCAGGGCGGCGGCGCTGAACCTCATGCGTTTCTTCGAGGACGAAAGCTGCGGCCAGTGCACACCATGCCGCGTCGGCACGCAGAAGGCCCGGATATTGATGGAGCGGCCGATCTGGGATCGCGGCTTGCTGGCCGAACTGGCAACCACCATGCGCGACGCGTCGATTTGCGGACTCGGGCAGGCGGCGGCAAACCCGCTCACCAGCGTGATGAAATATTTTCCCGCGTTGTTCGCGGAGCCCGGGGCATGAGCATCGTCTTCGAAATCGACGGACGGCAGGTTTCGGCCTCCGAGGGCGAGACCATCTGGCAGGTTGCACGCCGGATGGGAACCGAGATCCCGCATCTATGCTACGCGCCCGAACCGGACTACCGGCCCGACGGGAACTGCCGGGTGTGCATGGTGGAGGTCGAGGGGGAGCGGGTCTTGGCCGCCTCCTGCATGCGGACCCCGTCGGCCGGGATGAAGGTGCAAACTGCAAGTGCGCGCGCGGTGGCGGCGCAGCGCGGGGTGATGGAACTGCTGGTAGCCGACCAGCCAGCAGGCGAAGCGGCGCATGATCCGGACTCGAAACTGTGGCGCTGGGCAGCCAAGATCGGCGTCGTCGAAAGCCGGTTTCCGGCGGCCGAACGCTGGGCGCACGACGCCAGCCATGCCGCGATGCGCGTCAATCTCGATGCCTGTATCCAGTGCGGACTATGCGTGCGCGCGTGCCGGGAAGTGCAGGTCAATGACGTCATTGGCATGGCGTATCGGGGCGCCGCGGCGAAGATCGTTTTCGACTTCGATGATCCGATGGGTGAGTCCACATGCGTGGCGTGCGGCGAATGCGTGCAAGCCTGCCCGACGGGGGCGCTCATGCCGGCCGCGTATCTCGATGCCGACCAGCATCGTCTGCCGACGCCCGACCGCCAGGTCGACTCGCTCTGCCCGTATTGCGGCGTCGGCTGCCAGGTGACCTATCAGGTGGCCGGCGGAAAGATCATCTATGCCGAGGGGCGTGACGGGCCGGCCAACCATAATCGGCTGTGCGTGAAAGGACGTTTTGGTTTCGACTACATTCACCACCCGCACCGACTGACCACCCCCCTGGTTCGACTGCCTGGGGTTCCAAAACATGCCGGCGATCGGGTCGATCCCGCCAATCCCTGGACCCATTTTCGCCCCGCAAGCTGGGACGAGGCGCTGGATACTGCGGCAGCCGGGCTCGCGCGCATCCGCGACACGCAGGGGCCACGCGCATTGGCGGGGTTCGGCTCGGCAAAAGGCTCCAACGAGGAGGCCTATCTGTTCCAGAAGCTGGTGCGCACCGGCTTCGGTTCAAACAATGTAGATCACTGCACGCGACTTTGTCATGCCTCCTCGGTGGCGGCGTTGCTGGAGGGGTTGCATTCCGGGGCAGTCTCCGCACCGTTTTCCGCCGCCCTCGATGCCGAGGTGATCATCGTCATCGGCGCGAACCCGACGATAAACCACCCGGTTGCCGCAACGTTCATCAAGAACGCGGTGAAGCGCAACGGTGCGAAGCTGATCGTGATCGACCCGCGCCGCCAGACGCTGTCACGCCACGCCCTGCATCATCTCGCCTTCAAGCCCGGCAGCGACGTGGCGCTTCTGAACGCGTTGCTGCACGTCATCATCACGGAGGACCTGACAGACGCGCAGTTCATCGCCGGCTGGACCGAGGGTTTCGCCGAGTTGCGAGAGCGGATCAAGGCGTTTCCACCCGAGAAGATGGCGCCGGTATGCGGAATTCCCGCCGAGACGTTGCGCGAAGTGGCCCGGCTCTATGCGACGGCGCGCAGCGCGATCATTTTCTGGGGGATGGGGATCAGCCAGCACGTGCATGGCACCGACAACGCACGGTGCCTGATTTCGCTGGCCCTGGTGACCGGACAGATCGGCCGGCCGGGGACGGGACTGCATCCACTGCGCGGCCAGAACAACGTCCAGGGCGCATCGGATGCAGGGCTCATCCCGATGTTCCTGCCGGACTACCAGGCCGTCGAGCAGGACGATGTGCGCGCGCGGTTCGAGGCGGCATGGGGCAAAACGCTTGATCCTCAGCGTGGGCTAACCGTCGTGGAGATCATGAACGCGGCGAAGGCCGGAACGATCCGAGGCATGTATATCGAGGGCGAGAACCCGGCAATGTCGGACCCCGACCTGAACCACGCCCGCGAGGCACTGGCCACGCTCGATCATCTCGTGGTGCAAGACCTGTTCTTGACCGAAACGGCCGTCTACGCCGACGTTGTGTTTCCCGCCTCGGCCTTTGCCGAGAAAGCCGGAAGCTTCACCAGCACCGATCGGCGCGTGCAGTTGGCGCGCCCGGTTGTCCCCCCGCCCGGTGAGGCGCGGCAGGATTGGTGGATCATGCAGGAGGTCGCGCGCCGGCTTGGGTTGGATTGGAACTATGCAGGCCCGGCCGACGTGTTTGCGGAGATGGCCAAACTGATGCCGTCCTTCGCCAACATCACCTGGGAGCGGCTGGAGCGCGAGGGTGCGGTCACGTATCCCGTCGATGCGGCGGATGTTGCCGGGCACGACATCATCTTCCGCGCGGGCTTCCCGACGGCAAGCGGACGGGGCCGGATCGTGCCGGCTGACGTCTCGCCGCCCGACGAAGTTCCCGACGATGAATTCCCGCTTGTGCTATCCACCGGTCGCGTGCTGGAGCATTGGCATACCGGTTCGATGACACGGCGCACCGAAATACTCGATGCGATCGAACCGGAGGCGTTTGCGTTCATGGCCCCCCGGCAGATGCGGCTGCTCGGTCTCGCGGCGGGCGCGATGGCGCGGGTGGAAACCAGGCGAGGGGCCGTCGAGATCCGCGTCCGCGAGGATCGCGACGTGCCGGAGGGAATGGTGTTCATGCCGTTCTGCTTCGCCGAGGCGGCGGCAAATCTGCTGACCAATCCGGCACTCGATCCGTTCGGGAAAATTCCCGAGTTCAAGTTCTGTGCGGCACGCGTCTCGGCGCTCACCGCCGGCGAGGCGGTGCGCGCCTGATGGCGGGTCTGTTCGATCGCGAGCGTATCACCGCGACAGCAGGGTTCAATCGATGGCTAGTGCCGCCGGTGGCTTTGGCGATCCATCTATGCATCGGCATGGCCTATGGGTTCAGCGTTTTCTGGCTCCCCTTGTCGCGGGCCATTGGCGTCGATGCGCCAGTGGTATGCCCGGGGATGACGCTGCCGGAGGCGCTGGTGACCACGCGCTGCGACTGGCGGGTGGCCGATCTCGGGTGGGTCTACACGCTGTTCTTCGTCGTGCTCGGGTCCTCCGCGGCGATCTGGGGCGGCTGGCTGGAACGCTCGGGGCCACGCAAAGCGGGCGTGGTCGCGGCCCTGTGCTGGTGCGGTGGGCTGCTGATCGCCGCACTCGGCGTGGCGGTACACCAATTATGGCTGCTATGGCTCGGCGCCGGCGTAATCGGCGGCATCGGGCTCGGGCTAGGCTACATCTCCCCTGTCTCCACCTTGATCAAATGGTTTCCGGACCGACGCGGCATGGCGACAGGCATGGCCATCATGGGGTTCGGCGGCGGCGCGCTGATCGGGGCGCCGGTCGCCGAAGTGCTCATGGCGCGCTTCAGCGGTCCCGGCGAGGTCGGTGTCTGGCAGAGTTTCGTGGTGTTGGCGGCGATCTACCTGGCGTTCATGCTAGGCGGTGCGTTCGGCTACCGAGTACCGCCGGCGGGCTGGCATCCCCCGGGTTTCATTGCCAATGCGCGGCACGCGGCGATGGTCACGACCGGGCATGTGCACGTGAAAGACGCCCATCGGACGCGGGCATTCTGGCTGATCTGGGCGGTGTTGTGCCTGAACGTGAGTGCCGGCATCGGGGTGATCGGGATGGCAAGCCCGATGTTGCAGGAGATTTTCGGCGGAGCGCTGATCGGCCGCGACGGCGTGGAGTTCGGCGCGCTCGATGATGCCGGGCGACACGCGGTGGCCGTCGTGGCGGCGGGGTTCACCGGCCTGCTGTCGTTGTTCAACATCGGCGGACGGTTCTTCTGGGCGTCACTGTCCGATCGGATCGGACGCAAGACAACCTATGCACTATTTTTCGCACTCGGCATCGCACTCTATGCGGCGGCCCCGTGGAGCGCACATGCCGGGCATCTTACCGTGTTCGTCCTGCTGCTCTGCGTAATCGTTTCAATGTATGGCGGCGGCTTCGCAACCATCCCGGCCTATATCGCCGATATCTTTGGCACGCAGTTCGTGAGCGCCATCCACGGGCGAGTGCTGACGGCGTGGTCGACCGCGGGGGTCGTGGGGCCGGTGGTGGTCAACTATCTCCGCGAGGCCCAGATCGCGGCGGGGGTTCCCCGCGCGCTCGCCTATGATGTGACGTTGTACATCCTCGCGGGCATGCTGGTGACAGGACTGTTCTGCAATCTCATGATCCGGCCGGTGGACGCGAAGTGGTTCATGGCGGCGGACGAGGTGGCCGCCTTGCAGGCGAGTGGCACGGCCCCCCGCGGCGATGCGGGCATCGGCGCAGGGCGGCTTGATGTGCGAACGGCCCTGGCATGGGCGGTGGTCGGCCTGCCGCTCGTCATCGGAGTGGCGCTCGTCGGGCGCAGCGCGGCGGCGCCGTTTCGCTGAGCGATCAGCCCGCCAGGCTGCGTTGTATCTCAGCGATGCGGGCGAGGACGGCGGTCGGCAGTTTGCCCTTGAGGGCGGCCTGGGCCGCGATTTCGAATTGCTCGATGGTGGACATGCCGATCAGGACGGTGCTCATCCGGTCCGTCGAGATGGCGTAACGAATAGCGGCCTCGACCAGGCTGCCCGCATGCCCTTCCGCAACGAGCGGCAGGAAGTGCCGGGCACTGGCGACGTCGGCGGCGTAGTCGGGGCCGGAGGCGATCGGATCGACACTCGGCATGCCCGTCGGGTGTCGATCCATGCTGCCGCTGAGCGCGCCGGCGGCGAGGACGCGAATGCCGATGATGCCGGTGCCCGCGTGCTGCGCGTGGCGCATGATCTGGCCAAAATCATGGGCCGGGAAACCGGCCGGGAGCGGCGCGTCGGCGCTGGGGTTCAACAGATTGTAGGGCACCTGCGCGCTGGCCAGCAGGCCGGCATCGATGACGGTGCGCAGGGCTGCCGCGTCGCCGATGCCGGTGATCCCGATCTGCCCGCATTTGCCGGCCCGCTGGAGGGATTGCAGCGCGGGGATCACCTCGTCCAGCACCGCGCCGGCGGCGAGCGTCGGCGCGGCGCCGTCGTTGGTGACGGGGTTGTGGAGTTGAAAAAGGTCGATCCGCTCCTGTCCCAGGCGCCGCAGTGTCGCCTCGATGGCGGCCGTAATGCAGGCGGCGATGCTGCCGCGCTCGGCATCGGGAATGCGGATCTTGCTGCCAACAAGGGCGCGCTTTGGCTTGAGGACACGCAGAACACGGCCCAGGTTCTTCTCGGACTCACCGCGCCCATAATCGGCAGCCGTATCGAAATAGGTGATCCCAAGATCAAGTGCCCGAGCAATAGCGCGCTCCTGCTCAGCCGGCGCGCCGCGGGTCATCAGCCCACCGACCGCACCGCAGCCAAACCCAAGCACAGAAACCTGAAGACCAGAGCGGCCAAGCGAACGAAGTTCCATTGGAGTCTCCCGACAAACGAATGAAAAGTTTTTGCTTCTTTTTTCAAAAAGAAGGCGCTTCCTAAACGTCTACCCGCTCGCCTCCACCGGCGCCAGATCAACCCCCACGGTCACGCTATGCTTGCCCCCGCCCAGAATAACCCCGCGCACCGGGCTGATATCGCCATAATCACGCCCCCAGGCCAGCACGACATGTTCATCCTGCACGACCAGATCGTTGGTCGGATCGAGATCGACCCAGCCGTGATCCGGCCCCAGCCAGCAGCCGACCCACGCATGCGACTGGTCGGCACCAAGACGCGGCGTCACGCCCGGCGGCGGCCGCGTGCGCAGATACCCGGAAACATAGCGCGCGGGCAGCCCGAGCGCGCGCAGGCCGGCGATCATCAGATGGGAGAAATCCTGGCAAACGCCGGCACGCTGGGCGAGCACGCGCGAGACCGGCGTGGCGATGGTGGTGACACCGGACTTGAAGGCAAACTCGCGCCGGATGCGGGTGGTGAGGTCGCGCACCCCAGCATAGATCGGCCGTCCCGGCGGGAAGCTGATGGCGGCATAGGCCCCTGCCCCGGCGTCGGCCGGCGCCATCGGGCTGGCGAAGGTGAATTCCGCCGCCTGCCAGCCGGCGCGTCCACCGAGGCGTGCGGCGGCGGCGACGGCCTCCCATGGCGGCGTTGCCTCGGCCGGCGGGGGCGCAGGGAATTCGACGCAGACCCGCGCATCCACGGTCACCTCGAAGCGGTCATGCGGCAGATCGAGAAAAACGAGCGTCACCTGGTTACCGAAATGATCGATGCTGGTGCTGACCCGGCCCGGCGTCGGCGCATAGGCCAACGACGACGCGCTGACCGTCTGACAGGGCAGCGCCCGCGGCGTAAGATGGAGCAGATGGCTGGCAAGATCGACCTTGTCGTCGTACTCATAGGTGGTGACATGGCGGATGCGATACTTCATGCGGCCCCCCGGCGCACACCCGTTGCGCTCCCGAGCCCGACTGTCTGCACCGCCGGCAGCAACGCAAAATAGCGCCGCGTGATGCGGTCCGACAGCGCGGAAATGCCGCCAGCCACGCCAAGCAGCAACGGCGACATGGCGGCCGCGGCCACCGCCTGATCAGGCGCGTTCAACACGTCTTCCACCAAGGTTTCGGTCTCAACCAGCAACCCGGCGGCGGCGACGGCCATGCGCTCCCCGGAGCCGGAGCTATCCGCGAGTTCATCAAGCAGGCCATGCATCTGCGCCAGCTGGAAGGCGAGCCCACGCGGATTGCCCTGATCCGCCAGCACGAGGTCAAGCACCGGGGCGGCCTGGAGCACGTTGAGGTAGCGGCTGCGATAGGTGATCGCGGAGTCACACAGTTCAAGCGCCAGCCGCAGCCCGACCTCGATGCGCGACGCCGGCAGGTCGAGCGCCAGCGAGACCTCGCTCGCCACCGCCTGCGCCCGCTCCATCCGCCGGCCCAGTTCGAGAAACACCCAGCCGCCGCCGCGCACCATGTTCTCGGCGGCAGCGCCGGCGACCGCGGTGGCGAAGCGAAGGATACCGACCATCGCCTGGGCGAGGCCATCGAGGCTCCGCCCAGCCGCAAGCGCATCGGCCCGGGCGGTGCGCAAAGTATGGGTGAACGTTGCATACATGTCGCCGGTCAGCCGGTCGCGCACGCTCTCGGTCAGGCGCGCAACGGCGGCGAAACGGATGCCGATCGCGCCACCCTCGCGCGCAGCCGAGAGCAGCGCCTCCGCAAGGGTCGATGTCGCGCTGGCGCCGGCCGCTTCGGGCGGGATCACGCCGGCCTCCACCAGGCAGCGGCCCAGCGCCTGCAATTCCGCGACCTCGCGCGGCAGCATCGCGCTGCCCCGTCCGAGGCGAACAACCGCGGCACGCACGAGGCGCCCGGCGCGATCCAGGCGCTCGACGTAGCGGCCGAGCCAGAACAAATTATCGGCGACCCGGCTCGGCAGATCGCCACTGGTCCGGCGCAGGCGCAGCGGCGGCGCGGCCAAGGCGGCGGGGCCGACGATGTCCGCGCGGTCTTCCGAGAGCACCCAGACATCCTTGGAAATGCCCTGACCGTGCCGCGGGGTGCCCGGCTCCATCACGCGGGCGAGGCCACCGGGCATGGCGCGCCACTGCGCCCCGTCGAACACCAGGAACAGCCGCACCACCACCGGGCGCGGCTCCATCCCACCGCCATCGGCCAGCGCGGGCGCGACCGAGGGCGGCACCACGGCCGAAGCCACCCAATCCCCCGGCCGATCGGCGACGCGCGCGAGCAGCGCCGCCCGCGCGCCCGGCGGCATGGCGGCAAGCGATTGCGGCGACGGGGCGGCGTCGAAGGCCGGCCGGATCAGCCAATGATTGGGGCTTTCGGCAACCTGCCCGCCCACAACCTGCCCGCCCACGCCCGACCCGGCATCGCCGAGCCACCCATCGCCAAGCCATAACGTCGGCACGCTCGCCAGTTCCAGCCGCTCCCCAAGCAGGCGCTGGCAAAGACCCGGCAGATACGCCGCCAGCGCCGGCGCCTCCAGCACGCCAGCCCCGGGATCGTTGACGATACAGACCGCCCCATTGCGCGCGGCATCGATCAACCCGGGAACACCGAGCGCGCTGCTGCCTTCAAGCTCCAGCGGATCGACCGACCGCCCATCCATCCGCAACAGCAGCACATCCACCTGCTGCAAACCCTTGAGCGATTTCAGGAACAACGCCCCGCCCCGCACCGTCAGATCGCCGCCCTCGACCAGCGCGCAGTTGAGTTCGCGCGACAGATACATGTGCTCGAACCATTTGCGGCTGGTCGTGCCAGGGGTCAGCAGCGCCACCGTGGGGTTGCTCTTGCCACCCGGCGCACAGCGTTGCAGCGCATCCTGCCAGACATCGAAGAACGAATTGAGCTGCCGAACCTGGAAGCTGCGGAACGCCTCGGGCAACACCCGCGACAGCAGCCGACGGTTCTCCCGCGCATAGGCAAGACCAGCCGAGTCGGTGGTGCGATCGGCGAGAACCCGCCAGGCGCCGTCGGGGCCACGCATGATGTCAGCGGCGTAGGTTTGCAGCAGGGGCGCACGCGGATGCCCACAGAACGGACGTAGGAAACCGGGATTCGCATAGACCAGCGCCGGCGGCAGCGCGCCATCCGCAAGCAGTGTCTGCGCGCCGTAGATGTCCCCCAACACGGCCTGCAGCAGACGCGCACGCTGGGCCAGCCCGGCCTCGATGGCGGCGAACTCCCCCTCCGACAGCAGCAACGGGATCGGATCGCACCGCCAGGACCGATCGGCCTCGGCCGCGCCGGGCAACAGCGTGGTAATGCCCTCCTCGTCAAACGCGCGGTCCAGCCGCGCCGCCCGCTGGGCCAGGCCGCCATCGCCATAGGCCGTCAGCGCGCCGAGCAGCCCGCGCCAATGCGGCCGCAGCCCACCCTGCCCATCCACCATCTCATCACGTGCGGCCGAATCACTCACAAGGCGGAGTGTCACAGGCACAGCACCGCAGGTCCAGCGTGCGCGCTGCCGCCCAAGGGCAATCGGGTGAAGGGAAAGGCGGTGCTCAACCGTCATTGCGAGCCCATCAGGGGAAGCATGAGTGCCGAGACCTGCAATGCCGTGCTTCACCCGATTGCCCTGCTTTCATCCGTGGCACCATGCCGAATTTCTCCTTGACA
>JAYTUU010000015.1:0-11328 GCA_043744375.1 Rhodospirillales bacterium | reverse complement strand
CAAACATCCAAGGCAAGAGCCGAGTGCGTTAGCAGCGCACGCTCGGATCTGTGCGGGGGGCGCGGCGTAAGCCGCGTCCCTACCGCGACTGCGGCGTAGCCCCTACTGCGATTGCTGCATCATCTCGGCAATGATGCGCTCAAGCTGCGCCACCGTTCCGCAGCTTGTCACCTGGTGGCAATAGGTCTCGTAGCGGAGAATGTCGGAATCCCCCGTGCCCCACAGCGATTGCGGCTCGGGGTTGAGCCAGATCACCCGGTTGGCGCGCTCGAATATCTGCTTGACGATATCCAGCCGCGGCTCGTTGCGGTTGCCGCGGGCGTCGCCGAGGATGATCACCGTGGTCTGCCGGTCGATGTCGCGCATCGCGATCTCGGCGAAATCGGCGAAGCAGCGGCCGTAATCCGACGAGCCGAAACCGACCACCTTCATCACCTCCTCGATCGCCGGATCGATCTCGTGGCGCACGAGAATGTCGCTCACCTCGATCAGGTGGTTGGAGTAGGCAAACGAGCGGATGCCGGCCAGCGCGTCGGTCAGTGAATACAGGAACATCAGCAGGAACCGCGACACGGCGGCGACCGAGCCGGACACGTCGCACAGCGCCATCACCGTCGGCTTGTCGATGCGCGTGCGTTTCCAGATCGTGTGGAACGGAATGCTGTCGAAGCTCATGTTCTTGCGCATCGTGCGTCGCGTATCGAGATGCCCGCGCCGCGATTTCCAGCGCTTGCGGCTGTAGCGCGTGGCGATCTGCTTGGCCATCTCGCGCACCAGCGCGCGCATCCGGTCCATGTCGCGGCGGTCGAGCTGCGACAGTCGCACCTGACGCAGCGCGCCCTCGCGGATCTCGCGCGTGGTCGCCGCCGAGAACAAGGTCAACTGCCGTTCCATGAACGCGCGTGCCTGGTTGCCCAGCGCCGCCCGCGCCTGCTCCAGGCGTTCCGCCAACGCCGCGCTTTCTTCCGCGCTGCGCAAGGCCGCGATATCGCGATCGAGCTCCGGCAGCCCCATCTGCTCCAGCATCCGCCAGGCGAACATGTTGGTCTGGGTGAACAGCGAAATGCTCGACGCCCCGATCGCGTTTGCCGCCCCCTCCAGCGCCGCCGCCAGCCCGGCCTGGTCGTTGTTCAGCAGCATCGATGACAGCGGCGCCAGCCCGTCATGCGCTTCTGTCTCCGCCGGCCCGCCGGCCGGGGGAGGGGCCTCGTCGCCCGAGGTGACCGTATCGCGCTTGAAGTAGAGGTCGAAACACGCCTCGAACGCCCGCTTCTCGTCGAGCGATTTCGCCAGAGACAAGGTTAACGTATCGCGCAAAATCTGCCGATCCGCATAGCCGACAACCTCGGCCGCACGAAACGCGTCCAAAGACTCGGCGACCGAAATCCGAACCCCAACCCCCCGGGCGGCACGCAGCAGATCAAGCAACATCGCGGTCATGACGGGAGGCCCGGGTAAGGGAGGAAGGCCAGGGCTCTGCCGTCGCCGCGCACGCGGCGCGTCGGAGGACACGGCGAGGCTTTGCCTCGCCTCCGCCAAAGGCGGGGCCTTTGGAATCCATTATTTTTAGAGCGGCCTGCTGAAGAGGGGGCTATTTCCCGGGCCACCCGTCAGTCCTCGATACCTGCCTCGCGGCGCGCTTTCATGGTCATTTCGCCAATCAAGCGTCCTGCCAGGGTCATGTCGCCTTCGAATTTGAGCAGCAGGTTGAGCGTGTCCTGCACCACTTCGGGGTCGAGCCGGGTGGCGTTGAGCAGCAGGATGGCGCGGGCCCAGTCGATGGTTTCGCTGACCGAGGGCAGTTTGCGCAGATCGAGGCCGCGCAGCTGCTGCACGAAGCTCACGAGTTGCTTGCGCAGGCTGATTTCGATGCCGGGAATGCGGCTGTCGATGATGCGTTCTTCGAGCTTGGCGTCGGGGTAGCCGATATGCAGATGCAGGCAGCGCCGTTTCATGGCGTCGCCGAGGTCGCGCGTGTTGTTCGAGGTGAGCAGCACGACGGGCGGCACGATGGCGTGGATGGTGCCGATTTCTGGGATGGTCACCTGATTGTCGGACAGGATTTCGAGCAGGAACGCCTCGAATTCCTCGTCCGCCTTGTCGACCTCGTCGATCAGCAGCACGGCGCCGCGCGGCTCCTGCAGCGCGCGCAGCAGCGGGCGGGGTTCGAGGAAGCGCTCGGAGAAGAAGATGTCGTCGAACTCGTTCAGCCGTTCGAGGGCGGCGTTCAGCGTGTCGTCCTTCTGCAGGACGGCGCTTACCTTCTCCTTAAGGATCTGGGTGTAGAGGAGCTGCTTGCCGTATTTCCATTCATACAGGGCCTTGGATTCATCGAGACCGTCGTAACACTGCATACGCACCAGCGGCAGGCCGAGGAACTCGGCGGCTGCCTTGGCCAGCTCGGTCTTGCCGACGCCGGCCGGTCCTTCGACCAGGATCGGCTTGGCCAGGCGCATGGCGAGGAAGAGTGCAGTCGAAATCTGCCGGTTGCTGATGTAGCCGGTCAGCCCCAGGCCGTGCTCGACGCTGTCGATGGAGGGGATGCGGTCGGAGAAATGCGTATCCACGGCGGGCGCGTCCTGTCGCTGAAAACACATGCCTAGCCTGGATTAGCGCAAAGGACGAGGGGCCGTCACACCGCGCCGGCATGCATGCGTTGTGGAACTGGAATGCCGCGAATGCGCGGTCGGAGTGATCTGGGTCACAGACGATGCGGGCACGTGCGGCGATGGTGCAGCCGCGCCGTGGGTCAGGTGTTGCGCAAGGGGAATCGAGCGATGAGCGACGAACAGCATATTCTTGTGGTCGACGACAACCGCGCTTTGCGGTCCACGCTCACGCTGGCGCTGGAAACCGCTGGTGGCTTCCGGATTACCATGGCCGAAGAGGCGGCCGCCGCGCTGCAAATGGCTCTCTCGCGCGAGCAGCGCTTCGACGCCATCCTGCTTGACCTCGCGCCCCGCGGCGATGGCGCGGCGTTGTGCGAGCAATTGCGCGGCAAGGGTGTCCGCGTGCCGATCATCCTGCTCACCCCGGCTGGGGAGGAGGAGGATGTCGTGCGCGGCCTGGAGGCCGGCGCCAACGACTACGTGGTCAAGCCATTCCGCCTGGCCGAACTGATCGCCCGGCTGCGCGCCCAGATCCGCGCCTTCGAGACCAGCGAGGACGTCGTGCTCGTCGTCGGCCCGTACCATTTCCGCCCGGGGTCGCGCATGATGACCGACCCGACGGATAATCGCCGCATCCGCCTCACCGAGAAGGAGGCGGCGGTGCTGAAGTTCCTCTACCGCTCCGGCAGCACTCCGGTCGGCCGCCAGACCCTGCTGCGCGAAGTCTGGGGCTATGCCAGCGGCGCCAGCACGCACACGGTGGAAACCCATATCTATCGCCTGCGCCGCAAGATCGAGCCGGACCCGTCATGCGCGCGCATCCTCGTCAACGAGGAGGGCGGCTACCGCATTGGGTTCGACCGCGGCGCGGCCATCGCCATGTCGCACCGCGAGCCGCCCCCCGTTTTTGCGCCCCCCGTTTTCGCGGCGGAATAGGCGCAGTCAAGCGGGAACGATCTCCGTCAGACCGTTCACCACCACGTTGCGCTCGCCGGGCTGGCACAGAACGTTGATCGAGACGATATTGCCGAAGATGTTTTCGGCGTCCCCGGCGAAGTTCGTCGCCGAATACAGCGGCGGTGTGTGCCAGTAGAGTTTGTAGTTCCACGACAGCAGTAGCCGGATCAACTCCTCCGCCCGGTCCTGCCGGTCATTCTCGGCATAAATGACCGGCCGATACGCCTGGATCGTCCGCGCGCCGCCTTTCAGCGCCTCGACCTCCATGCCTTCGAGGTCGAGTTTCAGCACATGGCAGGCGGCCAGGCCGAGGCTGTCGATCGTGCGCAGCGGCACTTTTTCGCCGACCGTCGCCCCGATCAGCGACAACCCGCCGAAATTCGCCGGCCGGTTCGGCGGCAGGAACGGCACGGTGATCTCGCCCTCCGCCTCGCCGATCGCCATCTGGTAGGCGTGCACGTTGGCGCAACTGTTCAACGCGAGGTTGGCGCACAGGGTCTGAAACACCACGCGCTGCGGCTCGAACGCCACCACCATGCCCTGCGCGCCCGCAAGCCGCGACAACTCGACCGTATGCGCGCCGATATTGGAACCCACTTCCACCACCGTCATGCCAGGCGCCACCAACTGGCGGAACAGATCGCTCTCGCCGGCCGAGAACTCGCCATATTTGCGCAATGAGGTGCCGACATACTGGTCATGCCGATTATACAGCATCGGCCCGGTGCGACACATCGCAACCTCGTTGAAGCCATCGGCCGGCAGGGTGGGGGGTGGGCGCTGGGTCATCGCTTCGCACTCGACATTTGCGCGCCATTCTACGATAGCGACGCGCACACGCACAGCCGCACCGGGAAGGGAGGCCGCCATGATCCGCATCGACGACCGCCTGAGCCTCGACGAGGGCGAAATCTCCGAGACGTTCGTGCGCGCGTCCGGCCCGGGCGGCCAGAACGTCAACAAGGTATCGACGGCGGTGCAATTGCGTTTCGACGTCCGCAACTCGCCCTCGCTGCCGCCCTCCGTCCGCGCTCGCCTGGAAGCGCTCGCCGGCCAACGCCTGACGCGCGACGGCGTGCTCGTCATGCTGTCCCAGCAGCACCGCAGCCAGGACCGCAACCGCGAAGCCGCCCGCGCCGCCCTCGTCACCCTGATCCAGCGCGCCGCCATCCCGCCGGTCCCGCGCCGCGCAACCAGAACCCCCTACGCCTCCCGCCTCAAACGCCTCGACGCGAAATCCCATCGCGCCGGCATCAAACGCACCCGCGGTGGCAAGCCGGACGCCGAATAGCCGCACTGCTCGGTGCGCTGGCGAAGCCAAGGAATCCTCGGCCCGTCGCGCGACTGCGCGCTGCGCACGACGCCGGCGGAGCCTTGATTGCGGCTTGAGCCTTCACCCGATTGCCCTGGTCAATCCTTGACATTCCCCGACGTGGCGCACTTCTCTCCGGCCAACGGACACCATGCGGCGGTCGATGTCGCGCGAGAGGGGATGCCAGCATGTCGTCAGCGACGATGATCAAACAGGCGCGCCCGATCTCGGCCGCGGCCGCCGCGGCCATGGTGCGCTCTGGCGATTGGGTGGATTTCGGCGCGACGTTCAGCCAACCCGATCTGTTTGATACCGCGCTGGCCGCCCGCACGGCGGAACTGAAGGACGTCAAGATCCGCGCCTGCCTCTCCACCCGCCCGCGCGCGGTGCTCGTCGCCGATCCCGAGGGTGCGCACTTCCACTGGTTCAACTGGCATTTCGGCGGCTATGACCGCCGCATGCACGATGTCGGGATTTGCCACTACATCCCCTGCAACCTCGGTGAAATCCCCGACTACTACCGCCGCTTCCTGGATCCGGTTGACGTCGTCGTGCTCAAAACCCGCCCGATAGACGCCGACGGGTATTTCAACTTCGGCGCCAACGCGCTGTGGTTCCGCGCCATCACCGAGCGCGCCCGCATCGTGATCGTCGAGACCAGCACCGCGATGCCGCATGTCTTCGGCCCAAAGAACGGCCTGCACGCCAGCGAGGTCGACTACGTCATCGCCGGCGACAACCAGGCGATGCCCGCGCTGCCGAACCCGCCGCCCACCACGATCGATCGCGACGTCGCCCGCCTGATCGCCGCCGAGATTGAGGACCGCGCCTGCCTGCAGATCGGCATCGGCGGCATGCCCAACGCCGTGTGCTCGCTGCTGCTGGACAGCGGCGTCCGCGACCTCGGCGTGCATACGGAGATGATGACCGACGGGATCGCCGATCTCTACAAGGCCGGCCGGATTACCGGGAGCGCCAAGACGCTCGATCCCGGCAAGCTCGTCTTCTCCTTCGCGCTGGGCTCGCAGAGCCTCTACGACACGCTCGACCGCAATGCCGATTTCCTCTGCTGCCCGCTCGAATACACCAATCTGCCGCACATGATCATGCAGAACGACCGCACGGTGGCGATCAACAACACCACACAGTTGGACCTGCAGGGCCAGGCGGCCTCGGAGTCGGACGGGCATCGCCACATCAGCGGCTCCGGCGGCCAGGCGCAGTTCGTGCGCGGCGCCTATGCCTCGAACGGCGGGAAATCCTTCATCTGCCTGTCCTCGACCTATGAACGCCACGGCGTCCGCAAGAGCCGCATCGTGCTGAACCTGACGGCGGGGAACATCGTCACCACCACCCGGGCGGACATGATGTATGTCGTCACCGAATACGGCATCGCCAACCTCAAGGGGAAGTCGGTTCCCGACCGCGCCCGTGCGATCATCGGCCTCGCCCATCCCGACTACCGCGAGGGCCTGGAGCGCGAGGCACGGGAGAACGGCCTGATCCCGAAGCACTACGGCTGAATCGCTTCCTCCGCACACGATCGTCCTCGCGCTAACCTTTCAGTCATCCTTCCCGTTCATGGTCCGGCCATGACCGGAACCGCTCCGTGATCGAGATCGCCCCCACCGCCCGGGTCTCCCCGCTGGCGGACCTCGAAGCATCCGTCCGCGGCAGCCGCATCACCGTGGCCGAGGGCGCCGTCATCGACGCCTTCGTGAAGATCAAACCCGCCGGCGGCGTGGGCGACATCACCATCGGCGCCAACGCCGTCATCAACAGCGGCTGCGTGCTCTACACCGGCAACGGCATTCGTATCGGCGCCAACGTGCTGATCGCCGCGAACTGCACCCTCGCCCCCGTCGACCATGAATTTGCCGATCCCGACCGGCCGATCCGCGCCCAGGGCTTCCGCCCCAGCCGCGGCGGCATCGACATCGGCGACGACGTCTGGATCGGTGCCAATTGTGTCCTGCTCGACGGTGCGCGGATCGGCACCGGCAGCGTCATCGCCGCGTCTTCGCTGGTGCGCGGCGAATTGCCGCCGTTCTGCATCGCCAAGGGTATTCCGGCGAAGATCTGCGGCTGGAGGCGTGCCCCGTGAGCCAATACACCGTGCTTGGCGCCAACGGCTTCATCGGCGCCGCCATGACCACCCATCTGCGCACCGCCGGCCATGACGTGAACGCCATCGGCCGCGCCGGGATGGCCAAATTCCTCACCGATTGCCGCCCCGCTGGCCACGTCATCTACTGCATCGGCCTGACCGGCGATTTCCGTGCCCGCCCGCTGGAAACCGCCGACGCCCATGTCGGCCTGGTCGGCCGCGTTCTCGGCCATGCGGACCTCGCCTCGTTCCTCTATCTCTCCTCCACCCGCGTCTACGCCCGCGCCGACACCGGCCGGGAGGACAGCGTACTCGTCGCCCAGCCGGCGGCGGCCAGCGACCTCTACAACATCACCAAACTCGCCGGCGAAGCGCTCTGCCTGTCCGATGCCCGCCCGACTGTGCGTGCCGCCCGCCTGTCCAACGTCTACGGCCCGGGCATGGGCACCGACAGCTTCCTCGGCCAGGTCCTCGCCGAAGGGGCGGCCACCGGGGGCGTCGCGCTGCGCCAGAACCTCCGCTCGGCAAAGGACTACGTGGCGCTGACCGACGTCGTGCCGGTCCTGCACGCCATCGCCGAACGCGGCCAGGCGCGCCTCTACAACGTCGCCAGCGGCACCAATACCACCCACGATCAGATCGCGAGGGTGCTCACCGGCGCTTTCGGCTGGTCGATCACGGTGGACGAAACAGCCACCGCCATGCGCTTCCCGCGCATCGATACCAACCGGCTCAGCATCGAATTCGGCCCGCCTCGGCGCACCATTCTCGATGACCTGCCCCAACTCGCCGCCGCCCTGGGCGGCGTCATGCAACGACAGGAGGTCGCATGCTGACCATCGACGAAGCAAGAGGCCAGGTCACGATCGACCGCCCGGACGGCAGCGCCTCGGTGCTCGCCATGGACAGTCCGGAGGCCTTCACCGCCGTTTCCAACGCCTGGCTCCGCTGCGGCTGGGACGTCAAATACGTCTACGGCTTCACCTGGATGGGCCGCCCGATCATCCAGTTGCCGGAAGACATGATCCGCATCCAGGAAGTCATCTGGCAGTTGCAGCCCGACGTCATTGTGGAGACCGGCGTCGCCCATGGCGGCTCGCTGGTGTTCTACGCCGGCATCCTCGCCGCCCTCGGCAAGGGCCGCGTCGTCGGCGTGGACGTCGAAATCCGTCCACATAACCGCACGGCGATCGAAAGCCACCCGATGGCCGGGCGCATCGCACTGATCGAGGGCAGTTCTACCCGCGCCGAAACCGTCGCCAAGGTGCGCGCCGCCATCAAGCCCGGCGATGTCGTGCTCGTCCTCCTCGACAGCAACCACAGCCACGACCACGTCTCCCGCGAGCTTGACCTCTATGCCCCCCTGGTGAGCCCCGGCTCCTACATCGTTGCCTGCGATGGCATCATGGCCCAGGTCGCCGGCGCGCCGCGGACGCAGGCTGACTGGACGTGGAACAACCCGATCTCCGCCGTCGAGGAATTCCTCGAACGCGATCCGCGCTTTCGCCTCGAAGAACCCGGCTTCGCCTTCAACGAGGGCGCGGTGCGCGAACGCGTCACCTACTGGCCGAAAAGCTTCCTCCGGCGCATTGCGGCCGTGGCGTCGTGAAGGCCGTCATCCTCGCTGGCGGCAAGGGCACGCGGATCAGCGAGGAGTCGCATCTGCGCCCCAAGCCGATGATCGAGATCGGTGGCCGGCCGATCCTCTGGCACATCATGAACATCTACGCCCATCACGGCATCACCGATTTCGTCATCGCCCTCGGCTATCGTGGCCACATGATCAAGGAGTATTTCTCCAATTACGTCCTTTATTCATCGGACGTGACGGTCGATACTGGCCGGCGCGAAGTCCATTACCACCACAACTACGCCGAACCCTGGCGGGTTACCATGGTGGACACCGGGCAGGAAACCCAAACCGGCGGCCGCCTCAAGCGCCTCGCCCGCTATCTCGATCCCGATGAAAGCTTCTGCATGACCTATGGCGACGGCGTCGCCAATGTCGATATCACCAGCCTGATCAAGTTCCACAACCGCCACGGCAAGCGCGCCACCGTCACCGCCGTCGTTCCCCCCGGCCGCTACGGGGCGCTGGTGCTTGACGGAGACCGCGTCGATTCCTTCATCGAAAAACCGCCTGGCGACAACGCCTTCATCAATGGCGGCTTCTTCGTGCTCCACCCCGACGTGATCGCACGCATCGAGGGCGACGAAACACCCTGGGAACTCGCCCCCCTCGAAGGCCTCGCCCGCGACGGCGATCTCGCTGCCTTCCGCCACACCGGCTTCTGGCAGCCGATGGACACGCTGCGTGATCGCAACACTCTCGAAGCCCTCTGGGCCTCGGGTGAGGCGCCCTGGAAACTCTGGGCGAACTGACGGCCGCCCCACGGAAAATTCCGCGGGGCGGCCGACCAGCCTGCTGCTAGCCGCGCCCGGCGAACGGCATCTTCGTCGCCATCACGGTCACGAACATCACGTTCGCGTCCATGCCCAGGCCGGCCATGTAGACGATCGTCTTGCCGACGGCGGAGACGTCCATCGTCGGTTCCACCTGCGTCGTCCCATCCGGTTGCGGCACGCCCTTGGCCATCCGCGCCGTCATCGGCGTCGCCGCATTGCCGATATCGATCTGTCCGCAGGCGATGTCGAACGCCCGGCCATCCAGCGAGATCGCCTTCGTCATGCCGGTGATCGCATGCTTCGTCGACGTATACGCCGCCGACCCCGGCCGCGGCGTATGCGCCGAGATCGAGCCGTTGTTGATGATGCGGCCGCCCTTCGGCGTTTGCGCCTTCATGATCTTGATGGCCTCCTGGGTGCAGACGAAGATGCCGGTGAGGTTGGTATCGACCACCTTCTTCCAGGTCTCCAGCGGCAACTCCTCCATCGGAACCGCCGGCGCGCCGATGCCGGCATTGTTGAACAAGAGATCGAGCCGGCCATACTCCTGCTTGGCCCGGGCAAAGAGCGCCTTGATCGATTCCGGATCGCTGACGTCGGTCGGCACCGCCAAGGTCTTGGCGTTGCCGGCTTCCTTCTTGGTCTCTTCGAGTTTGTCGGCGCGGCGGCCGGCCAGCACCACGGCGTAGCCGTCCTTGGCGAGCGCGAGTGATACCGCCTTGCCGATGCCGGTGCCGGCTCCCGTTACGATCGCGACCTTCTGCTCCGCCATGGCGTCCTCCGATGAATGTCGCGGCATCGTAGTGCATGTCCCGGAAAAGTGGACACCGGTTTTCCGAAAAGGACATGCGCAAACGCAAGAATCTAGGCTGCGGCATTTGCCGCAACGCCCCCCATGGCCCTTGCAGGGCCCTTGATCGGCTGCCGGGATTGCTTTCAACTCGTACGAGTTGCCATTGGGTGGGGGGATCCGATGAAGCGACGCGACCTTCTTAAAGCGGGAATGGCAGCGCTTTCGGCATCGGCGTTGCCGCGCGGCGGCTTCGCGCAAAGCGCTTATCCCGATCGCCCGATACGGCTGATCGTGCCGTTTCCGCCGGGCGGCGCCTTCGACACGGTGGGACGGCCGTGGGCCGACCGCATTAAGCCGCATCTTGGAACAGTGGTCATCGAGAACATCGGCGGCGCCGGCGGTGGCGTGGGGGCGGCCCAGACCGCGCGTTCACGTCCGGACGGCTACACGCTGTTGCTCGGTGGCGCCACCACCCACATCACCGAGGCGCTGCTGAAGACCAAGCCGACCTTCGATCCGCTCAAGGACCTGGAGCCGATTTCGCCGATTGCGGTGACGGCCTTCGCGATTGCGGTTCACCCGTCGGTATCGGCCAACAACCTCAAGGAGCTGGTGGCCTACGTCAAAGCCAATCCGGGCAAGATGTCCTACGGTTCGGCCGGCCATGGCTCGCTCAATCATCTCACCGGCGAACTGTTCAAGCTCAAGACCGGGCTCACCGACTTTCCTCATGTGCCGTATCGCGGCGCTGGTCCCGGGTTGACCGATCTTCTCGCCGGACAGATTCCCGCGCTTGTTCCGGCGATGACCAACATCGTGGCCGAGCATCACCGCGCCGGCAGGCTCAAGGTGCTGGCGGTGACGCACGGCAAGCGTTTGGCGGCGGCGCCGGAACTGGCGACCGCGGTGGAGCAGGGCTTCCCCGATCTGGTTGCGCCGAACTTCATCGGCCTGTTCGCTCCGGCGGGGGTGCCGAAGGAAATTGTCGCGACAGTCTCCGCAGCGAACCTCAAGCTGTGCGCCGACAAGTCGTACCAGGAGCTTTTGGTCTCCGGCACTTTCGAACTCGAGCCGTTGTCGAGCCCGGAGCAATATGCGCGTTATGTGGAAAGCGAGTTGGCGCGCTGGAAGCCGATCGTTACGG